>JAKEHZ010000353.1 GCA_022614735.1 Acidobacteriota bacterium | reverse complement strand
GGCATTTCCTAGAGGGCGCTGAGCATTTCAATCATGAAAAGCAGTAAATCTCGGAAAGGAGAGATGTATGGATGCTTATGGATTGCTAGTGCTACTGGTCATCGGAGCCCTTGCCGGCTGGTTAGCCGGAAACATCATGAGAGGAGGGGGGTTCGGCGTGCTCGGTAATATCGCTATGGGGTTGCTAGGCTCCATAGTCGGTGGGTTTATCTTCAACTGGCTCGGCGTTAGTCCGGGTGGTGGCTGGATAGGGTTATTGATAGCCGGGCTAGTGGGAGCGGTAATATTGCTCTTCGTCATTAGCTTGATTAAGAGGGCTTGAGCGCCTTTAAAAAAGGTCTCATTCTCCCGTAGGTCTAGCACAGATTTTCTGTCTGCGCGAATCGCATCCAACGCGGTTTCGGCATTAAGTGAGGTCTGTGCCATTTTGAGGTTTTATGAAGTACCAAAAAAGATGTTTAATTTCTCTATTGTTTCTAATGGTTTTGACTGGCTCCGGCCTTGCGCAACAACCAACCAAAGTAAAACGCCCAGTTAAAAATCCCCCGCAATTTCCCAATATCATCGATGTCGAGAACAAAGGCAGTCAGCCGAATAAGCAACCGGATGCGCAGGAGCAAATCGATTCTATGCCCAATACATTGGTGCAGGCTGTCACGTCACTCACCAATGAAGTCCGAACGCTTGTTCAAGAGCTTCGTTCTCTCAATCTGCGCCAGCAGGCACAACTCGATATGCTGCGGATGACACGCGTGGATATGAGAATCGATCATTTTGAGCGGGAAATAAGACCGGTGCGCGAGAGGTTAACCGCTCTGGAAACCGAAGAGCAGACGCTCTATCAACTGATGACTCGTGAAGGTCTGCTCGCGCAAACAGCGAACATGGGAACGCTCAACCGAGACCAGACAATGCAGCAGCTCAAATTGAATCACGAAGCGAGGCTGCGGTATGTTCAGGCCGAAAAGGAGCGGTTGCGAAGGATCGAGAGCGATTTGCTCTCTTCACTGGGTGTTTATCAAAAACTCGGCAAAGAGACGGAGCAGAGAATTCAAGCCGCTGAAGAGATGCTGCGTCAGAACGAAGGAAGTACGGAAACGAATAAGATTGAACGGAAGCCGTAGTACTCGTTTCAAATCAATGTGTGAAGGAAATAAATTCGGCACGGGGAGCGTCAGCGCCCCCCATCCCATATCAGGAGGCACAATGAGAAACAACGGCATTAAGCGCAGGGATTTTCTCAAGCATACGGCGGCGGCCGGTTTGAGCGCCCCTTTACTAACCAATGAATCATTGGCTGTTTCTTCCTCACGACAGGCGACGCGCCCGGTCGTCATTTCAAGTGCCAACGTTGCTCGCACACCGACAGGCGAAACTTTCAATGGCGGAATAGCCTGTGTAAACAAGGCCATGGAGATTGTCAAAATGGGGGGCGACACGCTGGAGGCCGTTGTCGCCGGAGTCAACATTGTCGAGGAGGATCCGCGTGACAATTCAGTAGGTTATGGCGGGTTGCCGAATGAAGAAGGCGATGTAGAGCTGGATGCGAGCGTCATGCATGGTCCAACACGTCGCGCCGGTGCCGTCGCAAGTTTGCGGTATATAAAGACCCCATCGAAAGTGGCCAAACTTGTCCTCGAGCGAACCGATCATATTCTGCTGGTCGGCGAAGGCGCGTTGCGATTCGCACTTAAACAGGGGTTTAAAAGAGAGGAGTTGTTGACCGAAGCCTCGCGCATGGCGTGGCTTGCCTGGAGAGAGAATCTCAATCCAAACGATGCCTGGGGACCCAGTCCACTCAAGACCGCGCGTTCCGCCACCGGCAAAATCTCGCAGGTGAAACCTTCGCCGGAAGAGATAGCGCTTAACGAGTGGATAAAGGATAAGCTGCTCAATCGTCCGACAGGCACAATCAATTGTCTGGCGGTCGATGCCAACGGCGATATTTCGGGCGTGACAACGACATCAGGATTGGCCTGGAAGATTCCGGGTCGCGTCGGCGATTCACCCCTCATCGGCTGCGGGTTGTACGTCGACAACGATATCGGCGCGGCAGGCTCTACCGGTCGGGGTGAAGAATGCATCTACATCAATGGCGCTCATACAGTCGTTGAGAACATGCGGCGAGGGATGTCACCGACCGATGCGGCGATGGACGCAATCAAGCGTATCGCGGCGCGCTACGGCAACAATCTTGAAGAGTTGCGAAAATTCAATATCAATTTCTATGCGGTCAACAAACGCGGTGAGTACGGCGGCGCTGTCTTATGGAAGGGTGGCAGATTTGTCGTTCACGACGGTAAGGAAGCGAAGATTGTAGAATCTGTTTTTTTGTTCGAAAGAAAATGATGAAAGAGTCTGGGAGTCTGGGAGTCCGGAGTCCGGAGTCTGCAACTCAGAAGCCTGAATTATTCTGACTTGCAGACTCCTAATTCCTGAATCTGCATTTCAGAATAAGTCTGGGTTCTGGGCTCCGGACTCCCCGACTCCAGACTCCCCGACTCCCAGACTTTCTTCGTGACAGCCAATACTCATTTTGTTATATTTGCGACCCCGAAGCGCCAGCCCAGGCGCGTCAGAATTTATCTCGCCAAATAGCTCCTCTCTCGTAGCTCACTGGCGTAGTTTTAAGGAGGAACAGAGTGGAAGTTTGTGTTTTGGGGACCGGATACGTTGGTCTGGTTACGGGCACTTGTCTGTCTTACCTGGGCCGTAACGTGGTTTGTGTTGACATCGACGAGCGCAAGATCAAAATGCTGCGCGATGGGAGATCACCGATCTATGAGCCTGGATTGGATCAAATGATTCACACAGGGTTGCAGCGTGGCAATTTACGATTCACAACCGAGCTGGCAGGTTCGTTCAAAGCGTCCGAGATTATCTTCATTGCCGTAGGGACGCCGCCCCAGCCAAGTGGGAAGGCCGATCTTTCCTACGTCAAAACCGTAGCTCAGGAAGTTGGCCGCGCGCTGGATTGCGAGCGACGCCGCGTGATAGTCAACAAATCAACGGTGCCGATTGGTTCCGGTAATTGGGTTGAAATGCTGGTCAAGGAAGGTTTGAATGAAAACCCTGCCTATCGTCAGAAATTCTCGAGCGTCGCAGGCGAGCGTGACAGCAGCAGAACCAGCCGTCGTCTGGACGGCCTCAAACCCGAAGATATTTTCCTCATAGCTTCAAACCCGGAATTCTTACGCGAAGGCTCGGCGATCACGGATACCTTCTATCCTGATCGCATCGTAATCGGCGCGACCAACAGTTATGCGGCAGAGAGGCTGCGTGCGCTTTATGAGCCGATAGTTGAACAGACTTTCATCGCGCCCGCGTCGGCGCCGCGCCCGTCCGGGTTCACAGCCGTCCCCGTTGTGACAACAGACCTGGCTTCAGCCGAGATGATCAAATATGCGGCGAATGCGTTTCTCGCGACGAAGATCAGTTTCGCCAACGAGATCGCCAATATCTGCGAGAGAGTCGGCGCCGATATTAAAGAGGTTGTTCGCGGGTTCGGTCTCGACAGCCGAATCGGTCCCAAGTTTTTGAATGCCGGCGTGGGATGGGGAGGTTCGTGCTTCGGGAAAGACGTTTCGGCGCTGATCGACATCGCAAGAGAGTACGGATACGAGCCTTCCCTGCTTCATTCGACAGTTGAGGTTAACAGGCGCCAGCGCCAGGTCGCTGTGCAAAAATTGCAGGAAGTTCTGAAGATCATCAAAGGTAAAACGATTGGGTTGCTCGGCCTGGCTTTTAAACCGGAAACGGATGATCTGCGCGACGCGCCGGCCCTGGAAATTGCGCGGCAACTGATTGCAATGGACGCGCGAGTAAAGGTCTATGATCCTATTGCAAACGAGGTATGCCGACAACAGCATCCTGACTTGAAAGTCGAATATGCCGATACTGCCTTACAACTGGCTGAAGATTGTGACGCAATCGTCATCGTCACCGAATGGGAGGAGTTCCGCCATCTGGAATTCAAAAAAATTGGTGAAGTAATGAACGGGAAAGTATTAATCGATGGGCGCAATGTCGTTGATCCTGATGCAGTCGAGGCGTTAGGGTTTAAATATCGCGGGATCGGAAGATGAAGGATTACTGATTGCGGATTGCGGATTGCGGATTGCGGATTGCGGATTGATGTACAGCAACCTTTCCAGGTTGCTGTTGACTTGATGATGTGACCATTGACCAAACATCAGCAAGCTGGAAAGGTTGCTGTACATCAATCCGCAATCCGCAATCCGCAATCCGCAATCCGCAATCAGTAATCCTTATAATCAAGGGAGATAAAGCATGCGGGTTTTAATCACAGGTGGCGCCGGTTTCATCGGCAGTCATATGGTTGATCGTTTGATTGCTGAATGGCATCAGGTTGTCGCAATGGACAATCTGGTGACGGGAACTATCGATAATATCCAACAGCATCGTTCAAATCCGAATTTCGAATTTATTTTTCATGACGTCAGCAATCATATTCATGTACCGGGAAAATTGGATTGGGTGTTACATTTCGCCAGCCCGGCCAGCCCGATGGATTACCTTCAACTGCCGATTCAAACACTCAAAGTCGGAGCAATGGGTACGCATAATGCTCTTGGGCTGTCTATCGCAAAACGAGCGAAGTTTCTGCTCACCTCGACTTCAGAAGTCTATGGCGACCCGCTCATTCATCCGCAGCACGAAGAGTATTATGGCAACGTCAACCCGATCGGACCGCGCGGCGTTTACGATGAAGCTAAACGTTATGCGGAGGCTCTGGCCATGGCCTATCACAACGGGCATGGTTTAGACGTCAGGATTGTAAGAATATTCAACACCTTCGGCCCGCGCAATCGCATAAATGATGGTCGTGTCGTCCCGACATTCATCAACCAGGCATTGCGGGGAGAGCCGCTCACTGTTTTCGGCGAAGGTCAACAGACGCGTAGCTTCCAGTATATTGACGATCTCATCGAAGGCATTCGTCGTTTGATGGATGTTCAATTCAACAAGCCGGTCAACATTGGCAATACAACGGAGATGACGATTCTCGAATTTGCCAGGTTGGTTCTGCGCCTGACCGGCAGCAAGAGCCAGATCGTCTATCGTCCATTGCTGCAGGACGACCCGAGGACGCGTCGCCCGGACATTACGCGAGCCATGGAGGTGCTGGGCTGGGAGCCGCGCGTGCCCGTCGAAGAGGGATTGAAGAAGACTATTGACTGGTATCGCACGCGCAGCTGATTGCGGATTGCGGATTGCGGATTGCGGATTGATGTACAGCAACCTTTCCAGGTTGCT
>JAKEHZ010000061.1 GCA_022614735.1 Acidobacteriota bacterium | reverse complement strand
TGATGTTATTTAGCGGGGATCAACGGACGAAGATACTGCTTTACGCCGGTCGCTTGTCCCCGGAGAAAAACCTCTCACTTCTTATCGAAATGATGGAGAGATTGGCGAGCGATGAGAGCAGCGATTACCGGCTTATCGTAGCAGGCGACGGGCCACTCTCCACCTGGTTCGAAAATGAAGCCCGACTTCGAGCGCCTGGTCGCGTTCACTCTCTCGGCCATATCCGTAATCGCGCGGCGTTGATCGATCTTTACGCAAACTGCGATGCCTTTGTGCATCCGAATCCGCGCGAGCCATTTGGAATCGCGCCTCTTGAGGCAATGGCCGCCGGGCTGCCTCTCGTCGCGCCGAAATCCGGCGGCGTGCTTTCTTACGCTGATGAAACCAATGCCTGGCTGGCCGAAGCCAACGCTGGGGCGTTTGCCGCAGCCGTGCGCTCCGCCTTCGACCAAACTGCGGTTTGCCGAGACAAGCTGGCACGCGCGCTCTGGACGACGAAGCGATATAGCTGGGAATCAGTGACTGCGCAGTTCTTCGATCTTTATGACGAACTGCACGCGGGTTCCCCCGCATCAGGATTTGCTCACAAGCTTAAGCTCCAACCATCGAACAATCGTTCGGAAGAGATAATTCGGGAGGAACCATGAAAAGCCTGATTACTTCCAACCTCACACATCACCCGGGGCGTACGGCAGCAAGCATCACTGGCGTCGCAGTTGGATTCATTCTCGTCGTCCTCACTGTCGGTCTGGTGCGCGGTATCTTGCGCGATAGAGGTGAGCGCGATACCAATACCGGTGTTGAACTACTGGTTTGCCATCGCGAACAGTTCGGTCTTTCGGCAACCTCGTTACCGCTTTCCCTGCAAATTCCCTTGATGGACCCGATCTGCGAAGTGCCGGGCATTGCAGCAATCACGCCTGTTGGCCAGCATCTCGAAATGAAAGGCGACAACGGTCTCGGGTTACGACAAATCGATGGTGTTGAGTTTGAAAGCTATACCAGAGCGACAAAAATCCGCATCGTCGAAGGCCAGCCGCTCCCTGCTACGGGCGATAGCGTGATTATCGACATCAAATACGCTGCAATTCACCAGACCAGACCCGGTGATTGTATCAAGATCTTCGACCGCGACTTTAAAGTAGTTGGTATTTACGCGCCTGAGACCGGAGCGCGAATGATGATTCCACTTGCAACGATGCAGGAGGAGCTGGGAGCCCAGGGTAAATGCTCGATGTTCATGGTTAAATGCCAGAGCTGGGATGAGCAGGAAGAAATCGCCGGACGCATCATCGAACGTTTCCCTGATTTGCGCGTCATCTTCACAGCCGATTTGCCGAAGCTTTTCGCGACCGGCTACGATAGCCTCAATATCTTTCTCAACGTCGTGGCAGGCCTGGCCGCGGCAATCAGCCTCCTTGTGATTTCATTGACCATGTACACATCGGTGACCGAGCGTACACGGCAAATCGGAATACTGAAATCGCTGGGCGCGTCGAAACGCTTCATTGCCGGAGTCTTCATTAAAGAATCACTGATGATCAGCGCATTCGGCGTTATGAGCGGGTTGATCATATCCTTGATTGTCCGCTTTACACTTCTCAATACTACGGGAACAAAAGTTGAAATCGAAATTGGATACGTCCTATATGCCATCACCGGTGGATTGGTGAGTGGTGTGGTTGGAGCGATATATCCTGCCTTACGAGCGGCAAGCCTGGATCCAGTCGAAGCGCTGAGTCATGAGTAAGACTAGGGAGAGTACGAAGTAACAAGAATTGGCGAAACGAACGAAACGAACGAAAAAGCCTAATATTTTTGTAATTTCTCAGCCTTTCCGGCCACATCAATCAAGTGGGCTGCGTATCAATTTGCAGAACCTCACGCTAGAGAAACAGGAGCTAATGGAGAGCCTGATTCCGGGTCGAAGGCGCGACGTTTTGATCGACTACAAGATGATTGAGGAAATCTCGGATTCCCACTTCGCCCATTACAACCGGATGACGTTTCTTATGATAGACGATAAAGCGTTTGATGCAATTCTCATAAGCCTTATCGGTGCGCAGACTCATACGTTTACAACGTATCATGGTGCGGACTTGATCGAGTAATTTAGACTGATCGATCAGGTTTATTGGGCTGATTATCTGGCATTTCATGACTCCGCAAGAAAATATTGCGGGGCCGTAATGTTGGAATTATACTCCCGCTTCACCCATGGCAAAACGGCTCAGCTGCCATCAACAGATTTTCCACCGAGAGGGGTGGCGATGCGAACTTATAGAAAAATTAAGCCTGGCCAGCCAGGGACGAAGGAATTGATGGAGATATACGGTTCAAGATTGGTCTGTGTGCGCATTCGGTATGATGTAGAGCAACACAAACGATGCAAAACGGCCGAGATTGTCATTGAGGAGTCGGACCGGAATCCGAAGGCTGAGAAGTTTGAGGCTGATGAGATAGTCGGTGTCCACGTCGACCGCGTGGAATTGAAAGAAATAGCCATACAGCGTGGAGTAAAGCTTGCTGGTGCTGCCAAGGACTCTAAGAAAAGAATATGGGAGATGAGGTATGACCAGGCGGTGTAGCTTGGCCTGAAGGCGCGCATCGAAAAAAGAAAAATTACCAATACTGGAAAGAAATGAGTTACCAATAGTGGATATAAATGTCTACTATTAAACATTTATTTCCAATAATAGAAACATTGGTTGTCGGTATAATTACCATGTTAGGCGCACGCGTGTACCCAAGAATATTTTCAATCAGAAGGAGACGCTTCGTGAACATCAAAATCTTATTGACGATAGCTCTTGTTTGGCCATTTTTCTTTTTGCTCAACAATAAATTCTTGGAGGATGATCGAAAAATGATAGAGGGTACCTGGGTAATAGTTGAGGCAGAACTAGGTGGGCAAAAGCTCCCAGACGAAAGTGTCAAAGGAACCAAGCTTATATTAACTGTAGACAAATATCGGTACCAAAATGACCAGGGAGAGTACAAGCTATATCCGGCAGAGGAGATAAAAGCGATGGATATAATCGGTAGAGAAGGGCCAAACAAAGGGAAAAACTTTTTGGCGATCTACGAGCTTGAAGGTGATAAATTAAAGATATGTTATGACCTAGCCGGTAAGACAAGGCCGAAGAAATTCAAGACCGAAACAGGAACCCAGCAATTCCTTGTCACTTATCAGAGAGAGAAGGATTAAACTCAGCAGTAAGGTGCGCCTAACATGCGTTCCACCTGATCCGCGCTGTGGATGATCGATTGACGATCATCGTGCTGATGAATCTTGATGACGTAGATGTGGATTCAATTGTACACGGCATCGCGGCTCTCTATCTTCCAGCGCCCACGCCGTCACGGACACGGTAGCAGACGCTCGCTCTCCTTGAGCCCGCCTGAAGGCGCGACGTGCGTCATGCTCGCGGTGCTTGTGACCCCTGCGTATCGGAGAAAGCGAATAGATAGAAGATGAAGATAGATCTATATTTTGAAACCACGCCTAACCCCCGTTAGGCGTAGACGGTGTAGTGAAATCGCGAATTCGGTCGTGGAGAAAATCATGGAAGCTATGAGTCGATCAGTTATGCTCTGCATTGAAGGCACTCAAGCCGAATTTGAACGCAGGCTTAAAGACGCTCAGCGATTATATATAGAAGCCTGGGATGAAGCGATTGATGATTATGACGCATGCGTTGCGGCGCACTACATAGCTCACCTTGAGCAGGATCCACGAAAAGCATTGCAATGGAACTTGGAGGCATTGGCACGTGCAGACGCTGTTGGGAACGAATGTGTTAAGCCATTCTATCCATCGCTCTACGTCAATGTTGGTCGATCGTACGAGTTAGTTGGCGCCGAGGCTGAAGCTCAACGGTACTATGATCTCGCCGCACAACTCGGCTTGGTACATCAGCGCGACTGATAGTGAACGACTCGGTCCGCGTGAACGTGATGTTAGGCGCCCTTACCGAAGTAACAATGAATCTTGTCGCTATGAAAGTCTTTTTTTGCGGAATCATCTTGTTTTTTTCATTTGCTGATATCAATGCCCAACAAAAACTGACGATTACGGCAAAGGTCAATAAACAAGTTGAATTGATGAGCATCGTAGCTCGTTTGGCAGAATACAAAGAGTATGTCAACAATCAATTTAAGACTTATTCGGGCGACGTGGACAGATATTTTGGCAAACATAAGAATCACGAATTAATTGAGTTTGCCAAAAAAATTCGTCAGAGTAACGGTATCGGATTTGAACGAATAACGGCGATGGCGGCGCATTTAAACCCGAATCTGACTCCGAAAGTTCCTTTTACCGAAACCGTCCCGAATAAAAGTTGGCGTAAGAAAACTGCTGAAGAATTTTTCAAATTGAAAGACCAATGACCGGAGAAGGTTCAGTCAACTACGGAAAATCAGTCGAAAAAGGATTTCCCGACAAGCCTTACCGGCGCGGCGAAGAAAAAACGCGAAAGCAAGCAATTAGAACTTGAGAAAGAGCGCCTGCTTGATTTATATCAGAGCGGGCGGATTGCCCTGACCGAAATCGAGTCGCGTTTGAAAAGGCTTCGTTCAAAGATCACAAAGGTGCAGGATGAATGCACCCTACTTGAGAAGGAAGAAAAGGAAGAAAGCCATCGGTTGTGTAAGAGGAGTACTAGCTCTTCTTATTTGTCATCCAGCCGAAGCGAGGAAGATGTCAAGGGCGCGATAGCGCCGCACCACCTAGGCGTAGCACCTTGACATCTTCCGCAGCATAGGCTATTTCTGCTTGAGAACTCTAGACTTTAATTCGTTTGAGCCTCCCGAGATGATCTTCGATCCGAAGACATTCTTCAAACATGCGACCTGCTAACCCGGCAGTGAAAGGTCTCGCATGCAGGACCGTTTGAATACCGAACTCACTGATCGACAGCAAAGGGAGCTGGACTACCATCGCGAGCACGCAAAGGAGCATCGATGGATCCTTGACTCACCATTCTCATGGGAGGTACTTCAGGATCCTGGAAAGCGATGGTGGAACGCCTACTGGGAGATGTATGCGTACCTCGCAGAGTGCGATCTCAAAGGCAAATCGGTACTCATTGTCGGCTGTGGCTTTGGGCACGACGCGCTACTCATTGCGAAACTTGGCGCCAGCGTCAGCGCCTTTGATCTGAGCCCGGACTCCCTCCAGATCGCGAGAGAACTAGCAATTCGTGAAGGGTTGCAGATCGCGTTTGATGAGATGCCAGCCGAGCACATGCGATACGAGGACTCGACCTTCGACTACATCATCGCCCAAGATATCCTTCACCATGTCGATATTCCTCGGACTATGGGTGAGATTGTCCGAGTTGCAAAACCAAACGCCGTGCTCGTGGTCAACGAGATCTACTCCCACTCGGTTACAGACAAGATTCGACGCTCCTCGCTGGTCAAGAAAGTCCTTTACCCACGCATGCAAAGACTGATTTACGGTCCCGGAAAGCCCTATATAACGGAGGACGAACGAAAGCTTAGCGAACTTGATCTCATGGAGATAATCAAGCCACTTCAGTCTATCCAGTTCGAGAAGCATTTCAATTTCCTAGTAACCCGAGTTGTGCCGCATAGGTTCGAACTGCTCTGCAAGGTCGACCGCTTGCTGCTACGCCTGCTGCAGCCAATTGGTCGGCTACTAGCAGGGCGAGTGCTCTTCAGCGCTTGCGTTTCAAAGCAGCACAGAGCGAATGGCGAGTGACGCCCATGTTCCGTTATTTTCGTTTGTTTCGTATTCTCACTTGTCTTGCCGGTTACACAAGCCTATATTCATGTCCGCTGCTACTGATCTTACTACGTGCCAAGATTTGTACTCTCATTCTACAGGTGTAGTGATGAAACGCTTCGCTGCTACCTCCGCGTTTTTGGTCTTCCTCTCCGTCTCTACTATTACGCAGCCCTTCTCTATGGCTGCGCCAGAGCGTAAAGATACGTGGCTACGAGTACAATCCAGGCATTTCACACTTATCGGAAACGCGAGCGAGAAAGAGATCCGTAAAGTCGGCCTGCGGCTCGAGCAATTTCGTGAAGCGGTCTCACGATTTTTCAACCAGGCCGGCAATCATCCTTCGATACCGATCACCGTCGTCGTTTTCAAAGACGAAAAATCTTATCGACCTTATAAGCCGCTTTATCAGGGAGAACCATCCAATGTGTCGGGCTATTTTCAATCGGGTGATGATAAGGCCTATATCACGCTCGTCGCGGACTGGAATATAGCTAACCCTTACTCGATCATCTTTCACGAATATGTTCACTTATTGACCAGCGGCGGCGCGTGGCAACTACCAAGCTGGCTGAGCGAAGGCATCGCCGAGTATTACAGCACTTTCGAGATCACCGGCAGAGATAAGAAAGTCATTATCGGAAAGACTATCGCCAACCATGTGCGGCTCCTGCGCCAGATAGAATTCCTGCCGCTGTCGACTATTTTCACGGTAGATCAGGCTTCGCCACTCTACAACGTAAGCCAGAAGAAGAACATCTTTTATGCAGAGTCATGGGCGCTCGTGCATTACCTGCTGCTGGGTAATGACGGCAAACGCCAGGCGCAGTTTTACCATTTCATCGACCTGCTCACATCGGGCAAGCCGGTTGATGCCGGCTTCAGGGAGGCTTTTCGAACCGATTACTCGACCATCGAACAGGAGTTGAAGAACTACATACACCGCACGGCCTTCCCGTCACGAGAGTTGAAACTCGATCAAAAGCTTGAATTCGACATCGGTATGCAAACAGCGCCGCTCAGCGAAGCTGAAACGCAGTCATATCTGGGGGATCTGCTCTGGCACATACACCGCCCGCAAGAAGCAATTGCTTTTCTGCAACGGGCGATCGATCTCGATCCTAATCTTGCGGCCGCACACTTCTCCCTGGGCCGGTTGCGCTTGCGTGAGGAGCGATATTCGGAAGCCAGGAAACATTTTCAACAAGCGATAGCCGCGAATTCGCAAGACCATCTCGCTCATTACTACTATGCCTATTCGATGCAGTGGGAGCAGGTGGACGAAACCCGCTTCGTTACACATTTCTCTGAGGAGAGTGTGAAAGCGATGCGGGCATCACTGGAAGAAGCGCGCAGACTGGCGCCGGACTTCCCCGATACCTACAAACAGCTCGCCTTCATCAACCTGGTGCTCAATGAAAACCTGGAAGAATCGGTCAATTTGCTCAAACGGGCGTTGGCGATTGCGCCCACTCGCGAAGATATCGCTCACACCCTCGCTCAGGTCTATCTACGACAGCAAAATTTCAAAGCAGCCCGCCAGACAATAGAGCCGATTGCAAACAGCGGCGTGAAGACAGAGAACAGAGAGCGGGCCAAATCGCTGCTCGAGGTTATTGTGAGAGTCGAGGCAGAGATGGCGCGCTTCAATGCGGAGAGACAGGCTCAGGGTAATCAAGCTCAATCATCAACCGCAACCACACCATCGTCCACCCTCGCAGCTCCGGGGCGGCGTTTCGAGGGTGAGCAGGTGCGCGGGCTTCTGACGAGAATCGATTGCACCGACAGCAGCATCACACTGACGATAAAAAGTGGAGCGCGTGTTTATAAGTTTCATTCCCCCAAGTTAGGAGAGACAATCTTCGTCAGATACACCAGAGAAATTCCCATGACAATCACATGCGGCCCAATCAACCCGGCAAAGCCGGTGATTGTGACTTATCGTAAATCAGCTGATGCCGGCTCAAAGTTCGATGGGGAGCCGATCGGTGTGGAATTCTTAAAGCACGAAGGTCAATGAAGCCGGAAGAGAGAATACGAAACAAACGAAATAAACGAAAAAGCTTAAATATTTTCGTTTGTTTCGTTATTTTCGTTTGTTTCGTATTCTTCTTTCAGGCTCTCGTGATCGCGCCTTCCGAAGCTGAAGAGACCAATTTGGAGTACTTATGAAAGACCCCTGATGTATAACGCGGCGCAGGTGGTTTCCATTCGGCTAACCGTCGCCTGATCTCTTCTTCTGAAAGCTCGACATCAAGCCTACGTCTTTCAAGATCGAAGATGATTACATCACCTTCACATAAAGCGGCAATTGGTCCGCCGACTGCGGCTTCAGGAGCGACATGGCCAACCATCAAACCGCGTGTCGCACCGCTGAAGCGCCCATCGGTCATCAAGGCGACTTCATCACCTAATCCTTCACCGACAATTGCTGCCGTCACGCCCAACATTTCGCGCATGCCGGGGCCGCCTTTCGGACCTTCATAACGAATCACGACGACATCGCCAGGCTTAATCCGCTTGCTCGTCACTGCCTCCATCGCGTCCTCTTCGCGATCGAAGATGCGCGCAGTGCCGCGATGATACTTTCGTTCGTGGCCCGAGACTTTGACTACACACCCTTCGGGCGCGAGATTGCCTTTCAAGATCACCAGTCCGCCGTCTGGCTTGATCGGGTTATCAGTGGGGTAGACTACCTCCTGTCCCGGCGACTCATCCACCAGCTCGGTCTCCTGCGCTATAGTCAAACTGCTCACAGTCGTCTGACTTCCATCGAGAAACCCGCCTTCGACCAGACGCCGCGCGACGAGACCGATACCGCCGGCTTTCCCCAGATCGACCGCTGTGAATTTCCCCCCCGGCTTGAGATCGGCAATTAACGGCGTGCGCCTGCTGATTGCGTCGAAATCATCGATCGTTAAATCTATCCCCGCTTCGCGCGCCATGGCGAGCAGATGCAGCACGGCATTGGTCGAGCCGCCTGTCGCAGCAACTCCGGTTATCGCGTTTTCAAACGCTTTACGCGTGAGGATGTCGCTGGGCTTGATGCCCCGGCGGAGCAGGTCAACAATGTACTTTCCCGACTCAAGCGCAGTCTTCTCTTTGAGCGGATCTATCGCCGAAACACTGCCTGTGCCCATCACGGCAAGACCGATGAACTCCATGACCATCGCCATTGTGTTCGCAGTGTACTGTCCGCCGCACGCGCCCGCGCCCGGACAGGCAACGTTTTCAATCTCGAGCAGGTCTGCATCTGTGATCTTGCCCGCGGCATTCGCGCCGACAGCTTCGAAGACGTCTTGAATCGTAACATCGCGCCCTCGAAAATTTCCCGGCGCAATTGAGCCGCAGTATAAAAGCATCCCTGGCACGTTCAAGCGGATCAGTCCCATCGCTGCGCCCGGGATCGTCTTGTCGCAGCCGACAATCGCTATCACCGCGTCGAACATATAGCCGCGCCCGACGAGCTCGATCGAATCGGCGATCAAATCGCGACTGATGAGTGAGGCCTTCATGCCTTCAGTGCCCATAGTCACGCCGTCGCTGATCGAGATGGTGTTGAACTCCATTGGCGTGGCGCCCGCTGCGCGAATGCCCTCCTTGACTTTTACGGCCAGGTCGCGGTGATTGAAATTGCATGGCATCGTCTCAATCCACATATGAGCGACACCGACAATCGGTTTGGCCAGGTCTTCATCAGTGAAACCAATAGATTTGAGCATAGAACGCGCCGGAGCGCGGTCGCGGCCATTAGTGATGATGTGACTGCGGTGCTTAGGATCGAATGACATAAATAATCTCACTGCGGGGTCTTTAATCCTGTTTTTGCCCTTTCTAATTTTGAAGAAGATTGAATTGCTCGTGCCAGCGGAAGAAAGGCGAATTGTGGCTGAGTTTCGCAGAGCGTGCAAGAAGAATACGGAACAAACGAAAAGAAGAGAGAATACGAAAAAAACGAAAAAAACGAAAAAAGCTAAAATTTTTTCGTTTGTTTCGTTATTTTCGTTTGTTTCGTATTCTCTCTTCTTTTCGTTTGTTCCGTATTCTCCTACTCGTATCTCAAAGCCTCTATCGGATCCAACCGGGAAGCCTTGAACGCCGGATATATTCCCGCAATCAACCCGATGGCGACCGAAACGCTGAAGCCAATCGCTACCCAGATCAACGGAACCCGCGAAGGCAGATTCGGCATCAGCACATTGAGGAGGAGACTGATCAAAAACCCGAACGCTATGCCAATCAATCCTCCAACTCCGGTGAGCGTGCTCGCTTCGAGCAGAAATTGCCAGATGATGTCCGCTCGCCGGGCGCCAATCGCTCTGCGCACCCCAATCTCTTTTGTCCGCTCGGTCACTGAGACAAGCATGATGTTCATCACGCCTATTCCTCCGACCAGCAGCGCCACGCCGACAATTGGAATCACGATCATCGATACCATCAGCAACATCTTGTTGAAGCTCTCGAGAATACCGCTCGGTGTGTTGATCTCGAAACTGTCCGGTTTGTCATAGGGGACATGGCGGCGGCGACGTAATAACTCTTTCGCTTCGTCAATCAGTTTATTAAGTTCTCCCTGTTTCGCGCCGAGCGCGACCCAATGATCGTCCTGCATCGGATACATTCCGTGCATGACGGTGTAGAGAATGAAGATCAGGCTGTCGACAGGCGGACCGCCGCCGCCGAATGGACTCTTCGATTTTTCCAGCACGCCGATGACTTTGAAGACTTTGTTGCCGATCAGAATCTCTTTGTCGAGCGGCTCATAACCCGACAACAGTTTATCAGCGATGTCAAAGCCGATGATGCAGACTTCCGCGCGATGCTCATCTTCTGCCTCGGTGAAGAACCGCCCACTTGCAATTGTGACTTCGCGCGTACTGGCATAACTCGACCAGACGCCGCGAAGTTGCGGGGTACGAACTTCATTGTTCCGAAACTTGACGGCAGGCGGCATCCCCGGAGGACGAAGGATAGGAGATGCTGCCACCACCGACGGCAGTTGGCTCAGCGCAACCGCGTCTTCGAGCGTGATCGGTTTACGCTGCCGTTCTTCCTCAGTCAATTCGGTATGACGAGGTCCGCCACCCCACCGGCTGACAAAAGCGACATTGGTTCCGAACTGCTCTATCTGCTCTTTGAATCCCGCCTCGAGGCCGCTCGCGAGCGAAGCCACACCAATCACGGTAGCGGTTCCGATGACCACGCCGAGCACCGTCAGAAATGAACGGAACTTGTGTGACCACAATGTGACCATCGCCTGTGTGAATAACTCTTTTGCCTGTTGTTTGAACATAATTTTCTTTAGAGCCTTTTATTAACTTTGGGTTCGGCTCTTTGAAAACGACGCTTTCCCTAGCCCAGCCGTTCACGGCTGGGTAGGGGTCATGGAAAACATCGGAGGGCGTTTCAACGCCCTTCCCTATTCGGCTTTAGCCAAACTTGTGGCTGAAGCCTTCTGATAAGCCCGGTGAACCGGGCTCAGGGATTGTGTGTCTCGCTACCCAGCCGTGAACGGCTGGGCTAGGGAAAGCGTCGTTTTCAAAGAGCCGAACCCAAAGTTAATAAAAGGCTCTAGCATCTTCTACTCCGCTCTTAAGGCCACAATCGGATCGAGCTTCGCCGCTTTCCACGCCGGATAAATTCCGAAGATCAGCCCGACTCCACTCGAAACTGCGATTGCGACAACCGCCGCCCAAACCGGCAATTCAGCTGGAATCGGTGTAAATTTGACGAGCAGCTCTGAAACACCATAAGCAATGCCCAGGCCGATAAAACCGCCGACGAGCGAGAGAGTCGTTGATTCCACAAGGAATTGCATCAGGATATCGCGGCGGCGCGCACCCAGGCTTTTACGTATGCCTATCTCGCGTGTGCGCTCGGTCACCGTCACGAGCATAATGTTCATAATCACGATCCCACCGACGATCAGCGAGATCGACGTCACGCCAAGCGCCACTGCAGCGATAATGCCGAAGAGCGCCTGCACAAATTTGTTGATTGCATCCGCGGTGACCAGTCCAAACGTGTCTCTGTCGTTATAACCGAGGCGATGGCGCGCTCGCATGAGCATGCGAATCTGGTCCTGAACATCTTGCAAATTGGTATTGTCGTAGGCTTTGACCGAGATCGTCAGGCTTTGTCTCAATCCCCAGATTTTCTGATAAGCGGAGAGCGGGATCATCACGAAATCATCGCGCGACTGACCGAAGAATGATCCCTGCTC
Organism: Acidobacteriota bacterium; assembly: GCA_022614735.1. GTDB lineage: Bacteria > Acidobacteriota > Blastocatellia > RBC074 > RBC074 > JAKEHZ01. The sequence goes on along the minus strand of JAKEHZ010000061.1, from coordinate 4,070 downwards.
TTTCGCCACGCCAATGACTTCAAATGGAAGGCCGTCGATTTTGATTTCGCGCCCGATCACATCTCGACGATTGAAAATCTTGTCCGCGATTTCAGAGCCTATCAGCGCGGCGTATCGTCGCCTTTCGTCATCACCTTCGCTGATATAGCGGCCGAACTCCGGCTGCGTGGTGTCGATGTTGATCATAGCCGCAGACACCCCGCGCACGTTGACATTTGTCATCTTCGAGGCTGCCGATCTGATCTCTGCGCTTGAACTGCCCTGCGCACCGATATGTTGCGCCAATGTCATCCTCTCGCGCAGGTAAGCGACATCGTCGAGTGTGAGGTCTTTATTGCGCCGGGTGGCGTTAATGAAATCCTCGAAGCTGGTGATGATTCCGTATTTGTCGAGTATGACCGTGTTCGTGCCCAGATCCGCAGTCACAGCGCGGTCGACGTAGCGAAAGAAGCCTTCAATCACGGCGGCGACAGCAACTACAGTCATCACGCCGAAAATGACGCCCAGGAGCGTGAGAAATGATCGCAATTTGTGTGCTCGTAACGAAGAGAGCGCAAGTTTTATTGCCTCGAGGAATCTCATATGTTTGTCAGTAACTTCGGTTATAGAATTCGGACAAAATGAAGAAACGAAAGTTGAATCTGTTTGGTTGCAGGTATTTGTCGATGGCCTAAATCGGAAGGCAAAGGGATAACGGAACAAACGGAAATAACGGAACAAACGGAAATTCTCTAGGATTTTTCCGTTTGTTCCGTTATTTCCGTTTGTTCCGTTTTCTCTTCAGTTTTCGCGAAACTCAGCTAATTTTTCAGAGGCGCTGTGATGGGAAAGCGGGATTCCACTGAATGTTGGGCGTAATGTAAGTTCGATATTAATGGACCTCAGATCGTTGATGAAGCGTCGCACCTCGGCAACTGCGAACGCCTTAAATTCTTCTTCGGTTGAAAATTTTGAACCCTCCTTTAGTAAAAAACTCATTAACTCGCCATGACCTGTTCTTGGATCTTTGTAACCATGCATAAAGCCCTCCTGTAACCATGTTTTGGGGATTGAGAGAGTGGGGTATCGAATGAGTTCCCACGTTCTCATTCTTTCCCCCAAAAACCATAGTGAGATACGGCACGCGATAGCTTCGATTTTTCCAGCAACGAGTTATTTTGTCTTTTGTCCGCTTTGTCGAGGGCAACAATAAATTATCTCAGGGTTAAACGCCAGAACTATTTATTGGTTCCTGTGGATGTTTTTACCATATCGTTGCTCAAATGCCGTTCAGATGCATCTTTCTTATCTGATCTGAGACTTGGATTGGAAACGACTTATATAATAAGAGTTAACCCTTTTCATTAACTGCCTGATGTCGGCAGCTAATCTCTCAGCGCTCTTTTTACGATCCTGCTCACGATAGCCCAATCTTCGTGCAAGCGATTTAAACTCTTCGGACAATTCCTCGGGAAGCACGAGGTCACGGGCATCGCCGCGCACGATCCTGAGCGCGTCAATCAGATTACGCAAAAAAAGATAGGCGGATCGTAATTCATCGTGCTCACTGTCGGAGATGATTTGCAATCGGCACAAGCGATCGAGCGCCTCCAACGTATTGGCAGTTCTAATTTCCGGATGCTCCTTGCCATAAAGAATTTGCAGATACTGGGCCATGTATTCAATGTCAATGATTCCTCCAGGACTGTATTTCACATTGACCTGGCCAACCTTGACCAGTTCTCGCTCCTGTCTCCTGCGCAAGTGCAGAGCATTATCCCAATCCCACGGCGCCTCGTTGTATGTGAAACTGTCACGGCACGCTTCCACCCTGCGTCCCAGCTCCTCTGCGCCAGCGACCCACCTCAATTTGATGAGTGCCTGTCTCTCAAACGGGGCCGCTTCCCCTCCGTCACTGTAGTAGGAGGCCAGATGATCTAAAGGGACGGCCAGAGGTCCGGCTTTCCCGTGTGGTCTGAGTCGCAGGTCGAGATGGAAGATGCCCTTCTCGCGAGCCTCGATGAACCCCACAATCTTTTGCACCAAATATTCGAAGAAGATGCCGTTATCGAGCGCCTGGCCTCCTCGCGTCTGCCCAGGTCCGTCGTAAACGAACAACACCTCCAGATCGGATGCATAACCCATCTCGCATCCGCCGAATTTACCCAGCCCACAGATCGTGAATGGGCACGGCGTTCCATTATTGCGCAGAGGCTCTCCGTACTGTTCGGCCAGAGTCGCAGAGCAAATAGCAGCGGCTTTATCCAGGACCACCTCTGCCAGATCCGTCAGTGCTTGAGAGAACTCAACCAGCGTGAACTGCGGTTCCAGCAGATGCTTGATATCGATCAGAAACACCTGACGATCTTTGAAATGATTGACGACTCTCTTCTGCTCTTCAAAAGTAGCTGTCTGCTCGAGTTGAGCATCGAGTTGATGACGCAGCGCTTGTTTGCCCGGCTTCAACTCAATTTTGGCGAAATCCTTTAGATTTGTCAGAATCGGGAGTAGTTCTTTGAAGTGCATGCGCAGGAAGTCATCCCAGAGAAAATCGCTGCTTCCCAGCAGGTGCGCAAGCAGGTTCATTCCTTCCTTGCCGGTGAAGAAAGAGACATACCGATCGGAGATGTGCTCTTCCGCGATCTTGTCGAGAAACTGATCGAAGTGGCGCATTGCCCTGGCCGGGTCAGGCGCTTCCGGCAAGAAGCGAGTGAATTGCTTGATCAGCACAACTGCTGTCCGCAGACGCTCCTGTTCCATCTCGTTTTCAATCTTGCGCCCCCACCTGTCTGCGATGAAGAACTGATCTCTCACATCGCTCCCTTCACTTCTGATCTTGACCTTGTGGATGTAAATGCCGCGCATCGCGAGCGCATTCGAGAATGCATAGAGAAAAGCGAAGGCATTCTGTGAGTGCACATCCATGACAGTCCACTCCGGCGAGGTCTGGTTATCAAAACGAACTTCAATGGGAGAGAGCAGGCCGCTCAATTGCTCATTCATCTTTTCCAGGCGCTCGGTCAGATACCGATTCAAACGATCTCTGGCCAGTTCGGACGAACCGGCAGCCAACATCCCGACCAGCGTTTGCAATTCCTTTTCAAAATCCCTCTGCCTGCCTTCATCGAAACCCTCGCTCGAATTGAACTGCACTCTGAAGACGTCCACTATCCGGCTCGCCAACGGTCGCCTGCGCATGTTCTTCGGCGCGAGTCGTGTTGTTCGCGGCTGTGATCTTCGTTCTTCAGACACCTGTCTTGTATACGAATAGATATTTCCCGCATGGATGTCCAGGCCGAATGCCGACAACAAGCCACAAAAGATGGAAAACTCCGAAAGATAGTCGAATCCAACGATGATAATATCGAATTGGCCTTCTCCCCGCGGGGTAATCTTGCACTGCACCGGATGTTCCGGGTCGAGTTCGCGCGACATCATCAGATGTCCACAGATTTCTTCCAGTGAAAATATGGCAAAGTAATCTTCGTCCATCCGGGTAAAGAAATCGTGGATGAATTCTTTTTCTACCTCAGGACAGAGTGATTCGATTGACAGTTTGAGCTCAGCGGTTAACATAAATTGTTGGAGACTCGCTCGCTACCGCTCGCGATACGGTTATCTTATCATTGAGTATGCCGCCGATGAACTTAAAGGACTTGCTGCTTGCCCCACGCCTCGATAAAGAACAGGCCGCAGTATTGCTGAGTCCTTATGGATTTCTGGACCCGGCGAAAGCCGACGCCAATCTGCAATCGATGGCCGATGACCCTACGGCGCGACAGCTGCTGGCTGAGATTCTGGAAGAGCTTTTGGCATGTGTTGCGAAGTCGGCTGATCCGGACCAGGCGCTCAATCACTTTGAGAGATTCACGCGCTCTGCCGTCAACAAAACCCATCTCTTCTCTTACCTCAAGGAATCGCCGCGAACGCTTGAAATTCTGGCCAAGACCTTTGGCGGCAGTCCCTATATGGCCGAGATTTTGATCCGCGACCCACATCATCTTTACTGGGTGACCGACCCGCAGCTTCTCTACAGTGGCCGAAAAAAACGTGAGATTGAACGCGAGCTGGCACGTACACTGAAAACACTC
>JAKEHZ010000352.1 GCA_022614735.1 Acidobacteriota bacterium | reverse complement strand
TGCGGATTGCGGATTTAATAAGGTTTCAGCAATTTAGGTTCTGGTTCTCTTTAAATCCGCAATCCGCAATCCGCAATCCGCAATCCGTAGATCCGTAGATCCGTAGTGATTTGCCACCAATTACTTAGGCTTTACACTGGCTTGACGTGCCAGCTAGCTCCGCATAAACTCCACAACTTGAAGTAACATATCACTTACGGCACATCTGTCAACACACATGAAGCTATTTCTGAGAGAGGTGATGACAATGTCACTTATGACTGCAACAACAGCTACCTGGGCCACTTTTCCAATTCGTCTTGCTCTCGGCTCTATTATGTTCGCGCACGGTGCGCAGAAAATCTTCGGCATATGGGGTGGCAGAGGTCTTGATGCGTGGATGGATGGAAGAGCCCCGCTCGATCTGCACCCGTCGTGGTTTTGGCTGGGCGCAATGGCCTTTTCGGAATTCATCGGGGGTGCGCTCGTATTGCTTGGATTATTTACGCGCGCAGCCGCATTTTTTATCGCCTGTCGAGTGGCCATTGCAATATTTGCAGTGCATTGGAGAAATGGATTCTTCTTATCGGAGAACGGATATGAATACGCGCTTGCTCTACTCTGCATGGCGCTTACGTTAGTGATAATGGGGGGCGGGAATGTTTCAGTCGATTCGCGGATGGCTAAGTAAAGGGACGCGCGGTCACAAGATTTCGAATTCGACCAATGGCTTCCACTGGCAATCCAATCCCCTTTCACCTATACTTTCATTACCCTCTTAACATCAGCAAGGAGTAGGCCATGAGTCGCTGCGCACGTTGTTTCGGCGATCTTAATGATCTTGCCGTTTTCTGTCCTCACTGTGCTCAAGTGCACGAGCCCGATCTCGATCAACTCATCGATCAAATCATTGAAGAACGTTATCGCATCGATCGTCGTTTAGGTCAGGGAGGTCTTTCGACCGTCTTCGCCGCGACTAATCTGGAATCTGATCAGGATGTTGTCATCAAGATCAGCGACCCGTCGCAGCTTGCTCGTCGCGATTTAAGCTATGCGATCGAGTCGCTTGAAGGCCGCCGTTACTGGACCGAAATGATCGAACGGATGCGGCGCGAAGCTGAGACCCTTGCCTCCATTCATCACCCGAATATCGTGGGTTTTTACGGCACCGGGATGATCAATGGCGACCTGCGCTACGTGGTCATGGAATATTTGCGCGGCCGAACGTTACGGGAGGAAATTGCCAACAGAAGACGTATCGAATTGTCTCAAGCGATTCGGATTACGAGCGAAATCATCTCAGCTCTGAAAGATGTCCACGCGCGTGGCATCGTGCATCGCGACATCAATCCTAGAAATATCTTTATTGAGTACGGAATCGTTCATCATGAGAATGCCAGCTATATCTCAATTCTCCCATCCGGCGCCTCGCAATCTGCAATCAAGTTGATCGATTTCGGAATCGCCAAATTCCCGCAGCCGCCCGGCGCACCGCCATTCACACAACATTCGGTCATGAGCGGAACTGTCGCTTATGCTTCTCCCGAACAATGCCAGAGCCGTCCACTCGATCATCACACTGATATCTATTCGCTCGGCATAGTGCTTTACGAAATGCTTACCGGACAGCGGCCTTTCACCGGCCGGACGCCCACTGAGATTGCGCTTAAGCAGATTCAAGCAAAACCGATCCCGCCACGCGCTATCAACCCCGATCTGCCTGCCAGTTTAGAAAAAGCTATTCTCCGCGCTCTGGCTAAGAATCCCGCTGAGCGGCAGCAGAGCGTAGAAGAATTCGCTTCGGAAATGCGCGCTGGGACGAACCAGATCATCATTCCGCTACAAACCAGTCCGGAAGAGGACGATCAAACGGTCCAAAGAGATCGGGAGGTGATGTTTCATGAAACTGTTGAAGAATCACCCGATGCCCGTTTGAAGCTGGTTCGTCAACGACGGCGACGCGTCACGGTTGCGGCAGCACTTTTGATTCTGCTTTCGGCTGCCGGGGTCTTGCTCGGCGGGCAATTAATGACTTCGCGTCAAACGATAGCATCGAATCCCGAAAACATAGCGGGTGATGTCTCGCCATCGCCGGCAGCGACGGCCAATCAGACTGGTGAGCAAAACTCTCTCTCTCCGGGTAGCGACGCTGATGCTCTGGAATTAGCAGCGAGGCTTTCGCAAGAGAACGCGAATTCAGTGAGCCCAAACCCGCAAGTAACTCCATCAATCCAAACTCAACCGATCTCGAAACCAATCCGATCAGTTACATCGAACAGCAGCGCTAGCGCGCGTATAATGACGCCCACATCAAATCCACTGCCCGTTCCGCCAATCGCGAAGCCGCAGACTCCACCACTACCCGAGCCGATCATTGCAGTGACACGCGTCCCGCACCCGGAGAGCGAACCCGACATCTCGCAAGCTCCCGGAAGAGACGGAAACAATCAGGTCTGGCGGCGGGAAAATGACAACGCAGCGGCAAGTAATCAGAATGGCTCGGATCGTGAGAACTCTGACCAGAATGAGTCCAGAGAACCGACGCACAATAATGATGGAGAATCATCGCAAAAGATCGGGCCGACGCTGATTCAATGGAGCGGCAGGGTAAATGACGAACGTGTGATCAAGATAGAAATGCCTGGTATACCCGGCACAATTGCAATCCCACGTGGCTACCGGCATCGTGTCGGCGTCGTTGAGCCGCCGGGGTCGAAAAATAGCTGGCGCTGCGCAGTGCTGCGTGTCTTTGGGCGAGGAACGGTATCAATTCTTGTACAGTGGTGGCCAATGGCAGGTAGGATTCGCCCCAAGATTTAGGAAGAGGGAAAACGGAACAGACGGAAATAACGGAACAAACGGAAATTCTTCAGGATTTTTCCGTTTGTTCCGTTATTTCCGTCTGTTCCGTTTTCCCTCTTCTGTCTCTCGAAAGCAGGCAAAAGGGAAGTTAAGACTCGCCTAAAATTTGTGTTCTTCTCTCTCTAGTGTTTGTGCTATAGTGGTTTTTGTCCGTGGCTCAGCCAGCTCGGACAGGTTTTAATTTTTCTCAGTCGTCTTAATCTCGGCTATGGCGACAAACTCGGGAATAACCCACAGTTAGGAGAGGAACTATGTCAGCCAAAAGAATCCATCGCGAAGAATATCTCTATCTCCCCGCACTCACGCACAATGCAGCGATCATTGCGTGGGGTGCGTTCTTCTTCAAAGTCGAAGCGAAGGATGGCAAGGAAAAATGGGAGAAGCTCGATGACGATGATCTGGCCAAACGTGCCGATGGACGGAAACAATCCATCGGCGAATCGTCCGAGGCATACGCTGCGAAGGCGACGGTCTTTGTGACCGAAGTAGGTTCGGGTAACGAACAAAAGATCGAGGTCGAGGCGACCAATCACGCGGTGGTACAGGGCCTCAAGCCGGATACCGAATACACCTTTCGCGTGGTAATGCGCGGGAAAAACGGCAAGGGAAGCGAGTGGGCGGCAGGGCCATTGCGTGATTGGCATTTTGACGGTTCCGAGGGCGTCATGCGAGTGTGTGACCACGGTTACGAGAACCGCTTTCACACCTTCCCTGCTCAGGACACAGATGCGGCGAACTTGACCTTCGCAGTGATCGGTGATTTCGGTCGTGGTGTAAAAAAGCCGCCAAAACTACCGCAATGCCAGCGCCAGGTGGCCGAGGCACTGGAGGCCGCATACGATCAACATCGGTTTCGTTTTATTCTCGCGACTGGAGACATCATCTACGCAAAAACCTTTCTGAAGATTATCACCGGAGGTGCGAGTGGCGATGAGGATGACGACTGGTTCTATACCTACTTTCAGCCCTATCGCTATCTGCTCAACCGAGTACCAGTCTTTCCGGTAATCGGGAACCACGATGACGACGATAATGAAAAAAGCGGTGATCGCGATCAGATCTACGACAATCTCTATCTTCCCACGCAATTCAGGGAACTGCGCGATGCACAGGATGCCAATCTTGAGTCTGGTCTATTCTATCGCTTTCACTACGGCGCTGAGATTGAGTTCGTCTGCCTTGATACGTCCAAGGGTGAGGATGGCAAGTGTTCTATTGAGCATCTGCAGAATCAGGATTTCATAAATCGCGCGTTTTCGATCGTAACACAGCCACGCTGGCGCATCCCGTTCTCGCATCATCCGGCTTTCTGCGCCGGGCCACAACATGGGGGGCTGAAAGAGTTACGAAGACTCTTTGAACAACGCAGTTCGACTGCCGGCATTCGCGTCACTTTTAGCGGCCATGAGCACAACTTTCAGTACTCGCTAGCCGATGGGATCGCGCATTTTCTTACAGGCGGCGGCGGGAAATATCGAGAGAGCAGGCCGAAGGACTTCGCCGATGCCAAAACGCAAGTCTGGGGCGGCAATGACGAAGGCCATTTTCTGCTGGTCGAAATCACCGGTGAACAAATGAAGGTGACGCCCATCGGCCATCTGGCAGATGGGCAGCTTCGACACATCAGGATCAACCACGTTGCCGGACAGCAACTTTCGCCGCCGTTTCTTGTTTCATAAGGGGGATTTTCAATGAGCAATTTAGGATTTCTCAATTTGACCCTGAAAGATGTCAGAAAGCAGCAAGCCGATGATCCCGAAACCAGGGTTACTGCCATCCGGCTTGATTTTAGTTCTACGCAAATCGGGAGCTTTAAGATGTCCTTTCCGCCCGGACAGCGGCTGGAACTTCCGGCCTTCCCGCAGGCCAGAAATTTGGTCTGTGAAGTGATGCCCAAACGTTACAGGCACTGTAAAACCACCATCTTCTCACTCACAGATGGGGAGGACCTGCCTATTGATTTGACTGTCCTGCGCAATCCCAAAGAATGGCGGGCAAGTTTCGTGCCCTGGAACCAGCTCTCAACGCAGTTCGATACGCTGAAAACTATTCTTGAGATCTCGCAAATCAAGGTGATCAAGGGTCTACCAATCGGAAAATTCACCGGCGACGACTACAACAAAGTCAATGGCGATCGCGCCATAATTGCTAAAGCGGCCATGCTAAATATCTTCACCAAAATGATGTTGACCGCGGAACCGATCGGCAGTATGCATCCCTGGTTCTCCTTTGTCAGGCAAATCCTCGCCATAGATCGTGAGCGATTTTTCGCCATCGTGGACCCGGAGATGGGCGAAATCGTAAAGCATATTCTTCAAAATATCGACAAGTTCGACGATTATGAAGAGGCGGACCATAGCCAGCATGTCGCCAGGCTGGAGAAAAATTTGCCTGAGTTCCACTTCATCAAAGATGAGATTCGCAGCGTCAAGACCGATGAACGCCATGCCAATCTACAATTAACGATGGCTCCGGCAAGAGACGCATCTGGTAAAAATGTCCTGCTGCTCGATGTTGATATCGATGAGAACGGCGATCTGCTCAACCATCTGATCGACGTCGCACTCCTTCATCCGATCAAAGGCGGTACACATCCGTTCGACATCCATGAGTTTATGCTGCTTTCAGACGACAATCTGGATTTCGGTTACAAACTTGTTTGAAGATCAACTGGAGAGCAATCGCCGAATTATCTTTCACGGCGCGAGTCCCATGCACCGCAAGAGGTCGATGTACCGGGTATCGGAGCGAATTCCATCAAGCCTCGGATCAAGGATAGCGTAAAGCAGTCCTCCATCACGATCTGCGCAGGCCTGATGCCATAAGACAAAGGCTTCATCTTTGTTGCCGAGGCAAAGGTGGATAATGGCGATCTCGCTTCGCATTAACGGATCTGGATTCTTCTTCCAGTCATTAATGATACTGATCGCCTCGTCCTTCTTGCCCGCGAGCGCCAAAGCCGGACCGAGCCTCAACCTTGCCACAGAGACGACCTCCCTGTTCCCTTCATCGCGCAATTGGCCGATAGCTTTTTGATACTCGGCGAAGGCTTGATCATACATCCCTTTGAGAGTATAGGCCTGCGCCAGGCGTAACCGCGGCCACAGGACGTCAGGCCCCAGTTCAAGCGCCTTCTGGAGGTGCTCGATGGCCCGGTCATACTGGTGTGTCTCGATCAGCATCCGCCCCAACGTCGTGTTGATCGCTATAGAGAGGGGATCGAGATCCCGGGCGCGGTAGATTTCTGCCAAACCCTCATCCACTCGGCCCCGCAACTGCAGGTACCAGGCATAGAACAAGTGGGCGTTGGCGTAGTTCGGGTTCAGCTCAATGGCACGCTCGAATTCCTTGCCTGCTCCTGACCAATCCCATTCTTGAAGCCTTAAGGACGCCAGTGACGTGTGCGCTTCCGCGAGTGTGTCATCGAGATCCAAAGCCCTTGTCGCTGCTGTCGATGCCTTTACGCGGTTGCCCGCGCTCAGTTGCAGAGTCCCGCCGCTCATCGAGACATAGCAGTCAGCTAACCCTGCGTGAGCCAGGGCATAGTTCGGATCGAGGTTGATCGCTTGCTGAAAATACTCGATGGCCTTGAACAACGATTTCCCATGTCTCCTGTCCCAAAAGTAACGCCCCATCAGATAAGCCTGATGTGCCTCGACGTTTTCAGTGTAGCGCCTCTGCAGCAACTTTCTCTGTTCGCCGGTCAATTGGAGCATCAGCGCTTCAGCCACCTTTTCTGAGATCGCATCCTGAACCGCTAAGATGTCGGTAAACTTTTCATCGAATTTTTCGCTCCATAGCCGTGCGCCGTCTCGCACGCCCACAAGCTGCACCGTCAGCCGCAAGCGATCACCCGACCGTTGGATGTTGCCGTCCAGCACCGCGTCAACACCCAGCTCTTGTCCGGCGACCCGCGGGTCTCGGCCGGGACTGGTGTATCTGCTGACTGAGTTTGTCGGCCGCACGACCACCTGCCGCAAACTTCCCAACCGGGTGATCAAGACGTCAGCCATCCCGAGCCCCAGGTAAGGGTCATCGCCTTCGGCCCCAATCTCCTTGAATGGGAGCACTGCCAGCGATCTCAGACCTGCACCGGGAACGGGTTTATTAGACAGGCGGGCGCCCCAAAAGTAGAAGAGCGCAACTACGAGTCCCGCCAGTAATCCCGAGACGGCCAGGGCTCTTTTGCCTGTTTTCCATCTGAACTTGCGATTTAATTCTCCGGAGACTGACACCATCCGCTTTAAGGGACTCGGTACGAGCGCGCCGGTCTCCTCCTGATCTTCATTGGTGACATTTGAATGTGTGTGCTCTTCTACGATCAGCTCGGTGCGCTTATCCCAATCATCCTTCACTCCTGCGACAAAGCGATAGCCGCGCCGAGGTATGGTTTCAATGTAATGCTGCTCGCCATGGCCCTCGCCTAACACCCGGCGTAGGGTGAAGATATGTTGTGTGAGATTACCTTCCTCGACGATGGTGTCAGGCCAGATGATTTTCATCAATTCATCTTTGCACAGCACGTGACCGTGATGCTCAACAAGCACGAGCAACGTCTCAAATGCCTTTGGTGCAAGTGGCACGACCTCACCCTGGCGCAATAGCAGCCGCTCGTTCGGATCGAGGTGGAATGGGCCAAACTCGTAGAAATGTCTGTCTTGTCCCTGCATGACTGCCTCTGGATGGTCGTTAATAACTCATTGATAAAGAATTGATCAACAATTGATGAGCTTTCTAAAGACTCCCCGCCGCTCTCAAGCTATGGTCTGTGGCGTAGGGAGCAACTCCCGGGGATGTTCGGCAGAGAAGCCTGAAGGCAACCTGTATTCTAAAACAAGAGCATGGGCGGGGCAATCTTTGCGACGCCCTGAAACATTGACAACTACTGGGAGCGCAGCGCTTCCAGTAGTTGCCGCAGGAGACATAATGCCAACAGTAACTTACAGTGATACCGCATTCTGGCCATTAAACTTGGGGTTAAGCTGCATCAATCTCGACCTCAGCACTGGCGACAACAAATTCGATTTGAGCCGGCTCGATAATACGAAAGACATTTGTGGGGCCATCCCTGCGGAAATTCGGAACAAGATTCACGCATTGCTGGACCCGATTACGATTACGATTTCAGACTTCGACGTGCCTGGCGGCAAAGTCAGACTCAACCACTTGGGCAAATCAAGTGCAGTTCTATCTTGGAGCGCAGCACACGGTGGCAGCATCTTGCTCGCCGTCGAATTTGAGTCTGCAGGGACAGAATTACTGGGAACCTACCATGGCCAGATCAATGAGGGGAAGCTTTTCATCTACCTGGCAGTAAGCGTCAGCGCTACGGGACAGCTTGTCGTTACTCCACAGACCGATTTTAGCGCCAATATCAACATCGTGGGCCTGGCCGATTTCCTCGAAAGGCCTTTGAGAACTCGCATCCGCCGGCAGATTGCCGAGGAGACCAGAGAAGAGTTAGGGCCTTATGCGCAGGATCTGGCCGAAGTGGCGATCACGAATTTGAGTGAAGGCGATAAACAAGTCCCCCCAGATGATGCTTTCTACACGCAGGTCACGATCACCAATGGTCAGGCGACCATCACCTGGGCGGAGTCCTTGGTGCACGGCGAGATTATTGTCGATGGCGTGGAACCGGAGTTTTCCGGGCCAGAAGAGCGTCTCATTCTTCGGTTGAGTGGCGGAGCCTTGGGCAGCGCCGGGCTCACCGTTTCCCGGAGTGCGAGTCCCAACAAGCCGATCGTCTTGCCGTTGAAGCTTTCCGGCATTCCACTGCCTGACGGGAAGCCGCTCAATGTACGCATCAGTATGGATGCAATTGACCTGACAATCCCTCAAAACCCCAAAGGACGCACGGTCGGGAAAATCGATCGAACATTTTCGAGCCCCGGATATGGGTCCGGCTCACACTCTGAGAGCGACGGTGACTTGACTGTGAATTATAAAATCACCGTCGCCTAGTACAGCAACCTTTCCAGGTTGCTGTTGACTCACTGATGTGACCATCGCGGAAACAACAGCAACCTGGAAAGGTTGCTGTACAATTTCAGAGGTGTCGTTCATGTCGTCATGGACGACGCCCTGAAACAATGGAAGCGCCCTGGGTACGCATCGCTTCCAGCGTGCCAGTCTTCGACAGGCGGTCGTTACCGGAGACCTGGCACGCTGGAAGCGATGCGTACCCAGGGATTTCCTGAGGAGTCGTTCATGTCGCAGTGGTCGACGCCCTGAAACGATGACAACTACTGGAAGCGCAAGCGCTCCCAGTAGTTGTCGAGGAGATCACCATGTCACTCATTGGAAAACACGCCCTGGTCACCGGCAGCTCACGCGGTATCGGCAGAGGGATCGCCCTGAAGCTGGCCGAGAGTGGCGTCAAAGTAGCCATACACTATTACCAGAATGAGGCAGCTGCTAACCATACCCTTGCTATGGTCCGTGAGCGAAGTGTTGATAGCCTCATCATTCAAGCTGACGTTTCGCGTCCGGGTGATGTCAGACGGATGTTCAACCAGGTGCGTGATGAGTTCGGCAAGCTTGACATCTTCGTGAGCAATGCGCGACCTGAGTTAGCCACTTTCTACCAGGCCCCGTTAGACATCACCCTGAGAAATTGGGATATGGCCGTAGATTCCCAGGCTAAGGCGTTTCTGGTGGGAGTACAAGAGGCGACCCGCCTTATGACTGAAGGCAGCAGAATCATCGCCGTAACATACGCCCCCAGCGCCCGCACTGGAAGCTGGCAGCCATGGATCGCGATGGGATCAGCAAAGGCTGCGATGGAGTCGCTGTGCCGCTACTTCGCGGTAGCGCTGGCCAAGAGCGGTATCACGGTCAACGCCATCAGCCCCGGACTCACTGAAGACAGTGTCTTAAACAGCCTGCCGCAAGAAGTGCAGAACCTCGCGAGAGGATGGCACGAGAGCGGATGGACTCCGATGGGACGTTTGACGACCCCGGCGGATGTTGGGAACGCAGTAGTGCTGCTCTGCTCGGAGGGTGCAGGTTGGATTACGGGTCAGGTCATCGCGGTGGATGGCGGATCATCTCTGATGGACACGGTCTTCCCGCTCGAAATTCAACAAGGATAGTGATGGCAGTTGAAATAGACTGGAGATATGCCAAGAAAATTTAGACAGGATTTACAGGATTTATCAGGATTTAGCCCAATTCACAAAATCCTGATAAATCCTGTAAATCCTGTCTAAATTACCCTTTACGAAGTGCCCGATATTTTTTGGTTGAGATACCAGCCTGTTCAAAAATGTAACGGATTCTTTCTATCCCCTCCAGCTCGATGCTTGTTACGATTCCACCTTCATCAATCTTGCAGTATCCATTTCTCGTGGGATTGTCCGTGATAGTCCAGATTGCGAACTGTTGGAGGCGGGCGTCCTCCTCCCGGAATTCTGGTAGTTCGAGCAACTTCCTGATCTCAGCCGGGGGTGACGACTGGCTGACTGTTAGTTTATCGCTTTCATCGACATCAGAACACCTGCATAAACCCATATCAGCAGCGTTGACATTGATAGATTGGCGGTTTCCATGAACCGGAAGTGTTACTATTCTCATTTCTTTTATGATCATCTTTCCGGAAGGAGCTTTTTCGAAAACCGTCCCTGCGTCGATAGTTATCTCCAGGGGCATACTCGCTTTTGACAAGATGTTTATCCGCACTGATTCAATGTCAAAATCATCCCCGAAAACTTCAATCAATCCCCTGGCCACTGCTTCGCGCAATGACATCTTTGTCGTCACTGGCGTAGGAGAGGTTTTCGTAACAAGCGCGCTAGACGGAGCAGGAGAATACGAGCGATGTTTTTTTGAGGGGACGTAGGAACAAGCCCAGATTGTTGTCAATGCGCAAAGAGATGCGATCGTGAAAAGGACTCCGAATTTCATCGATTCCCCCTTAAGTAAATCCCAGTTTTGTGCAATGTACCATCATCTGATATTGACGCCGACGACATTGCCCGGTTGGTTATCAACGGTCAATATCACAATCACCTCGCCTCGCCCGATCAAGCTCCGTGACAAACGAGCATTGATCTGGTCAAGCCCGAAAAATGTACCCTGAGCGCCGGCGAAACTGACCGCTGCAGCTTCGCCGCCGACCAAGACGTTGGTGGCCGACAGGCTGCTGCGGAAGCGGAAGCCGGTGCCGTATAAGACCAGGTAGACCTCGTCGGTTGGCGGGCCGAGATCGATCGGAACGGAGACAAACTTGTTTTGCGCTGTGTCGAACCGTGCGACCGGTTCAAATCGCTGCGAGCCGTCTGCACTCACACGCAGCGCGGCCGCCGATGCCACGCCCTCACCGTTGGCATTAGCCGCAAAAAGGCCCGGCGCGACGGTGGAGATTTGAACCGTTCCCACCGAGACCAAACCATCCCCACTGGTGATAGTTATAGTCGCCGTTCCGTTCACCACTCCCGACGGCATAAGGTAGTTGACCTGTGTTGGAGAGACGTAGAAAAGCTGTGCGAACCGCTCGGTTCCGCCGCTGTCTCGGACAGCGACGCGAGTCCCGGCGAGTGTGGTCGGGAGTGTAGTCGTGCTGGCCGCGGTGATCGCTGTGCCCAGGCTCAATCCGAAAGCCGACGTGATTGCCTCGCTCGCGACTGTCCCCCCTCTGAAACTCGCTGCCGAGACGTGCGCTGCGGTTCCAGCCTGGGTCACGGTCAGGCTGCGGCCGGCTATGGTGATAGTACCAGCGCGCGGACTGATGCCGGGATTTGCCGCCACTGTGAAGTTCACCATTCCATTGCCACTGCCACCACCGCTCGACGTGATCGTAATCCAACTTTCGTTGCTCGCGGCAGTCCAACTGCAACTGCCAGGCGCGGATGAGACATTAACGCCGCCAGTACCCCCCGCGAGCGGAAAGGATTGGCTGGGGGGCGTAAGAGAATTATTACATCCGGTCCCTGCAACGACACGATAGGCGCCGCGCCCATGCGTGAAGGCAAACAAGGTAGACGTTCCATCAGATGTTGTAACCAGGCTGAGAGATTCAGTCACCGTGTTCGCAAAGCCAGTCGTCTCCACGGCCCACGTCGCACCGCTGTCGGTTGAGACAAAGACACCCAGATCGGTGCCGATAAATAGCCGGGCAGTGTTGCTCGGATCTACGACGATGCAGTGCACCGGGATGTCGGGAATTCCGGTGGTTCCCGAACCATCAATCGGTGACCAGGTGGCTCCAGCGTTGATGCTGCGCCAGACATGTTGTCCACCGAAAGTGGAGTAGGTGGCATAAGCGATATCTCGATTTGTCGGGTCGAAGGTGACCCACGAAACGAACCCGGCTCTTGGTTGGACGCTGGGCCACACTGTGTTCAGATTGGCAGTGAGGCTGATGCTGGTCCGATTGATGAATCCCTGACCGCTGCCGACTAGGACATAATTCGCATCGGTCGGAGCTACTGCGAGGGCGCTCACCCTGTTGCCGGCCGTCCCCGCTATAGCTGTGCTTGCCCTCGACCAGATTGTCGCCGAGTTCGTAGTGCGCCAGATGAACTGCCCGCCGGTCCATAATCGCCGCGACTCGCTGGGGTCCATAATAAATGGGTTGATAAACATTCCTGTATCGTTTATCCCGCTAACCACGGTAGCGAAACTGGCGCCGCCGTTGGTCGATCTGCGGATGGAAATACCTGTAGTCTCAACAAAAATAGTATTGGGGTTAGTATGGTCGATCGCGACATATCCTCCATCCCCGCCAAAAACACTGGTCCATCCGCCTGAACCACCAGTATCCGTTCCACGGTTGGTTCCATTATCCTGAGTCCCGCCCAGGTAGCTCTTGCCATCAGGGTAAGGCAGGCCGTGATAGAATTGCGTCACGCCATAGTTGTTGTTGAGCGAGGTCCATACGAGACTTCCGTTCATTATATTACAGGGCGCCATCGGCCCGGTCGCCGGCGCAGCCGTCGCGTCATCAGTACGAAAGATACCGCCATCATTGCCGACGAACATGACCTTGTTGGTATTCCCATTGTATTGCGGATGGAAGACGATGATGTGTTGGTCTGCATGGACGAACCGCGGGGTATTGCGGTTCTGCCAGAAAGAAGCGATACCCCAGTTCGCCCCGCCGTCATCAGAGCGAAAGAGATCGATGCCACCGGCCCAGACGCGGTTCGGGTCAACCGGATCGACCGCAAGCAAGTTGTCGTACCAGCCCTGATTAATGAAGGAGCTCGTGCCCTGGTTGCATTCGGTGAGGAAGGCAAAGAGCGAGTTGGAGAAGAGGATGGTGTTGAGTTTGTTGGGGTCGTTATTGCGCACCTGTGCCGTCCACGACCCCGAATCACCATTGCTGGTCGATCGTAAGATGGCGTGCAATCCGTCTAAGTATGGGCCAGTAGTGAGACTCGAGACTGACGCATAAACGATGTTCTGGGCTGATGGGGCGATTGCAAGCGATGTCCGTCCCATTCCTGTTTCGGAATAGACTGGAGTCCAGGTCCCGCTTCCCTCGGCAGTGGTATTGCGAAAGATTGTGGCCACCACTCTTCGACCGCACGATGCGAAGATATAGTCGGTCGGCTGATCGGTGCGGATCGCCAGGTCTAAACAACCACCGTCGGTGGGACGGCTCAGAACCTGGCTCCAGCTTGCCCCTCCATCCAGCGACCGCCAGAGACCGGTTCTAGTCGCGGCGTATATCCGCAGGTTATTGGTGGGACTGATGACCAGGTCGTTGACGAAAAAGAAGTCAGCATTTCTGGTCGCATTAAGATGCGTCCAATTCGCACCTCCATCTGTTGTCTTGAAGACGCCTGCCCCCCGGACACCGTCGGCGTTAAAAAACCCTTCTCCGGTGCCGGCAAAAATCACTTCCGAATTGGTCGGATCCATGACGAGCGAGCAGACCGCAATGTTTGCCATCAGGTCAGTCAATGGTGTCCACATCGCGCCACCATTGGTCGTTTTCCACACTCCGCCTGCCACGCCAGCCGCATACATAATATCTGGATTGGTAGGATGGATGAGCAGTGCGCGTGTACGTCCGCCGACATTGCCCGGCCCCAGCCAGTTCCAGGCATCGAGGGATAGCTGCATCACATCCTGGCTGCGCAGATCATCCGTGGAGAGCGTTCTTCCGAGCCCTGTTGAGTGCCGGCGCATCAAGCGCATCCGCTCGCGAGCGACCAGGTAGCGCTCCACCGGCACGGCATATTCCCCGACAGGCGCGCGCTTTAGGCGGTAGTATTCTTGCGCCTCGCCCGGTTGATCTGTGCGTGCCTTTTCGCCTGCCAAGATCTCTGCGCTTATTGCTAGCTTTGAATTTGGTTGCGATCTATCGTTCTTATTGGAGAGAAGAAGCCAGAGGCTCGCGACGATGAGAATAAGTGAAATACCGATGAGCAGTGGTGTTCGGGGCGCCAATTGTCTCATTGAATTCTCCCGGATGCTGAGGTCTGTCGTGCAGATGAAGAGCCTCATCATACTTCAGAATTCTTCGCGTGTCATCAATTAATGTCATTCTCGTGTAATGTCTAAGTAAATGGCGGCAATTCACCACGGATTGACACGGATGCGACGGATCAGCACGGATTAAATCCGTGAAAATCCGTCGCATCCGTGTCAATCCGTGGTGAATTGCCGCCATCACATCCCCAACAATCCAACCAATTGGTCGAGACCACTGACCCGATTCACCTTCTCTGTAGCGAAAAATTTGTTAGCGCGATCGAGCAGGACAGAGTGAATGCCTGCAGCTGCAGCGCCAAGCGCGTCTTCTCGCATACTATCTCCCACATGCAAGGCTGCACTCGGCTCGATAGCATGATGATTCAGCGCGTTTATAAATATCATCGCATCAGGTTTCGCGATGCCGATGCGGCTCGAAATATGAATGGCTTCGAAGAATTGATCCAACTCCAGAACACGCAGCAGATCATCAAGCCGAGAGTCGAAGTTTGAAATTACTGCTAATCGCAAGCCGCACCCTTTAAGTGCGGTCAATGTTGGAATGACATCATCAAAAAGTTGCCACGCGTCTTCTCCTCTGAAGTATTCAAAGACCTCGGCAAAGAAGTCCTCAAATTGTAAAAATCGTTTGTTGATGAAAACATCATAGACGAGACTACGCCACCAATCGCGCTCACGCCTATACAGATCAGTTTCAGGAATTCCAGGTGGAAATGCTAATGGCGGCTGGTTACGAAAACTGCGCGAAAAAGCTTCTGTGATATTTTTCGAGTCTACCTCGACGCCATAGCGATGAGCGAATCTGCGGTAGATTTCACCGATACTCCCTTTTACTTCAAAGAGCGTCCCAGTAGCGTCAAAAAAGACTAACTCAATATTTTTCGTTTGTTTCGCTATTTTCGTTTGTTTCGTATTCCCTCTTCAGCTAGATTAGCAAGCGAGCAGCGATAATAGTTGTAACCTTATGCTGCCTTTGACGTCTTTTCGCTCAAGTGACGAGTGAAAGGCGGCTCTCTCATTCATCACTAAGCATCCAAATTCTTACGACTGGCTCAGACATTGTAACTGGACTAACTCTACCGGGGAGTCTACTTCATGAGGAAGAAAAAGTTCTACCTGCCGCTCGTCTGTGTAATCGTGCTCTTTTTAATGGCCTCGGTCTCCATCATAGTTCGCCCGACATCTGCACGGATGTTTGATGGCGAAGCCTACGCGATTCGTGGCGCGACCGTCGTTACCGTGACCGGCGCGATAATTCAGAAAGGCGTAGTCGTTATCCGCAATGGTTTGATCGAGGCTGTTGGCGCAGACATTCCCATTCCCGGCGACGCACGTGTGATCGACGCGACCGGGATGACAGTCTATCCGGGTTTCTTCGATTCCTACACGAATTACGGCATCAGACCGGCTGCGACTCCTACGCCCAGGCCTACCGGCGACGACCCGATGCAGGCGTTCATCGCCCAAATGACCGCACCGCCTTCGACCGTCGGCCTCTTGCCCGAAGTCACAGTCGTCGAGCAGTTGCAGGTCACCGAAACCACTTTCGATCAACAGCGAGCGGCCGGAATCACAACTGCGTTGACTGCGCCACGCACGGGCGTCTTTCAAGGCCAGAGCGCCCTGATCAACCTGGGTACCGATACGGCGGAAAAGCTGATTTTGAAAGCCCCATTTTCGCTCAACATCGGTTTCACCAGTGCGCGCGGAGGCTATCCGGGCTCACTGATGGGTGTCTTCGCTTTTCTCCGGCAGTCACTGCTGGACGCACAGCACTATCGCGAGGAGTGGGCGCGATATACCAAAGCACCCCGCGGCGCGCAGCGCCCTCAGGTCAGCAAATCGCTAGCCGCATTACAACCTGTGATTAACGGCGAGATGCCAGTGATCTTCAACACGAGCAGCGTACGTGAGATACAACGCGCTATCGGGTTTGCCGAAGAGTTCAAACTCAAATATCTGATCGCAGGCGCGACGCAAAGTTATCAAATCGCTGATTACCTCAAAGCGAAGAATGCGACGGTTTTACTCTCCCTGAGCTTTCCGCAGAGGCCGCAAGGTCTTGAAGACCCCGAAAGAGAAGCGTTGCGCGTGCTGCGTGAGCGCGCGGAAGCGCCGAAAGCTGCGGCTGCGCTGCACAAAGCAGGTGTGCGTTTCGCTTTCAGTTCAGGGACGCTTGTCCGCCCACAAGATTACATCGCCAACGCCGCACGCGCGATTGAAGCCGGGCTGCCAAAGGAAGAGGCTTTGAAGGCCATGACGATCTATCCGGCGCAGATCTTCGGCCTGAGCGAGCAGCTGGGCAGCATCGAGAAGGGCAAGATAGCCAACCTGGTGATAGCGACCGGCGATATTTTCACCAGAGATACAAGGGTCAGGAACGTAATGATCGATGGCAGGCTGTTGGATATCAGGCCTCCGGAAACGCAAAGGCAAACAGGACCACTGGCAGGCGGCAGAAGAGGAGAGAGAGGCGCCGTCCCCGGCACTGAAACACCAGGTTCTGCTGCTCTCGCAGCGGGGACCTGGTTGCTCAATACCAATTCACCAAGTGGCCCCACAGCAAGCACTCTGACTCTCAGACAGGATGGCGAATCTCTGGCGGGTGAGATCAGCACTCCTTTAGGCTCCGTGCCGATCAATAATGGCCGTATCAGAGGAAACGAGCTGACTTTCGATTTCACGCTCAATATTCAAGGACAGCAATTGCCCATCACTGCCAAAGGCAAGATCGATGGCAATGCCATCTCGGGGATGATGGAAGTGATGGGACAGAGTTATGATTTCAGTGGCACAAAGAAGCCGAATCAACAATGATTCGCCCTCTCAAACCGGAGAAAAAATTATGAGGAGATGGCAAGCAATCTTTCTGTCAATTCTAGTCGGTGCGATGGGCGCTGCCGCTCAGGCACAACAGGCTCAGCAGCCGGGCTCAAATGAAATCCTGATCCGCAATGCGACGATTTTGACCGCATCGCACGGCACTATCGAAAATGGCTCGATCCTCATCCGCAATGGGAAGATCGCTGCCGTCGGCAAAGATGTTAAAGCATCGGCAAATGCAAAGGTGATCGACGCGACGGGAATGTATGTCACGCCGGGTTTCGTCGATTCACATTCGCACAGCGCGCTCGACGGCACGAATGAGGGCTCGTTGTCAGTTACCGCTATGGTGCGGATGCGCGATGTTGTCAATAACACAGACATCAACATCTATCGCCAGCTTGCAGGCGGGATGACGACAATCCATCAACTGCACGGCAGCGCCAACTCCATCGGCGGCCAGAATTCGATCATCAAACTGAAGTGGGGCAGGACAGTTGAGGAGATGTGGGTTGCCGACGCTCCGCGCACGATTAAATTTGCACTGGGCGAAAACCCGAAGCGCGCCAATTTCAATGCGTCACAGGGTACACCACGCCGCTTCCCGGCCACCCGCATGGGCGTCGAAGAGACTATCCGGGAAGCCTTCACTCAGGGCCGCGAATACAGCAAAAAATGGGAAGATTATCAGGCCGCGAAAGCTCGGGGTGAAAATCCATTGCCTCCGCGCCGCGATCTCAAGCTCGAGGCCATGGCCGATGTGCTCAAAGGCAAGATCGACATCCACTCTCACTGCTATCGCGCCGATGAGATCGTGATGCTCATGAGATTATGCGAAGAATTCGGCATCAAGGTGCGCACACTGCAACACGTGCTTGAAGGGTACAAAGTAGCGCCGGAAATCGCCAAGCACGGCGCAAGCGCTTCGATCTTGCCAGACTGGTGGGCTTACAAGATGGAAGCCTACGACGCAGTTCCGTTCAACGCCGCAATCATGACCCACCGCGGCATCGTCGTTTCAATCCATTCTGACAGCAACGAACACGCCCGCCGCTTCTACCAGGAAGCCGGGAAGATGATGAAGTATGGCGACCTGACCGAAGAACAGGCGCTGCGGCTCGTGACGCTCAACCCTGCGATTCAAATGCGACTCGATCACCGCATTGGCAGTATTGACGTCGGGAAGGACGCCGACCTGGTGCTACTTAACGGCCATCCATTCAGCATCTACTCGCGCCCCGAAGTGACAATGATCGAAGGCGAGATCTACTTCGATCGCAAGGAAGAACTGAAGCGGCGCGATTTACTTGTCAAAGAGAAGAAAGATCTGATCGAGCGCGAAAGGAGATCCCCGCAGCAGGTACAACCGACGCAGGCTGCTCCGACGATTATTCCTACCATAGCCGAAGACGATCCGGATAGGCATCCGTAGCGGGATGATCGGAAAATCAAAAGGCAAAAGGCAAAAGGCAAAAGGCAAAAATTGATCGCCCGATGTCGCGAGTCTTCTGCCAACTGTTCTCGTACCAGGAGAAAAGTTGAAATGAATACTATTAGTTTAATTATGCGCCCACGCAGAGCAACTATTTTTGCCTTTTGCCTTTTGCCTTTTGCCTTTTGCCTTCTCTCTTTTGCCTTTTCCCCTTCCTTTGGGCAATCCAGGCCCGATCAAGGCACCTACGCTATCCGCAACGCGAAGATCGTCACTGTCAACGGAGCGACAATCGAGCGCGGCACAGTGGTGATCAATGATGGAAAGATCGCCGCAATCGGCGCAAACGTGAGTGTACCGGGTAACGCCAAGGTGATCGACGCTACCGGACTGTCTGTCTACCCGGGAATGATCGATTCCGACACAACCCTTGGCTTGACCGAGGTCGGTCAGGTCAATGCAACGGTCGATACGACAGAATTGGGCGATTTTAAAGCTAATATGAAGGCCTTGACCGCCGTCAATCCGCACAGCGAGTTGATTCCAGTGGCGCGAATGAATGGTGTGACGACGGCGATAACTTGCCCTCGAGGAGGTCTGATCTCGGGGCAATGTGCGTTGATCAACCTCGATGGCTGGACGCCGCAGGAGATGAAGCTAATGGCTCCAGCGGCAATGCAGATGAACTACCCGGTTTTAGGCTTCGGCGGACGACGTGGGGGAGGATTCGCCCAGATCCTTGGCCAGCCGGGCGAACAACAACGCCAGCAACGAGAACGCCAACTCGAAAATCTACGCAAGAAACTGGAGGACGCCCAGGCTTACGCCAAGGCCAAAGATGCGGTTGCCACAGACAAGAGCATCCCTGCACGTAGTGTTGACCTGGGGCTTGAAGCGATGATCCCGGTGATCAAAGGCGAAATACCGGTCCTGGTGGATGCCGACGGCGAGCGAGAGATCAGAGGAGCAATTGAATTGGCCGATAGGTACAAGCTCAAACTGATCATCAGCGGCGGCGAAAATGCTCCTAAGGTTGCAAAGATGCTCAAGGAAAAAAATATCCCGGTGATCCTCAGCGCGGTTCTCGCTCTACCCGGAACTGAAGACGATCCATATGACAGCGCATATGCGCGTGCGGCCGAGCTGCACAAAGCCGGAGTGAAGTTCGCTTTCTCAACGGGTACGGCTTCAGACGTCCGTTTGTTACCCTATCACGCCGGCACAGCAGCAGCCTTCGGTTTGCCGAAGGATGAAGCATTGAAAGGTGTGACAATCTATCCCGCGCAGATCTTCGGCGTGGACAAACTCGTCGGCAGCATTGAAACAGGCAAGATCGCTAACCTGGTTGTGACCGATGGCGACATCCTGGAATTCCGTACAAAGGTCAAGCATATGTTTATAAACGGCCACCCGGTTGACCTATCTAACAAACACACCAGACTTAACGAGAAATTTAAAGACCGACAGTAGAAAACAGTTTTCAGTTTTCAGTTTTCAGTTTTCAGCTGGGGCGAGATATCGCTGAAAACTGAAAACTGAAAACTGAAAACTGCTGCCTTCCTTTTCCTGCCTATCACATCCGAAAATTTGGAGATAATGCAGAAAGCTAGATTTCAGTTTTTCGATCTGCATCAGAACTAGGCGATTAACCCCCCTAATTCCTTCATATTATTCATCTGGTCTACCAATTGCTTTGTAAAAGGAGAGCGAACGTTACTGATTTTTTAAAGATAAGGGTCTCATTCTAGCCCTCACTCATTTCTGGTACCGAAAGAAAGGATAATTATGAAACGGAAAAACCGTGACCTTACGTTAATAGGACTGTTACTGGCAGCACTATTTTCTTCATTCCTCACTTTGTCTGCGATGGCACAGTCAACTGCCACATTACAAGGCACTGTCACAGATCCATCAGGCGCGGTTGTCCCAAACGCCAAAGTCTCTGTGCGTAACCAGGCCATCGGTGTTGAACGCGCCGTTCAGACAGACAACGACGGAAATTATCTAATCGCTGCTCTGCCGGTGGGTGTCTATCGCGTCGAAGTTCAGGCAAATGGTTTCAACCCTCAAGTCGTGAGTGACCTCACACTCGAAGTCAGCCGGATCGTGGTTCAAAACTTCCAGCTCAAAGTCGGCGGCGTTACACAAGAGGTGAGCGTGACTGCAGACTCTCAAACAATCGAGACAGCCACGATTACCGTTGGCCAGGTAATCAATCAAAAGACCGTCCAGGAGATTCCGCTTAATGGCCGTCACTTCGTGGATCTCGGCTTGCTCATTCCCGGTTCCGTCACACCTCCACAAAATGGCTTTTTGACGGCGCCGCTCCGCGGCCAGGGATCGTTCGCATTCAACACGGCTGGTGCGCGCGAAGACACGGTGAATTTCATGATCAACGGCGTCAACCTGAACGACATGGTCCAGAACCAGATCACGTTCCAGCCTTCGATCAATACTGTACAGGAGTTCAAAGTTGACAACTCGACCTACAGCGCCGAATACGGGCGCAATTCCGGTGCGATCGTCAATATCGCAACGCGTTCCGGCTCGAATTCCTATCACGGTGAAGTTTTTGAGTTCTTACGCAACGACGCGCTCGACGCGCGTAACTTCTTCGACGGACCGAACAACCCGCCATTCAAACGCAATCAATTCGGCGCCGCGCTGGGCGGCCCCCTTTACCTGCCGCGCTTCGGGCAGGGCGGTCCTGCAACGTTTGCCGGAAAAGATAAAGCTTTTTTCTTCTTCAGCTATGAAGGACTGCGCCAACGGCAAGGGCTGACGTTAAACAGCGGCGTCCTGAGCGATGAACAGCGCACGCAGGCTACCGATCCTGTCTCGAGGCGCTTGATTGAATTAATCCCCCGCTCAAACGCCGTGGTTGGCGGGATACCACGATTCATCGGCTCGGGGACAGCGCCGGTCGACCTCGATCAGTGGACTGTCGATTTGAACTTCAATTTGTCGAATAATGACAGGTTGCACGGATACTACGCAGTCCAACGCGACAAGCGCGGTGAGCCGATATTGCAAAATAACACTATTCCCGGCTTCGGCGACACACGCAAATCCCGCCGCCAGATATTCACGCTCAACGAAACGCATACATTCGGGCCGATGGTGGTCAACGAACTGAGGTTCGGTTACAACAGGATCTTTATCACATTCACACCCAACGCGCTGCTCAATCCAGCGGATTTCGGCATCAACAACGGAATCAATGAGCCGATTGGATTGCCCCAAATCGCGGTAGGAGTAATAGGTCTCAACTTTGGCGGGCCGAACGGTTTTCCGCAAGGTCGAGGGGACACCGCATTTGTCGTCTCCGACACTTTGAGCTATTTGCGTGGGAAACATTCGTTCAAGTTTGGAGGCGAGTTACGCCGTTTTTACAACAACAACTTCAACAAGACAACAGGCTCGTTCGGTTTCGCCAGCCCTGCGGATTTTCTCAGGGGAACCGCTAACGCATTCACCGTCACACTCGGCGACGTGTCGTCGGCCATTGGCACTGGCGCTTTAGGTTTCTTTGTTCAGGACAGTTATAAAGTAACACCGAACCTGACTCTGGAGCTCGGTCTTCGTTACGACTGGTTTATGACGCCAACGGAACGTTACAACCGTTTCGTCGTTTTCGATGAAGCCACGGCCTCACTCACTCGCATCGGCTCAGGTCGCGATTTGATCTATGAGCAGAACAACAGAAACTTTCAACCACGGCTAGGCTTCGCGTGGGATCCATTCAAAGACGGCAAGACTTCGGTGCGCGGCGCTTACTCGATTTTGGCAGATCAACCGGTGACGAACCTGGTATCGCCCACAGCGTCGAACCCTCCGCTGGCGACACCTCTGACATTCTCTGGCGCGATTCGCTTTGACAATGCAGTTAATGTAGCCGGAGCAGCCGGCATTGCCCCAGCATCGGTTGACCCGTTTGCCAGGAACGCCTACGTGCAATCGTACAATCTGAACATCCAGCGCGAAATCACGCCGACGATTGGAGTGATGGTTGGGTATTTCGGAGCGAAAGGCACCCACCTGCGGATGTCGCGTAACCTCAATCAAATTACAAACGGAGTACGCCGTTTCCCGGGTGGTAACATTACTGAGATCACCAGCGCGGGAAATTCGAACTACAACGCACTCTGGGTTTCGGCCAACAAACGTGTTTCGCGTGGGCTGCAGTTCAATACCTCCTACACCTTCTCGAAATCTATTGATTACAACTCGCTCAACTCACAGGGTGTGACCGCTCAAAACAGCTTCGATCTGCGCAATGACCGTGGCTTGTCGGATTTCGATGTGCGCCATCGGTTTGTGATCAGCTGGATTTACGAATTGCCATTCAAGGGCAATCGCCTCGTCGATGGGTGGCAGCTCTCGGGAATCACACAATGGCAAACCGGAAACCCGATCACTATTCTGGCCGGCAATCCTCTTGCAATTCCCGGGACTACCATTGGAGGAGCCACCACAGCCAATTTCACGGGAGTGGCCAACACGATCAGACCGGATCTGATCGGCAAGGTCGAAAAGGTCGGCAAAGTCGAACAGTGGTTCACCAATACTGTCTGCGACCCGCGCGATCCGAAAGGCTGTCCCGCCGGCGCGGTCTTTGCTCTGCCTGTGGCTCTGGTTAACGGCGTATCGGTCTTCCATTTCGGCAGTCTTGGCCGTAACACCGTCACCGGCCCAGGATTCAGTAATACTGACTTTTCAGTATTGAAGAACACGAGGATCAACGAACAATTGCGAGTACAGTTTCGAGCTGAAATCTTTGACATTTTCAACCATGCTAACTTCGGTCTCGGCCAAGCATTCCCGAATCGAACTGCGGTTGTTCCACCACCCGCAAGTGTTTTCGGTGTGATCACCAGTACTCGTTTCCCAACCGGAGACTCAGGTTCGTCACGCCAGGTGCAATTCGCACTGAAGCTGGTCTTCTGAAAAGCCCGCTTCAACGGATAGGGGTGCCGCACTTACCATATACCTTCAAGAGATAGCGAAATAGGCGAAAACACTTATCAGGTTTTCGCCTGTTTCGCTTTGCACCACCCTAAAATCGAGTGTGAGCCTTCCAACGTCTTACCTGCTTTGACTTCCTGGCCAGGAGACTATATCAACATGACGCAGAAAACGTTTATGCGGATCAGATCAATTATCAATTCATCCAAAATAATACTTGCTGGGAGTGAAGAATGCAGTCAATTCGGATCAGACTTGAAGAAGCTATACGCTCGCGTGACTTTGCGGGCTTGCGTGAAGCGGTGGATAACCTGCCGTCATCAGACCTTTCCAACCTGATTAGCGAACTGCCGAGTGAGCAACAGGCGCCGGTCTTTCGCATTCTGCCACGCAAAACTGCTGCCACAACATTCGAGTACCTGCCTCTTGAGAAACAAGAAGAGTTGTTGAAATCTTTGGCGCAGGATGACGTCGCCGCGATCCTCAACGAAATGTCACCTGATGACCGTACGATGCTGCTGGAAGAATTGCCGGCGACAGCGACCAGGCAACTCCTGTCTCTGCTCAATGAGAAAGAGCGAGCCGTAGCTGCCAAACTGTTGGGTTATCCCGAAGGCAGCGTTGGGCGATTGATGACGCCGGACTACATCGCCGTGCGCCCGCACTGGACTATTCGGCAAGTGCTTGATTACATCCGAGTACATGGGCCGGACAGCGAAACACTCAACCTGGTTTACGTGGTGGATGAACGCGGCGTACTGATTGATGACATCCGGATGCGCCGCTTTCTACTCTCCGACCCGGAGCGGCACGTCACTGAGCTAATGGACAACCACTTCATTGCACTCAAAGCAACGGATGATCGTGAGACAGCAGTGAACGTTTTCCGGAAGGCCGACCTGGCCGCGCTGCCCGTGACTGATTCTGAAGGAGTGCTGATAGGCATTGTCACCAATGACGATATGCTCGACGTCGCAGAGGAGATAGCAACGGAGGATATTCAGATGTTTGGGGGTTCCGAAGCACTTGAGGAGCCCTACATGCAAATCGCTTTCTTTCGCATGGTGCGGAAGCGCGCAGGCTGGCTTGTAATTCTGTTTCTCGGCGAAATGCTGACTGCCACGGCGATGGGCTTTTTCGAGAAAGAGATTGAGCGCGCAGTGGTCCTCGCCCTTTTTGTCCCGCTGATTATCTCAAGTGGCGGTAATTCCGGTTCGCAGGCCGCGACGCTAGTGATTCGCGCGCTCGCGCTTGGCGAAGTTACGCTGCGGGATTGGTGGCGGATTATGCGCCGCGAAATCTTTACAGGGTTGGCGCTCGGAGCAATCCTCGGCGGCATCGGTTTTTTACGAATCACGATCTGGTCGATATTTTCCGACCTTTATGGCTCACACTGGCTTTTAGTCGCATTGACCGTCGGAGTGGCTCTCCTTGGGATTGTGCTGTGGGGAACGCTGGCCGGTTCAATGTTGCCGCTGATTCTGAGGCGACTTGGTTTTGATCCGGCCGCCTCATCCGCGCCCTTTGTCGCCACGCTCGTGGACGTCACCGGACTGGTCATCTACTTCAGTGTTGCCGCGATCATCTTGCGAGGCACATTGCTCTGAAATCAATGCTGGGTATTTTGATTATCGGATCAGATTGTTTCGTCCTCTCTTTCCCGTTATATTTCGTAACTACTCAGCTGGTGGTGCAGTACGGGGAGCGTCAGCGACCTGAGTCTCGGCAAGAGTCCGTTTTATCAAGACTCAGGTCGCTGACGCTCCCCGTACTGCACCACTGGCTGAGTAGTTACGAAATATCATTCTTCTTGGGCTATAAACGGTATTTAGCAAGGGAGGAGGGTTCTTGATGTCGATACAATTTGAGTTGACCGAGGAGCAGTTGCAGGTCAAACGAATGGTCAGAGAATTTGCTGAGGCAGAGATCAAACCGCACGTGATGGAATGGGATGAAGCGCAGCATTTTCCGAGCGAATTGTTTTCAAAGATGGCCGAACTGGGTTTGATGGGAGTGATCTTTCCGGAAGAGTACGGCGGCGCAGGGATGGGTTATCTCGAATATGTGACGGTGATCGAAGAGATTTCACGCGTTGATGGCTCAGTCGGTCTGTCCCTGGCCGCACACAATTCACTCTGCACTAATCATATCTTTCAGTACGGCAACGAGGAGCAAAGAAGCAGGTACGTCACGCCGCTGGCCAAGGGTCAAAAGCTTGGCGCGTGGGCCCTGACAGAGCCAGGCTCCGGCTCCGATGCTTCGGGAATGAAGACGACGGCCGTACGGCGCGATGGGGGTTGGGTGATCAACGGTTCGAAAAATTTCATCACTCACGGCATTTCGGCAGATATCTGTGTGGTGACGGCGATCGCCAACCGCGAGATGCGTTCGCGCGGCATTAGCGCCTTCATCGTCGAACGCGGCACAAAAGGCTTCATCGCGGGCAAGAAGGAGAATAAGCTCGGCGTGCGCGCTTCGGAGACGGCATCGATGATCTTTGAAGATTGCTGGGTACCGGGGGAGAACCAACTCGGAGAACCCGGTCGGGGCTTTGTCAACGCGATGCAGATTCTGGACGGCGGACGCATTTCAATTGCCGCACTTGCTTTGGGAATCGCACAAGGGGCCTTTGAATCAGCTCTCAAGTATTCGCAGGAGCGTAAGCAATTCGGCAAACCGATCTATGATTTCGAAGCAATCCAGTTCAAGCTCGCCGATATGGCAACGCAGATTGACGCCGCACGACTGCTCACGATGCGCGCGGCCTGGATGAAGGATCAAAAAGGACAAACTACAAAAGAGTCTGCGATGGCCAAGCTTTACGCTTCTGAAATCGCGGTCAAGGTCAGCGAGGAGGCAATTCAGATTCACGGCGGGTACGGATATACAAAAGATTACCCACCCGAAAAATACTGGCGCGATTCGAAGCTTTGCACGATAGGCGAGGGGACAAGTGAGGTACAGCGGCTGGTCATTGCGCGGCAATTAGTGTCAGGCTGAAAATCAAAAATCAAAAGGCAAAAGGCAAAAATCAAAAGGCAAAAATGGGAAGAGCTAGCTCCAGCCATTTTTGCCTTTTGATTTTTGCCTTTTGCCTTTTGATTTTTGATTTTCAGTTGCCCTTCGGCTTCTTACCTGCCGCTGGCGTCGGCAATTGCCCCTTATTGTCTCGCGCGAAATATCCCTGGCGTGTGCGTGCAACCAGTTTACGCGTGCCTTTTGGGCTGACCGTCACTCTGACACTACGGTAGGTTCCGTCACGATTTTCGTTGGTCGGGTAATAACTGACGATGAATTGTGTACGCAAGTCTTTTGCAATCTGTGCTGCTATGCCTTTCATCTCGCTCACTTCCTTTGGAAAGAAAGCGCGACCGCCCGAATCATCAGCCAGGCGTGTCATCAGCTCTCTTGCTTTCTTGGCAGGAGATTTTCCGAAGAAGCTCCTTCCATCTTCATCCTCGTCAATGAAACCGACCAGGTAAATCTGAACATCGTCTTCCTTGAGCGCTTCCAACACTTCTCTCTCTTTGACCGAACTGTTCTTCTCCAAACCGTCGGAGATGACGATTAAGGCCCTTCGGCGGCGTTGGCCATCCTTCGTATTAGCTTTCTCCTGCGCGTAATCAGCCGTCGCAATGATTGCGTCCAACAATGCAGTTCCCCCACTTGTAAAGAGTTCGCCTAGGGATTCTTCGAGTTCACGCTTATCCGTAGTGAAATCCTGAACCAGCTCAGGCTCGGCTTTGAACTGCGAAAGGAACGCCTCGTCATTCGGCTTCATCTGTTTGATCAAATCGAGTGCGGCATCGGTCACAGTCTGCAGTTTTGCGCGCATGCTGCCGGAAGTATCAATTACCAGTCCGAAGCTGAGTGGGATTTCCTCACGGCTGACATTGTCGATCGTTTGTTTGACCTTGTCTTCGAAAACCACGAAATCGTCCTTCTTCAGATCATAGACCGGTTGATTATTTTGATCGACAACAATCACGTCCAGGTTAACCAGGTCTGTGGCAAGTTTGATCGTGCCTTCCGGATCGAGCGTCTGTTCTTCGGCTTGCGCGCCCTGGCGCTGTTGCCCTTTCTTATCTTTTTGATCTTTCGGTGTCGGCGCGGGTTTAGGTTGCGGTGGTTGCGCAGGATCTTGAGCGCCCACGCTATTAATCGCAGGCACGCTTAGCACCACAATCAACAAAAAAACGAACGCGTTGATTAGCGATCTTCGATGCAGCATTACGTCTCCTTCACCGGACTAAGCTCCGGAACTCGAGAAATTCAATGGAGGCAAACAGGACACCTAATTATATATCCTCAAATGTGGGTCATTGCAATCCGTGTATGACGACAGTCACAGGATAAAATTCTTTAACCAGATGTTTCCGTTTTTGGGCAAAATTACCCGTCGCCCTTCCTCCTGACGGAGTATATCGATTTCGGCGGATTTGCCACGCTATTGTATCAGACCTTTAAGAGGCTTTCCTCTACTGGTACAATCGTGTTCGCTCTTTATTTCAGTGCAATCGGTGTGGTGACAACTACATTCCGTTAAGTCTCCAACTGATAACTTCAGACAAGGTATATGAGAAAGTCCTAGCTATCTATGAAAATTGCTACCTGGAACGTCAATTCGATCCTTGTTCGCTTGCCTCAAGCCCTGCAATGGATCGAAAGCAATAACCCCGACGTGCTTTGCATTCAGGAAACGAAATGTGTTGACGAAAAATTCCCTGCAACTGCGTTTCGGGAACTCGGTTATCAGATCGAAGTCTTCGGACAGCCAACATACAACGGCGTCGCGATTCTTTCACGGCTGCCAATGAGCAATGTGCGGCGCGGTCTGCACGATGACCAACCCGACGCGCAGCGCAGATTGATCGCAGCAACTATCAATTCGGTCAGGATCATCAATGTCTATGTTCCGAACGGCCAGGCGGTTGGCACAGACAAATATGAATTCAAACTCGCCTGGCTCGGCAGGCTGCGTACGTTTTTCGATACGCAATGCGATGTGAAAGAGCCATTGGTTATCTGCGGTGATTTCAATATCGCGCCGGAGGATCGCGACGTTCACGATCCGGCTTTATGGGCAGGAAAGATCCTGTGTAGTGATGCTGAGCGCGCTGCTTTGCAGGTAGTTCGCCAGTGGGGACTGATTGATGTCTTTCGTCAACATCACGAGGAAGCGGGATTCTTCTCGTGGTGGGATTACCGCGCGGGAGCCTTCCGGCGTAATCACGGCCTGCGGATTGATCACTTGTGGGCAACCGAGTCATTGGCCAAGAAGAGCACTGGCGCCTGGATAGATAAGATTCAGCGTGCGCTTGAGAAACCCTCAGATCACGCGCCTGTTCTTGCTGAGTTTGCAATTTAGCTTAAACAGTTTTCAGTTTTCAGTTTTCAGTTTTCAGCTGGGGCGTGATCTCTCTGAAAACTGAAAACTGAAAACTGAAAACTGTTTCTCCCGTAAAATTCACATGGACAAATCAATCTCGAGGCCGAGTCCTTCTTCGAGAGCTCGGTAGTAGATAGCCTGTGCCACGGCAGCATCCTGTGCGGCGTTACCAACCGATTTGAAGTAGGTGATCTCCAGATTGCTTTCGCGACCCGGTTTCAGCCCCGCTGCAACCTCACCAATCTCACAATAAATGTCTGACAGTTGAATTTCCCTCTGTTCAATTGCCACCAGCAAATCTCCGGCTTCGGTCAGGGCGCCTTCGCGGGAGTCGATCACGATTTTCGAAGCGCGCTTGAGCGTGGTGCTGTCAACCTCCTGCATTTCAGGCCGGAATGAGCCGATTGCATTGACATGAGTGCCGGGTCGCAGATCCGCGCCATTGAAGACCGGTGTGTTTGATGTCGTCGCCGCGCAAATCACATCGGCGTCGCGAACCGCTTCTGAGGGTGATTCGGCGACAAGCAGCTCGATTGATGAGTCGAGTTGTGGCTGCATCTCTGCAATCAACGAATGAATCTCACCGACCTGTCTGGCAAAGATCCAAAAGCGTTTGATCGGTCGCACAGCGGCGACGGCAAGAATCTGCGTTCGAGCCTGAACGCCTGCGCCGATGATCGCAGCGACTTCCGAATCTTCACGTGCAAGCAGATCGGTCGCGACCCCGCTGGCTGCGCCTGTACGAAGTGCGGTGAGATAGCCTCCCTCCATGGCGGCCACGGGCTGCCCCGTATCCGGCTCGATGACGATGACGAGCGCGTGGATTAGCGGGAGATAGCGTTCAGGATTGAGATTGTGAACGGAAACCACTTTGACGGCGAGCGCATCGGAATCTCTCAGGTAACCAGGCATAAAGAGTGTGATACCATCGTGCCTCTCCTGCGGGACTGCAATTCGTACAGGGACAATTGCTCGACGGGCTGAAAGCTCGATGAACGCCTGCTTAACAGCTTCGATCGCCTCACGCATCGAAATCGCGCGCCGAACATCAGAACGAGTAAGAATACGCATTGTAAGCGAGTCTGTTTTAAAGGACAGCCGTCTCTTCCAATAACTTGCCTTCAGCAAACCTTTCAACTCTTAGCGGAGTGGCATCCAGAACCTCGCACCGGCCGTGGATTATCAGATCGGAGATAATTCGGCCTGTTGCCGGTGAATGCATTACGCCATGACCGCTGAAACCGTTGGCGCAATATAAACCTCTGACTTCCGGAGCAGGGCCTATGATCGCGTGATGATCTGGTGTGACTTCGTACATGCCCGCCCAACATTGATGGGGGTTCACCGGCAGGTCGGCAAATTGCGGAACGCGGTTGACGGCGTGCATCAAGATCTTTTCGATGAACTCATGTGTGAGGGCGGTTTTGAATCCATAAGTTTCCTCGTCATCGGGCCACGCCATAAGAATCGCTTCACCTTCGCGGCGAAAATGAAAGCCACTCGACATGTCTATCAACATCGGAAACTTCGCCGGCAGAAAATCGCAACGCTGAGTTTTGACAATTTGGCGGCGCAACGGTGAGACAGGAAGCTCCTGGCCGGCCATTTTTGCGACAATCGACGCCCAGGGGCCGGCGGCGTTGACAACAGTGCGTGTCGAAACATCTCCCCTGTCTGTCTTAACACCGGCAATTTGGCCGTTCTCAATATTTATGCCTGCCACCTCTGTGTTCAACCATAATCTGACGCCACACTCCCTGGCTCTTTTGGCAAAGCCGGTCATGACGCCGTTGGGATCAACAAAGCCATCGGTCGGGCAAAAAGATCCACCGATAATATCATCTGAGCGCATTTGCGGAATCATTTTCACGATCTCTTCACATGAGATCATCTCGGCGTCATTAAGCCCCAATGCTCTTTGCTTCTCCAGATTTTCCCTCAGGTATTTGAGATGAGATTCTTTTGTCGCGGCGAAGAGGTACCCATGGGCCCGGTAGTCGGCTGTGTGACCTGTCGCCTCCTCAAACCGCGAGAAGAAGTCGATCGAGTAAATCGACATCTGGATGTTGATCTCGGTGGCGAACTGGGCGCGGACACCTCCCATGCTTTTACTGGTTGAGCCAAGGCCCTGTCTCTCTTCGCGCTCGATGATCAGAACATTCGTGCAACCCTGGTTGGCAAGATAATAAGCAACGCTGGAACCGACTACGCCACCCCCGATGATCACAACATCCGCGGTCTCTGGCATTCAGTTTCTCCTCTGCAACTACTGGGAGCGCAAGCGCTCCCAGTAGTTGTCATTGTTTCAGGGCGTCGCTCGCGACATGAACGACTCCCCAGGAAAAGATGCTGGAAGAAAGGTGCTAGATGCTATGCATTCGAGAAAATGTTCTTCCGTTTTCA
Source organism: Acidobacteriota bacterium (assembly GCA_022614735.1). Taxonomy (GTDB): domain Bacteria; phylum Acidobacteriota; class Blastocatellia; order RBC074; family RBC074; genus JAKEHZ01. The sequence continues at coordinate 79 of JAKEHZ010000352.1, read as the reverse complement.
GCCTGCGGAGCAGGCGTCAGAATGTAGCCTGGGGTGTAGCGTAGCGCAGCGAAGCGAAACCCCAGGTTAGTGATCACCG
>JAKEHZ010000351.1 GCA_022614735.1 Acidobacteriota bacterium | reverse complement strand
GAAGTAAACATTATTAGCTTGATGCCGGCAGCTTTGGCTGCTCTGAGACTTTTCATTGTTGTCTCAATACTCTGGCTGCGAACGCTGCGCCCGGCAATCTTAATCACGGAGCAATAATTACATGTGAACGGGCAGCCGCGCGCCGGGTAGAGTCCCAGCATCGGTATAACGTAACGGTGCATGTCTTTCTTGCTCGGCGGAATGATTACTGGGGCTTCAAGTTCGCGCTGCCAACGCTGGTTCTGTCCATAGACCGGTTGCAGCTCTCCGGCTATTGCGTCCTCCAGAATGGCGGGCCAAACCAGCTCAGCCTCGGCCACGGCAAAGCTGACGCCTCGATCCTGTAGCATCGATGTATCGCAAGTCATCGGATGAGGCCCGCCAATGACTGCCATGCAACCGTTTCGATGGGCAAATGCGGCCAGATCAAGCGCGCGATGAAACTGATGACTTTGAACGCCTACGATCGCAAGTAAGGTTTTATGGCCAGGCTCTGTTCTTAGGAGAGAAAGATAGTCCAAATTCGTATGGACGTATTCGTCAACGGTAAGGACCTCAATTGGGATGCCATTAAAACTGTCTGGCGTCATACTGCGAAGATGAGGAACGGTACCATTTGGCATGTATCCCCAACGATACCTCTCGACGTAGCCGTCCAAAGCGTACTTGCTCGGCTTCAGGATAATTACTCTTAAATTGTTCATCTTGGCCTCCCGACTGAGTGCGAGGCAGTCATGAGTTGACGGGAATACGATACCCTACTTAATTTGCTGACGCATTGTATACCGAAATATCTCGCCAGTGGTGCAAAATCGTTAGTCCTCACTCCGCTCGTTCCAGAGGTGGCAAGACAGCCGCAAAGTCTTCAGTGAAGCGTGCCGAGTATTGATTCAATAGTTCCTGAACCCGTTCCAGACTCTTCGACTGCACAATCAATCCGGCATGATGCTTCTTGTTAACGCGATAAGCGATTTCAGGATCGCTGTAAGACGATGTATCTGGATACTCCTGTCTGGCGAGCGACAGAATTATGCCCGCGTATTCCTTCCGCAAGGGTTTTATTTTCCCCTCCCGTCTCCCCGTCCCCCCTTCTCCCCTTCTCCCCGTCTCCGCGTCTCCGCTTCTCCCCGCCTCCGCGTCTCCCTTTCTCCCCGTCCCACCTTCTCTCCGTCCCTCTTTTCCTCCCTGGTCCGCCAACTCCAACCTGGCCCACTCACGCCATAGGTTCACGCCGGAAGCAGCCTCAAGGACATCAGCGATGTATGCGCCTCCCACACGCGCCGCAATCTCCAGAAAATAAAACTGTCCATCCTGATCGCTCTTGATAAACTCGGCATGGGCCGCCCCTTTTTCCAAGCCTAGAGCCTTCACCAGCTTCCGGTTGAATTCGAACAACGCTTTTTCATCCGCAGTTCCGTGGGGAATGGTACGAGAAAAGTACGCGCCGCCTTTGTGCGCTACTTCCATCGGAGGCCTGCCATATTTATTTGCGCCTGCGAAGACTACCCGCCCATTGTTAACCAGAGAGTCGACATGAAAAACTTCGCCACTCACAAACCGCGCGAGAAGATAATGCGAGGAACGCTCCCGGAATCGCTCGCGTGCATCGAGATCATCAATGGCGCGCCAAACCTCGCCGGGCTGCTGCGCCTTCTTGATCCCGATAGCTGAGACGTCGGAACGAGGTTTGATGATCCACGGAGGAGGCACTCGCTCCATAAATTGTCGAACTTCATCATGATTTACCAACGGCACGAACTCTGGCACATTTACACCAGCCTGTCTCGCGCAGGCGGCCATTGCCAACTTGTCACGGAAGAGGCGGGCTGTGGCGCTGGTCATTCCCGGCAGGCAAAAGTGCTCTCGGACCTGCGCTGCAGTAAGCACATCAAACTCTTCGAGAGCAACCACGCGATCGATCCTGGTTTGTCGCGCCAGGAGACCGATTAGATGGATAAACAAATCCAGATTTGCATCGTTGGGCAAGGCGATGAGTTCGTCCAGGCTTTCGCGCGGCCACGCTTCGCCGAGCATCTTCTCCTTGGTGATGAGTACGATCTGAGCGCCATGACTTTTGCACTCGCGAATGAAATCAACACCCTTGAAATAAGTGGCAAGACAAATGATGTTTAGAGGCGAAGACGACACCGCACTTTCCTCAATCCTGGTAATTTCAATATCCACAGATTACACCGATTTCACAGATTAGCAGTCAAGAATTGAAGGTGGAATGGCCGGACAGGATAGTTCCCCAACAGGATAGTTCTCACACATCCACCGATTATATAGATTTCACAGATTCAGATAGTCCGGGCCCAATGGGAATTTTCAAACAAGTCAAACAGTTCTTTCCTAATCTGTGAAATCTGTGTAATCTGTGGATCTCCTTTAATATCTGAACCACAGAACATGATTTTTCGCGGACCGTTCCCAGAAGTCACCATACCCGAGATTCCACTGACCCCGTTCGTTATGCGGCGTGCACAGGAGCTCGGAGAGAAACCAGCCCTGATCGAAGCTCCAACTGGACGAGTCGTTACATATTCTGAGCTTGCCAAGTCAATCTCGTGCGTAGCCGGCAATCTGGCAAAACGCGGATTCAAAAAGGGCGACGTTGTCGGAATATTAAGTCCGAATGTTCCAGAGTACGCCATGGCTTTCCACGGCGTAGCTTCACTCGGTGGAATCAACACGACTCTCAATCCCCTTTATACGGAGCACGAGATCGCTCAGCAGTTAAAAGACGCCCACGCAAGGTTTCTGGTGACCGCAGCAGACTTTATTGATAAGGCTCGAGCCGCAGCCAAAGCCACGCAAATTGAAGAACTCTTTGTCTTTGGGGAAGCCGGTCAGGGCCTTGTTGGCGCCACACCTTTCCTTGAACTGTTGACTGGCGACCTGGAGACGCCTGTCGTAGAGATAAATCCCCGAGAGGATCTAGTTGCACTTCCCTACTCCAGCGGAACCACCGGTCTTCCTAAGGGCGTGATGCTCACTCATCACAACCTGGTAGCAAACCTTCGGCAGATGGAAGGCTTATGCTACTTCGCCGAAAATGACCGGCTGATCTGTGTGTTGCCGCTCTTTCACATCTATGGTCTGGTTGTCATTTTGAACATGGGACTGTACACGGGCGCGACCATCGTGATGATGCCGCGTTTTGACCTGGAACAGTTCCTAAAAACTGTAAGCAAGTATGGAGTAACGATGGCCCATCTCGTTCCTCCAATCGTCCTGGCGTTGAGTAAGAATCCGATTGTTGATGATTACGACTTGTCGACACTCAGAACAATTTTCTCAGGCGCTGCTCCACTGGGCGAAAGCTTAACTCGAGCGTGCATGGAAAGACTCAAGTGCGAAATCCGGCAAGGCTATGGCATGACGGAAACCAGTCCGGTTACCCATTCATCTCCACCAGATCGAGAAAGGATAAAGTTTGGATCGGTGGGCGTTTGCGCTCCCAGTACCGAGTGCAAGGTAGTGGATTTGGAAACTGGCGTAGCCCTTGGTCCAAATCAGGAAGGCGAGATCTGCGTACGTGGACCACAGATAATGAAGGGTTACTTGAACCGACCCGATGCTACTACCCAAACGATCGATTCTGAAGGTTGGCTGCACACTGGTGATATTGGTTATGCGGATCAGGACGGCCACTTCTACATCGTCGACCGCGCCAAAGAACTGATTAAGTACAAAGGCTTCCAAGTGCCTCCAGCCGAGCTTGAAGCTGTATTGTTAACGCACGAGGCGATTGCCGACGCTGCCGTGATTCCCTGTCCTGATGATGAGGCCGGAGAAGTACCCAAAGCTTACGTGGTGTTGAGATGCGACGCCACACCGGAAGAGATCATGAGCTATGTCGAGTCGAGAGTCGCGCCTCACAAGAAACTTCGAGGCGTTGAGTTTATCGACAAGATACCGAAGTCGCCCTCGGGAAAAATCCTGCGCCGAATCCTGGT
>JAKEHZ010000350.1 GCA_022614735.1 Acidobacteriota bacterium | reverse complement strand
GCGGATTGCGGATTGAAGGGCAGATCACGCATTCACAATCCGCAATCCGCAATCCGCAATCCGCAATCAAAATCTACTCCGGGAAGTTCGGATCGTTTTTGACCTGACGAGCCTGCCACAGGTGTCGACGTTCGTGTGCGGCGACCAAACCGAGGCACTGTCCCAGGCTCAATTTGATCAGACTTGTCGCAGGTATCTGAATCTTGACGCGCGCGAGATCAACACCATTCGCCCAGCTGATCAGCTCGTGCAATCTATCTTGAAAAACCATAAATCCCGGCCAGACCTCTAAAATTGAACGATCATGCTGTGGGATAAATCGTTTCGGCGAGTTGAATTTCATCTTTGGGGGAGGTTCGGTCGAACGGACATATATTTTGCCTATTTTGCCGAGCAAACCATACCGAAACGGGCCCTGACTCATCCATCCACGCATCCTGGCTGCAGTGATCGCCTGGTTGATGATTGGGAAATAGAGACGCGCAATTATGTTGAGATGCTCAAGGCATTCAGCAATAGACCAGCGATTGGGATCAGGACGCCAATTGAATTTGGCCGCCGTCACCCCGATCATCAAATCACTCGCATCCTGCTTAATCGCTTCCACCTGTCGGTGATATTCCTGTAATTCCGGAATGAGAGGAGAATTATGTGACATATCATTGATTTCAGGGGGTCGTCGGTTTAACTTTTTTCGCCAAGTGAAATGATCTGGTCCGTAAACTCTTCAAAGCTATCGTCGTGGCTGATAACAAAGAGTTGATGAAAATCTTTTATACGGCCGATCTGCTGTGCCAGATTCCGCCGGCGCTCTTCATCCATATTCGTTGTCGGCTCGTCGAAGAAGGCGAGGTTTATTTCCGATAACTCCTTCAGCAGTGCCAGACGAACTGAAAGCGCTGCAGCCATCTGTTCACCACCCGAAAGATTGAGGAATGGGCGCTCGCGGCCTTCCTCTTCGAAAGTAATCTCGTAATCCTTCGCCCAGCGTAACGTGACGTCGTAACGGCCGGTGATCTCGCGGAAGAGTAGATTCGCCTCATGCGAAATCGTGAAGAGATAAGACTCGGTGATGTACGGAGCGGCTTTCTGCAGAACATCCCGGATGAAATCGGCTGCCTCACGCAACCGCGATGTCTTCTCCTTGACCGCAAGTTGCTCGCGCATCTTCTCGCGGACTTCATTGAGATAGTTGAGTTGGGCCTGCAGGCGCAGGTAGTGATCTCGCGTGTGTTCGAGTTGCGCGGCAATTTGCGTTGCGCGCTCTCGCCACCTTTCAAACTCAGCGTGAGCCCGGGCATGTTGCTCTGCCGTATACCGTTTCTCAAACTCGCTTAATTCTTGAACAGCGGCAGAAAGGGATTTGTCCGTCTCTTCGGTTTCCGATGTGAGCGCGGCAGCTTCCTGCTCGCGCGCCGTCACCGTCGCGGCGATTTTTTCATTGGCGATATAGGCCTGATAGTCTCCCTCGCTCTCGACGCGACTCTGATTGAGGATTGCAATATCTGAATCGAGCGAGGCGAAAGACTTCAATTCGCTACTGTTCGTTTCGAGATCAGCATTGACCTCTGTAACCCTGCGTGCTGACATCTCCGCTTCGCGTTTCCATTCTTCTTCGCGCGCGATGATCCGATTGAGCGCGCTTGTTCGGCCGCGCGGATCGCCGAGTGCGTGCAGGCTTTGTTCGGATTCGGCAAGTTGCGCCTCAATATCACCTAACTTTGCGACACGCAGAGTCAAATCTTCCCTCTCCGTCTTCTTCACTTCCCCGGCGCCGGCCACCTCGCCCATCTCACTGCACAGCACTTCGGCCTGGCTGAAGACACGTTCAGCCTCGCGCGCCCTGCGAAGCTGTTTTTCAAGCTCAGACCGTCTCGAGCGGAGTTGCCTAATGCCGGACTCGCTGATGGTTGCACCGAGCGAGGTCTCTTCCGCGATTTTTGCGATCTGCCGGCACTGCATTTCGAGCTCTTGCGTCAGACGCGCTGATTCCCTTTGCAGATGCGGCAAGCGCGACATTTCAGCAGCAACTGCGCGCGCCCGCTTCAGATCCTCGGCGAGTTTGATTGAAGCGACCTGGAGCGATTCAATTTCGTCGCGCCTGGACACCAGGCCCGAACGGAAGCGGCTATCGAGCGACTCGCCGGGTTTGAGATTAAGACATTTTTCGCTCAGCAATGGGCAGATGCCGCCGCTCTCAAGGGCTGAGATCATCTCCTCATCACGCGCGACTTCGGCACGCAGCTGTGCCAGCTTTTCTGCAGCAACCTGCTGTTGCGATTCGAACTCGGGGATCTGCGCAGCAGCAGAGACGAGCGGCCCCAGTCTTTCGATTTCGTTTCGGTTTCGCTCAAGCTCTGCGGTTAATCGCGTCTCTTCCTTGCGCAAAGTCTCGAGATGCTCGCGTTTAAGCTGATAATTTCCGTACGCCAGATCTCTCCGGGCAATCTCTTCATCGAGCTGCGCTCGCTCTTTCTCGAGAGATTCGGCCGCTGCCCCCTGTTCGCGTTGCGCTTCCGCCGTTGCAAGTTGATGCGAGAGTGCGGAGTATCGCTGGCGTAGTTTTTCAATTTCGCGATCAAGAGCTTCGAGCGAACGTCTCAGGCTCTGTAGCTCACCACGCCCTTCGCGGAGTCCGGCGATTTTACGTTCAATTGCGTTCTGCTCTTCAACCTTTCCGGAAAGCTGAAGGAGCTCTTCGCGCGCGTTCTCAGCCTCGACCAAACGTTCCTGACTGCGCATCGCCTGGCTGCGCGCTTCGATCAGCTCACGCTCAATTGCCGTCACACGGTTGCGTAAGAGGTCGCGTGTCTCGCGTTGACGTTCGAGTTGGGTGAGACGACTGATCGTAGCGAGATAGAGCTCGTATCCTTTGGCTGCCGCCTCAACGGTCTTCGCCGCCGTGCGCGCCTGTTCTGCAGCTTCACGAGCGGTAATGAGCGAACCACGGGTGAAATCCAGCTTGACGCGCAGACGCTCAATCGCGCCACGCTGACCCTCGATCTTTCGCTGCAACTCGTTGAATTGCTCAATCTCACGGGTCAGGCGGTTACGCTCGGCATTGGCGGTCTCCAGCTCCGATGCAAGCATCTTCAGTCGTTGTTCTACGGCATCGTGTTCACGTCTGGTTTCGTCGTATGTCTTCAGCTCGCCTTCCGCTTCGGCGAGCCTTTTGTCCGCTTCAACGAGACGCGCCTCGATGTGGCGCAGCGTGTCGCGCAAATTGTCAGAGGCCTGGCGGTATTCTTCGACTTTGAGAATCTGATCAAAGATGGCCTTGCGGTTCGAAGGCGCAAGCGTGAAATCGTAAGTGAATGTGCCTTGCGGCACACCAATCGTCGTTTTGAAAAGCGCGGATAAATCCGTTCCCGGATCGACTCCTATATGTTGCTGCAGCCATGGAACTACCTGGTTTTTCTGCTCGACCAACCGCATTTTCGTCGCAGGATCATAGACATAATATCCGCCGCCGGTGTCACGTGTGACGACGTATTCGCGTCCGTCCAGGTCCGAAATGAAGCTGATCGCGACCTGCCCGCGTTTGGCTCCGCGTCTGACGAAATCGTCACGTTTGTAATCGAGGTGATTAAAAAGCGCCCAGGCGATTGCTTCGATGATGGTCGTTTTTCCTGAACCATTAGGACCGCAGATGGCGACTACTCCGGGCCGAAAGGTGAATTCAGATTCAGCGTGGCTCTTGATATTTTTTAGTTCGACCCTGGTGATCTGCATGGCAAAAATCAAAAGGCAAGAATCAAAAGGCAAAAACCAAAAGTAAAAGGCAAAAGGTTGATGCTCACTTCTTTATTTTCGCCTTTTGCCTTTTGCCTTTTGCCTTTTGATTTTCATCAGACTTGCGCGTTCTGCACGACTTCAGGATTATCGGTGTGACCAAGCAGATGGCGACCCTCTTCGCTCCGCGGATCAATCGTCCTGATGTGCTTGCGGCCACGCATCTCCCAGATAGCTGTGATCTTTCCATTCTTTTCGACCGCGTGATAGGAAATCTCCTCCTGATGCACGTCGGGCGCAGCTTCCGCCGCGGTCTGGTTTTCGGTATTGGTATTTTCGCTCATTGATTGTAACTCCAGAGTTGGTCTCGAATTTGAGTGAGGATTTCTAAGTAAATTGCATTGTGCCACAGCGCGAGTATGCACGTCAAAGTTGCCCTGCTTGACGCCCCCCACACCCTCCCACTAAAATTCAATATTGCTTCTGCGATATTTGATCACTATGTTATCTCAACACAACCAACCCTGAGGTCATAAAAGAACGCGTCATGAACGCAATTGAAAAAGTTATTACCAAAGTCTTCGGCTCAGCCAACGAGCGGTTGCTCAAAAAGTTGTGGCCTGTTGTGAGTGTAATCAATCAGCTTGAACCGGGCATCAAAGCGCTCAGTGACGAGCAGATCCGCGGCAAGACAACCGAGTTTAGAGAGCGCCTGGCCGAAATGCTCAAAGGGTCAGAAGACCTTGAGCCCGCAGCGCGCAAAGTGTTGGAGCAGGAGGCCCTCGATGAGTTGCTCCCGGAGGCGTTCGCTTGTGTCCGCGAGGCTTCAATTCGCGCGACCGGTATGCGCCATTTCGACGTGCAATTAATTGGCGGTATGGTGCTTCATCGCGGAATGATTGCAGAAATGAAGACCGGCGAAGGGAAAACACTTGTCGCCACCCTGCCGGTCTATCTCAACGCGCTGCTCGGCAAAGGTGTTAACGTCATTACGGTCAACGACTATCTGGCCAGACGCGATGCCGAGTGGATGGGCAAAATCTATAAATTCCTCGGCATGAATGTGGGATGCATTCAGAATGACATGGACGACTTCGCGCGCCAGGAAGCCTACAACGCCGATATCACTTATGGCACCAACAACGAGTTCGGCTTCGATTATCTGCGCGATAATATGAAGTTCGAGCTGGCAACCTGTGTCCAGCGCAGCCATTACTTCGGTATCGTCGACGAGGTTGACTCGATCCTGATCGACGAGGCGCGCACGCCGCTGATTATCTCCGGCGCCTCCGATGAATCGACCAGCAAGTACTATGAAGCTGATCTGGTTATTCCCAAACTTATTCGCGAAGTCGATTATCAAGTCGATGAGAAACAACACCGCGCGACTCTGACTGAATCGGGCATCGAAAAATCCGAAAGGATGCTTGGTCAAGGGAACCTCTTCGATCCGTCGAATATGGAGATACTGCATTGCCTCAATCAGGCTTTAGTCGCGCACACGCTCTATCATCGCGACAAAAACTACATCATCAGAGACGGCGAGGTCGTGATCGTTGACGAATTTACCGGGCGTATCATGACAGGCCGCCGCTGGTCCGACGGTCTGCATCAGGCAGTCGAAGCGAAGGAAGGCGTGAAGATCGAGCGTGAGACGCAAACTCTCGCCACGATCACCCTGCAAAACTACTTCCGTATGTACCAGAAGCTGGCGGGGATGACCGGTACGGCGGAGACTGAGTCCGTCGAGTTTGCCAAGATTTATAACCTGGACGTGACGAGCATCCCGACACATCGTCCAATGGTGCGGACAGATAATCCCGACGTGATCTATCGCACCCTCGGCGAAAAATGGGATGCAGTGGTCGATGCGATTAAACAACTTCACACCGTGGGCCAGCCGGTGCTGGTGGGCACGGTGACGGTCGAGAACTCGGAGTTGCTGTCGGATCGGCTGAAGAAGGCCGGCGTCAGGCACAACGTGCTGAACGCAAAACCTGAAAACGCAGGGCGTGAAGCTGAAATCGTCGCACAGGCAGGGCGCAAAGGCGCAGTGACGATTGCGACGAATATGGCGGGACGCGGCACTGATATCCTGCTCGGCGGCAATCCTGAATTCCTGGCGAAGGAGTTGCTCAAGAAGAAAGAGATCAATCCGGATGAAGCGACGACCGAACAACTCGAAGATGCGATCCGTCAAGTCAAACCATCGACCGAAACTGAGCATGAAGAAGTCGTCCAACTCGGCGGTTTGCACATCCTGGGGACCGAACGTCACGAATCGCGCCGCATAGACAATCAGCTTCGCGGCCGCTCAGGCCGTCAGGGCGACCCCGGATCATCGCGCTTCTATCTTTCGCTCGAAGATGACCTGATGCGAATCTTCGCGGGTGATCGCGTCAAAGCGATCATGCAGCGCCTGGGCATGGAAAAGGGCGTGGCCATCGAATCCAAGATGGTGAGCAAACGCATTGAAGCCGCACAGAAGAACGTCGAAGCACACAACTTCACGATCCGCAAACACCTGCTCGAGTATGACGACGTCATGAACAAACAGCGCATGACGATCTACACCCTGCGCCGCCAGTTGCTCGAGCAGATAGATCACCGTGGCGAGATCCAATCAATGGCCGGAGCTATTCTCGACGATTTGGTAGATCAATCCATGAGCCTCGAGGAAATGCCTGAGAACTGGGATTTCCAGAGTTTCAAGGTCCAAATGCTCTATCAATTCGCTCTCGATCTGAATGAAGCGGAGATCAAGCTCGATGAGCTCGAGCACGACCAGATTCGCGAGACAATCTGGCAAACGCTTGAGAAGAGGTATTCAGAGAAGGAAGCGATCGTCGGCGCTGAAGCAATGCGCTACTACGAACGCATCATCCGCCTCAACATCGTTGATGTGCAATGGAAAGACCACTTGCTGGCGATTGACCACATGAAAGAGTGGATTGGCCAGATGGGCTATGCGCAGAAAGACCCGCTGGTCGAATACAAGAAGCAGTCGTTCGACCAGTTTGAAGGCATGCTCGACCGCATCGATACCGAAACTGTGCGCGCGCTCTATCACCTGCAAGTCACCATTGAAGAGCCTCCTGAACAGCGGCTGCAACGACGCCCGCGCCGGGGACAAATGAATTTCACCAAGGCCAACGCGAGCGCCGCAGCAGCGGGTGAAGATTCAGGCAAACCACGCACGGTTGTCAGCGAGCATCCAAAGGTAGGGCGTAACGATCCGTGCCCATGCGGATCAGGCAAGAAATACAAGAAGTGCCATGGCGCTGAAGTTTAAATTTTCCTGGTACTAACGGAATGTGTGGGATGGCGGAGCCTTTGGAGTGCGGTAGCAAGCTACCGCACT
>JAKEHZ010000349.1 GCA_022614735.1 Acidobacteriota bacterium | reverse complement strand
CTGAACTGGTTCAGCGATGGCGGCATATCCAGCAACTTCCCGATCCAATTCTTCGACGCCTGGCTACCGGAGCGTCCAACGTTCGGTATCAAGCTGGAGGCGCTGCCGCCAGATGCGCTCAGAGACAGCAGAGGGGAGCAGCGTCACATCGGGCCGGAATACATCACTGTTGCAGCCGGAGGTGGCGAGAGCGAAGAGAGAGATGAGGCGTTGGGTCTGAAAGCAGCCGCCGTGCCGGCGATTACTCCTGACGATGATGATCTATTCGATGCAGTTTACCTGCCAAAGGCAAACGCGCCGCTCGTCACCAAGTGGCTGCCGCTTACTAAAGAGCCGACGCCAACTGGTAAAGGCGCCCCGCTTAGTCTGACCAAGTTCGTCTGGTCTATTTTCGAAACTGCTCAGAACTACCGCGACAACATGCAGTCGGCATTATCAAGTTACCGCGAACGCATCGTTCAGATCAGACTGCGCGACGACGAAGGCGGGCTGAACCTTATGATGCCGGGCGAGGTCATAGATAATGTTATAAGGAAAGGTTTGCTGGCTGGAGAGACGATTCTGAAACGCTTCAACTTCGAACACCACCAGTGGGTGCGGTTCAGAGTGTTGATGGCGCAATTGGAAGAAAATCTAATGGAGATGAAAGAAATTCTACGCGATGATAATCCCTGTTTCGATCTTAAGAAGCTGATGTCGGATCAGTTGAATAAAGAGAATTGCTATCCGTATCCTCGTGATGAAGCGTGGAGCAAAAATGCGCTCGAAAGAATCGAGCAACTTCGCAAAGTGGTTGATGAGTGGGAGCGCCCGGTCTTTAGCCGGGGTATTCCGAGGCCTGAGCCGGTGCTTCGTATCACGCCCGAAATATGAGCGCGAACACCGCACGGTTAACTGGGGAGCTACAGGACGACCTTGCTCGTTAGCGATTGATTGAATTGGAGGCGGCGGTCGGAATCGAACCGACGGATAAAGGTTTTGCAGACCTCTGCCTTACCACTTGGCTACGCCGCCTTGAGAACGAACTCAAAATATTGATGTCGACCTTTTGACTCACCGCACACATCAAAAGAGGCTCGGTGAGGAGCCTCTGGCGGAGGGGTATGCTCCCACAGTTTATACCTTCCGTCAAGACCCCTATCAGTTTTCAATTTCACCTCTTTACGCTCGCACAAGACTGCCATAAACTGCGTTAAAAATTCAAAGAAGGTGACAAGAATATGAAGATGAAACATCTATCAGCGCTCTGCACGGCCGTTGTGTTGTCATTGGTTTACAGTTCGCTATATGTCAAAGCGGTCAAAGATCCACGTGTAGTTTTCGTCACCGGCGATCACGAATACAGTTCTGAAGAGACCATGCCTTTGATTGCCGCCGAGATTGAGAGGCATTATGGAATGCAGGTGACAGTGCTCAGGTCTCATCCCGACGAAAATGCCGAGGAGAATATTCCCGGACTCGAAGCCTTGAAGGATGCCGATCTGGCGGTCTTCTTCCTTCGCTGGCGTCGACTGCCTGCAGATCAGGTCGATCTAATCCGCAGATATCTGGATTCAGGCAAGCCCGTCGTCGCATTTCGCACCACGACGCATGCTTTCAACTATCCCAAAGGACACGGGCTCGAAAAATGGAATGCGTTCGCTGCCGATTACCTCGGCGCACCGCCGGGTTGGGGCAACGGTCATACTCATTACGGGCATAAATCGAGCACTGACGTTACGATTATCCCGGCTGCAGCTAGCGATCCTCTGTTGACCGGAGTAGAAAAGAGCTTTCACGTGCGCTCGTGGCTCTATCACGTGGTGCCGAATTATCCCCCGGCTGATGCAAAACAGCTTCTGATCGGGCGCGCCGTCGATTCCGAGAAAAAAGACCCGGTGGATAACCCGGTCGCGTGGACATGGAAAAATAAAGCCGGGGGACGAGTGTTTATGACGACGCTGGGACATCCGGAGGATTTTCAGGTTGAGTCGTTTCAGCGGTTGATTATCAACGGATTTCATTGGGCGTTGGGTAAGCCTGTGCCGCGGAAGTGGGCAGGGAAGATCAAGATCGATGTGAAGTATCACGGCATCAGAAAGACAGCCGTATCAAAGTAGAGAGGGAATAATGCGCAAATTTATTGTCTCCAGTCTTCTGGCATCCTTGCTGATGGCTCAGGCCGTCCTGGCTTTTCAAACACCTCAAACGAAAAGCGGCGGTGTTGCCACCCCACGCCCAGCGGGCAAGAAAAGTGGGATTGATGCGGCGCGCATCGAACGCATCCCCGCGCGCATGCAAACGTTCGTAAATCGGAATCGAACTGCAGGAATCGTCACCCTCGTTGCGCACAAAGGATCGGTCGCAGGACTCTCTGCCGTTGGCTATCAGGATTTGGAGACGAAGACTCCAATGAAGAGCGACTCGATCTTTCAAATTGCTTCGATGACCAAGCCGATTACAGCGGTCGGGATAATGATCCTGGTCGATGAAGGATTACTTGCGCTTACTGATCCGGTGGAGAAATATCTGCCGAAATTTGCGGAGATAAAGTTGCAAGTAAAAGCCGCGGAGACCCAGGCTGGAAGTGAACTATCAGAAATCCGGAAGCCAGCGCGACAGATCACAATTAAAGATCTGCTCACTCACACATCGGGAATAGGTGGAGGTTATCCGGAGGGATTCAAGGACCTCTTCAACAAGCGCGACCGCACACTGGCTGAGGCCGTCGACGCTTTCCCACAGAGGATGCTCGATTTCGAGCCGGGAACTAAGTGGGGCTACAGCAATATGGGAATTGCGACACTCGGCCGGATCATCGAAATCGTCTCCCTCAAATCCTACGAAGAGTTCATCACTGATCGAATATTTCAACCGCTGGGAATGAAGGACAGCCATTTTTTTGTGCCTGAGAGCAAATACAACCGTGTTGCATCCATGTATAGGCTTGATGGTAATAAGTTGACAAAAGCAGATGTCGATCTTTATCGCAAGGACGCGAAATATCCCTCGCCTGAGGCTGGTTTGTATTCGACTGCTCCTGATCTTTTTAACTTCCATCAGATGATGCTCAATGGTGGTGTATTAAATAATCAGCGCGTTTTGTCGAAAGCTTCAGTTGGCTTGATGACGCAGGTACAAACAAATGAGCTAAAAGCCGGTTTCTCGCCGGGCATCGGTTTTGGTTTAGGTTGGGCAGTGGTGAGAAACGTGGAAGGAATGTTCAGATTGAATTCAATCGGGACTTATGGGCACGGCGGGTTGTATCGGACCTATGTATTTG
>JAKEHZ010000060.1 GCA_022614735.1 Acidobacteriota bacterium | reverse complement strand
GAAGAAAAAATCATGCCTTAATCTCCCCTTTGACCCTTTGACCCTTTGACCCTTCGTGTTGAAATTGTTAACTAATCTAGACTTTCTATGAAACTTGCCGGATTTTTCGTTTGTTTGTCTTCTCTCTTCCATTTCAGCAATCTCAACAAAAAGCCGGCAATCAGCGAAAAGACTTCCCTCCTCTCTCCAGTTAAACTCCCCGGCGAGAAGGAGGAGATATGCGAAAACGAAACTACACTTTTGTATTGCTCTTTGTACTCTGCCAGCTGGTCCTTATGGGAGCGGCCAGAGCTGATGGAATCAGCGAGTCGCTCGAACGTGGCAATCAGGCATTTCATCGCGGCCAGTATCAACTTGCCATCATCGAATATCAGGTGGCTCTGGCCTGGCACGGTCCGCACGCGGCGCGTGCACATTTCAATATAGGTGTTTGTCAGCATAAGCTGGGCCGCCCGCGCGAAGCGATTATTGAATACCGCAAAGCGATCAAATTGCGAAACGGCAAGTATCCATCGGCTTCATACGCTCTCGGTGTTGCGTTACAGACTTTGGGAGAGAGACGCGAAGCTCAGGATGCCTTCCGGCAGGCGGTTACGGATTCCGGCGGTAAACACGCCGAAGCAATTTTTGAACTGGCTCTGGAATCACAACGGAACCGCGATTTCGACTCAGCTGTTGAGTACTACCGCCGTGCAATTAGACAATCGAAAGATCGGATACCCGCCTGTCATAATAACCTCGGCGTAATTTATGCGATGTCCGGTCATTTGGATGAAGCGATACGCGAGTTTGAGATCGCTCTCAAACAGTCAAAAAACAAGTTCATCGAAGCCCGTGACAACTTCGAACGCTGCCGTCACCTGCTTATTTCACCATCACCTTTATTGATCGCCGCTCTCAGAACGAGTGAGGGCTACTCTGACCAGCCACTGAGCTGTGAATGAACTGATGAGATTTGTCTGTTACACTATATCGCCTTCAATTCAATCCAAATCAGGAGAGGCGGTATGATCTATCACAGCATTGCTGATATTTTCGAGATGATCGAAAAAGCGCACGCGCGCTTTGCCACAAGTGTGGCAGGTTTGACAGAGATGCAGGAGAATTTCCGTCCTGCTCCCGATCGTTGGACGATTGCTGAGAATGCCGAGCACGTCAGTATCGTCAATAATGGGTTTCTAAGACTAACTCATAAATTGTTGAAACAGGCAGAGGCAGAACCCAAAGCGGCAAAGAATGATTTGCAACTACCGCCATTGACGATGACTGTTGAAGGTGAATTGATGCCCGGAAAATGGAGCGCGCCTGAGATCGTTCATCCACAAGGCGGTGTGCCGGTTGCCGATGCTGTGGCCAAAAATCAACAGTCGATCAATGACCTGTTCAAATTGAGATCACGACTTGAGTCGGTGGACTTGTCCGAGCAAACCTGGCCGCACCCGGCACTCGGCCGGCTCAGCCTTTATCAATGGTTGTTATTGCTCGGCGAGCACGAAGAACGCCACCGGCTCCAAATTGAAGAGGTGAAATCATCAGCAGGTTTCCCTGCCTGATGCAGAAAGAAGAGAATACGAAACAAACGAAAAACAGTTTTCAGTTTTCAGTTTTCAGTCTTCAGCGATATCTGCCCAGCTGAAAACTGAAAACTGAAAACTGAAAACTGTTTTTCGTTTGTTTCGTATTCTCTTTTCTACAATGCGCCTTCGTTCCATGGTCCCCAGACTGCGAATGTCAAGCCCGGTGTTTGAATGTTGAGGAACAGCGTTTGACCATCAGGACTGAACGTAGCGCCTGCAAATTCCCTCGTCTCAAAACCTGAGACGATATTGCGCGCGAAGTCAAAAATCTTCCCTTCAGCGGTTAGGCCGCGCACGAACTGTTCTTCACCGCCATCTTCGCAAATGATCAGGCCACCACGCGGGCTTACGCATAAATTGTCAGGGCCATCGAGAACCTGGGCATCAGGCGATTCGAACAGAAGCGTCAACAAACCATCGCCATTACCGCGCGGCGTGTATTGCCATATTTGCCCACGGCGTTTGTCACCTCCACTTGTCGCGGTGAAGAAGATGCTGCCCTCTCCATACCAGCAACCCTCGAGTCGCGCGAAGATGGCTGCGCCCTTATCGTTACCCTGCTTGTAAACGCTCGCAGCATCTGCCGTCGCACTCGCCGGGTCAGGATCATCAATATCAACCCAGATCACATCGAACTTTGCGCCTCCCTTCTGACCCGTGCGAGTGTCGTATTTGGGATTGTCTTTGATTGCGAGCATCTGCAATCGCCCGCCCTGGCTCAATTTTCCTTTCTTCTTTGGAATGAAGCGATAGAAACCCGCGGCGCCTCTGTCTTCCGTTTCGTAAACGATGCCAGTCTTCGGATCGACTGCGATGGCTTCGTGAACAAAACGCCCCAGCGCTGGGAGCGGTACGGCCTCTTTCAATTCGTTGCTCGACGCGGAAACCTCAAAACAATAACCGTGCTCCTTCGAGAAGCCTCCGCGGTCGTTGCCCTGCGGATCCTTAAATTTGTTTGTGCCGAGCACCGTCTCTTCGCAACTGATCCACGATCCCCATGGCGTCGGGCCGCCGGCACAGTTATGCAACGACCCGCTCAAACTGACGAAGTGGCGTTTGAGCTCGCGTGTCTTCGGATCGATGACGAGCGTCGTTGTGCCGCCACCAGCCATCGGGTCGTAAGACTTCTTAGGATCGCCAATCGTCACTCCCAATTTACCAAGCTGGTTATTGATCTCGTGGTTGCGAATCAGGCGCAACTCACCTTTCACGCTGAATGCAGCCATTCCATCGTGAGCACGCGGTGTCTGATTCCCATCAGACATCTTCTCGCCGGTCTTGCCGAAAACCGTGTATTGAAAACCCTCCGGCAATGCGAGCAACATTTCACCGGTATTACTTGCAGCTGTTGATCGCAATAGCCCGTAAGCTCCATTACCTTTGGTAGCCATCAGATGCCTGTAGCTCGTTTTGCCGAAAACCTCGCCGCGGGCAACTATCCTCTGCATCGCCAAAGCCGCGCCTGTCGAAAGAGAGCCAGTCAGAAAAGTGCGACGGTCAAATCGTCTCATTTATACCTACTCCTTAGTATTTTTCCGTTTGTTCCGCTGATGTCGGGACACATTTTCAAAGTTAGGTTTCAGATCGTAAGACAAGGTGGAACACAAAAAAGGCAAAAAGGGCAAAAAAGCAAAAATTCTTAGCCCTTTTGCCTTTTTTGCCCTTTTTGCCTTTTTTGTATTCCAATTTCATTCCTGTAAAAGAGGCTAACTTTGTAAAAGTGTACCGACATCAGTTTGTTCCGTTATTTCCGCCCTTTCTTGTTGACCCGTTTTCCCCTTATTTCCTTCATTAATCACACTCCACGATTTAATTCAGTTTCGCACTGTATTGGTATTCTCTCCACCCAGCCATTTTTTCAACCACGCGTGCACTTCCCCGTAAAAGAACCTGCTGTTCTCGCCCTTCAATATCCAATGGTTCTCCTCAGGGAAAACAACCAACTTGCTCGGGATGCGCAACCGTTGGAGTACGCTCCAGTTTTCAATCGAATTGTTGAGCGGCACGCGAAAATCGTTTTCGCCAACGGTTATCAGCATTGGCGTGCGGAACTTTGCGGCATAACGAATCGGATTCTGCTCGCGCCATACCGGACCCTGTTCCCAGACCGGGCCACCATTGTTAACCTCACGAGAATAAATGGTGTCGCTGGTGCCCCACTGCGATTCGAGATTGACTAAACCGGCATGGCTGATCAGACACTTGTATCGCGTCGTCGTAGCCTGCAGCCAGTTGGCCAGATGCCCACCATAACTCGCGCCGCCCGCAGCCTGTCTCGATCCGTCGATATACTTGAACTGTTTGATCGCTTCGTCTGCTGCTTCGTTCAATTCTTCGCCCGGTCCTTTAAGGGGATCACTTTGAATTTCCTGAGCGAATTTTTCACCGTATCCGGTCGAACCGGTGTAGTCCGTCATCAAGATCACATAGCCGGGCTGCGCCAGGAGATGATAGTTCCAGCGGAGGAAGAACTGATCGCGCGTCATCGTGTGCGGCCCGCCATGGATAAAGACAAAGAGCGGATATTTTTTGTTCTCGTCGAATTTTGGAGGCAAAACAATGAGGCTATGAACCTTTTTTCCGCGCTTGCCGGTAAACCAGAAATGGCGCAAGGGCAGCGAGTCAATCTGCGCTATGCGTTCTGCATTGAAGTCACTGAGGGCTTTCTGCGTTTTGGAGCTGAGATCGATGCGAACAACCTCTGCCGGGTTAACTGCGCTCTCCCAATTGGCGAAAAACAAGGGCGATGAAGCTCTGCCCGGGATCGCCAGGTTTGTATAAACGCCCAGTGTCATATCCATCGCCAGTATGACCTGACCGCCGGTTGCCGGGACTGAAAAGAGCTTCTCGTGCCCTGCTTCCTCGGCAAGAAGGTAGACGGTTTTACTGTCAGGCGTGAGCGCGAAGCTCGATGGCGCTCGGTCGAAGCTTGCCGTGATAACCTTCCGTTCTCCCATTGCCGGCCAGGCAAAGCTGACAAGACGATTGAGGTTGTAGACCTTCTCAGTGTTCGGATTGACGCTGGAGTAAAGAGTCTTTCCATCGGGGCTGAATGTCGGGCGGGAGTAGCTGTCTTTGCCCGTCGTCAGCTGTCGCGGCTCTCCTCCATTGATCGAAACCTGATAGAGATTCGTGTTGGACTCCGAATAGGCCGCAGCGTTACGATTGGTCATTGCGACGAAAACAATCGATTGGCCGTCAGGCGACCAGACGGGCTGCAGCTCATCACTGCCGGCTCCAATCGCCCCGGAAAACCCCATCTCACTCACCAGTTTCGTTCCTGCCAACAAATCTTTCGCCTTCGCGCCCGGTTCGAGCGATTGAACGAAGACGTGAGATTGCATCTCATCAAGCCAGCGATCCCAGTTGCGTATCGGGAAGGACTCATAGACGCGCGCGCGATACTTACGCGCTTTTCGCTCATTTGCGATGCGCTTGTTCTCTTCGTCGTTGTTTGCTCCGGGATAAACCGAGCTGGAGAAGATGATCATCCTGCCATCGGTGCTGAACTGCGGTCCTCGCGCGCCAGTCGAGAGATTGGTCACCCGCGTCGCTTCTCCACCACCGACGACGTTGAGCAGGTAGATTTGATTGACCTCATCGCCGTCGCGTTTCGCCGAGAAGGCAATGCTGCGTGAATCGGGGCTCCAGGTATTGCCGCTTTCACTGCCTTTGGTTCCGGTCAAGCGACGAGGCTTCGCGCTGCCGTCAGCGGGCACAATCCACAAGTCAGATACCTGATCTTTTTCATCGTATGCAGGCTCGACGACAGAAAAGACGACCCATTTGCCATCAGGGCTCGGAACGGGTGCGCCGACGCGTTTCATGAGCCATACATCCTCGTGAGTGATGGGACGCTTGGTGATCGATTGCTGTGCTCGCGCTGTGATGATCGGCAAACACAACACGATCGCGAAAGCTGCGAATAGAATCGAGTAGCGTCGGAGTGAATGCTCACATGATTTAATCGAATAAAATATAGGCATTTCTGTTGCTCCTCTGAAAAGATCAACCGCCAAGACGCCAAGAACGCCAAGGCCTTGCCCGCTTCTTGGCGTTCTTGGCGTCTTGGCGGTTGATCTTTTTCATCGTTTCAAGGCGTCGCATCGCGACCTGGATGACTCTTCAGAATCCAGTTTTCAGTTCGCATTTCTCCAAGGACTGAAAACTGAAAACTGAAAACTGTTTTTTATTTACTCACCCGCTTACCGATGCAATAGAGATGTCCGGCCGTGCGAATAAAGATCTGACCCTCGGAGATTGCCGGTGAGCTCAAACAATAATCATTCAACGCATTCTCAGACAGGATTTCAAACTGCGGGCCGGCTTTGATGACAGTTGTCAGCCCTTCCTCGTTGGTAGCATAAATCTTGCCATCGGCCAGTACCGGGGACGGACTATATATGCCGGGCTTGAGGCGCTGCTGCGCATAGATCTCTTTTCCGGTCTTCGAGTCGAGACACATAAAAACGCCGTTGTCGCGCACCATGTAGAGATACTTGCCGTCAATCACCGGAGTCGGAACATCGGGGCCGTTCTCAATGACCCAGGCACGATGGGTGTCGGTGACATCTCCCCTTCCGCCTGCACGCAGCGCGAGATACGGCCTGTATTTGCTTCCAGCATAGATCATGCCATCTGCGACTACCGGCGAATTGACTATTCGATAGGCCCCATTGTTATCAGGGTTCAAACCATAGGCGCGCCACAACTCTTTGCCCGTTGCCAGATCGTGCCCCGTCACACAATCGCCGCCGCTGATGATCAGCTCGAGAGTGCCACCGTTCTTGAGTAATGCGGGTGTGATGTAGGCATCAGGCGATTCTTGAATGGCCTGCGTTGGACGCTCAGAGCGCCAGACGGTCTTCCCGGTGGCCTTATTGATGCGGAGGATGTAGGAAGGGTCGTCAGTTTTCATCCCGTGCAACACTGGAATATAGAGCGAATCCTCATAGAGAAGTGGAGAGGAGGCGAACCCCCAGTTCAATCCGAACCTCCCGTAATCTTTCTGAATTTCACGCGCCCAAATCTCATTCCCTTTGAAGTCGAAGCATTTCAAAACTCCTGTGCCTGTCAACACCCAGACGTTCCTCCCATCGGTCACCGGCGAAGGCGAAGACATATTCTGCTTGCGTAGTACGACGTCACCGCTCCCCAGCGGCTTTTTCCAAAGCACCTCTCCCTTAGTTCGATCCAGGCACCAGAGTAAGAGATTACCAACGACGGACTTTCTGGTTACGCCGCCTTCGGACATATTGAGGAAGATATAATTCCCCCAGATGATCGGCGTCGCACCGCTCCAGGCGGGGAGTTCCAGTTTCCATGTGATGTTCTCCTCAGTGCTCCATTTGACAGGTAAATTCTTTTCGTTACTGATGCCGTTAAGCATTGGGCCGCGCCATTGAGGCCAATTCTCCGCGGAAACAATGGAGATTGCGGTGACCAATGACAGAATTGTGATAATCAACGCGAGCGTCAGTCTACGGCGCATGTTTTCCTCCCGGATGAAATTCTATTGAACGTTAGCGAAAACTTTGCGGGCTGAGTTTATGGTAAAACAATCTCTCGGAAAGATGAAGCTTCCGCCTGACAGTTTCAACACAAAGGGTCAAAGGATCAAAGGTTCAAAAAAGAAAAATCAAGCCTTTATCCCCTTTGACCCTTTGACCCTTTGACCCTTTGTGTTGAAACTGTCAGGCGGAAGATGAAACTTGCCAAAATTTTCGTCTGTCTCGTATTCTCTCTTTATCCCAAATCCAAAGCCATAATCGCCCTTCGATCACGCAAAAATAATTTCGTTCCAACAAGCGTCGGTACAGTCCACGCGATATTCTGCATGACTGAAGTCTTGGAGAGGATGTTCAAACTATTCATCATTGGTTTCGCCAGGGCCAGTGTGCCGTCTTCGTCCAGAATGATGAGCTTGTCGTCAGCATTGACGAAGCTCGCTCGGGCAAGACCTCGCTCCTGCCAGGCGATTTGTCCCGACTTGACATTGACCGCAGTAAAGAATGCCGGGCCTTCGCCGCTCGAACCGTAAGCGAGATCGCCGATGCGCACCACAGTACCGATATGCACACGCATTCTTTTGTCCGCCCAAACCTGTCTAACCGAGGTCTGATTGCCATCGCGCTTGAGTTCCAGCACACGACTTCCTGTCCCATAGGATGATGACATAAATAGCAGGTTGTCCGGTCCCCACACCGGTGTGCTGATATTCAAACCATAATCTGTTTTGTGAGGATGACTCCATAATAAATTACCATTGTTCGGATCGGCTCCGAAGATCTCATTGGTGCCAAATCCGATGAGCTGTTCCTGCCCGCTGACATCAATCAGAATCGGAGAGGCAGGGGCAGGAGTGAAGTTGAGATTCTTCCAGACGATGTTACCCGTTCGTTGATCGAAAGCGATCAGACATTGTCCGGAGCCTCCGCCCACTGGAACAATCACAGTATTTTTGTAAGCGATGGGACTCGGCGAATACCCCCGATCATCCAGGTAACCTTTCAGCTCGCTCCACAAATCGCGTTTCCATAGCATGCGGCCGTTCATTTTATCGAGCGCGTGCATCGTTCCCATGACACCGACCGCGTAGATCGTATTGCCAACGATCAAAGGCGTCGAATGCGGCCCGTTGCCTTCACCGAGGTTCAATCCGGCCGTCCTGGCTTCATAGGGGAACTCCCAGAGGGTCTTGCCCGTTGCAGCATCGAGTGAGATGATGGTTTCCCGGTCCCCGTTGCTGTAGCTCGTATAAAGCCGGCCGTTGTCAAAAAGGATTGCTGAATGGCCCTGACCCAGAGCGCGGCCCCATAAACGCCTCGGTCCGTCGGCAGGCCAACTATCTTTCAAACCCTCCGCTGTGACCTTGAAGTTGCGATTTGGCCCGCCCCATTGCAGCCATGATTGCAGCTGAGGCGGTTGTGGTGTGGGGCTAGCCTTGGCCGGCTGCTTCGTTGCGGGTCGAGGCCTCCTCTGCGCGGAGACAGTCATTGCGCCGACTATCGCAATTAGACAAATAATGAAGGACCAGGCTCTAAGGTGATTGTTTAAGATGATCTTTTTTACTCTATCCTGCATGAATAGCTTTCCTCCCGCTCTCGACGAAATTGGATGATATTCGTTTAAGGTGACAGGTCTGACGAAATCTCTGGACGATGCTTCAAACGGCAATCTGACGATAAAAGTTCTGGGAAAGCTGAAGAGAGAATACGAAACAAACGAAATAAACCACTGTGACGCCGATGGACGACCAAATAATCAAAACTCTGTTAATTGAGGAATCAGCCGAAGAAACATTGCGCAAGAGCGAAGAACGTTTTCGCGCGCTCATCGAACGCAGTTACGACGGTGTGCTCCTGCTCACATCTACAGGTGAAATAACTTATGCCAGTCCTTCCACTCATAGTATCCTCGGTCATCAGGGCGACGAGCTGATTATACAAAATGCCTTCGCGCTGATGCACCCTGAGGACTCGCCGAAAATCATCCCCAAGTTTCAGCTTCTCCTCACCAGGCCGGAAGAGACGTTGACGGCCGAGTTCCGCTATCAACACAAAAATGGCTACTGGCGCTGGCTGGAATGCACCGGGACCAACCTGCTTGAAAACCAGAGTGTGCAGGCAGTAGTCGTCAACTACCGCGATATCACGGAACGGAAAAATAACGAAGAAGCGCTCATGCAGGCTCATAACAAGTTGGAGCAGAGGGTCCAGGAACGTACGGCTGAGTTGGTCGCGGCAAACTCTTCTCTGAGAGAGCAGATAACTGAACGAAAACGCGCAGAAGCAGAACTACAGCGGCTTTCACACAGGCTGGTCGAGGTGCAGGAGCATGAACGTCGTTCTATCGCGCGCGAACTGCACGATGAGGTGGGGCAGATTCTGACCGGGCTCAAGATGACCCTCGAATTGACCAGGCGTCTGCCGCCGGAAACCGCCAACTCAGGTTTCGAGCAGGCTCACCAACAGGTCAATGATCTGCTCACGCATGTGCGCAACCTTTCGCTCGAACTCCGCCCCGCCATGCTTGACGATCTCGGTCTTCTACCTACCCTTTTCTGGCACTTCGACCGATATACATCGCAAACTGAAATTCAAGTCAATTTCAAACAGGCTGGTATTGAAGGACGATATTCACCGGAACTGGAGACTGCCATTTACCGCATCGTGCAGGAAGCCTTAACCAATGTGGCGCGACACAGCCAGGTCAATGAAGTAACGGTTCTGCTTTGGGCGAACCCTGAGACCATCAGTGTGCAGATCGAGGACCAGGGTGTGGGCTTTAAGAAAGAATCGGTCATGGCGGCAGGCCATTCGAACGGGTTGACCGGGATGCGAGAGCGCGCCGCGTTGCTCGGTGGAAAACTGATGATTGAATCATCGCCCGGATCCGGCACATGTGTGACGGCCGAATTGTCATTGCTCAAGCCCACCACCCAGCAGACAACTTAAGGGGCGAGGCCGATTCGATGCAGCAGATCCTGAAAGCGAGTGTCTGCGCGTAGCTGGTCGAAGGCGGGATCAGATTTGATCGACACTATCTCGCTTGAGTGTTCAGCATAGGCTTTTTCCAGCCATTCGAATGCTCGATCCTTATTACCCAGCCGCGCGTAAATTCTGGCCATATCAAAACGCGAGATATCTCCCCGTAGAGCCGACTCCATGCGCAAATCGGCCGTCTTCTGCAAATAACCTTTCCAACCCGACTTGATAGAGGCTGCTGTCAGCGCAGCGATTGTGCCGCTATCGTCTCCCAAAGCAGTCATGGCCTTGAGACGCGCGGCGATGGCCTGTTCGTACATCCCCAATTGTTCATAGGCGAGTTCGAGATCATTGTTCAGTCTGACATAGGCATGCGGATCCAATTCGAGAATTTTCAGACAATGTTCGATCGCCTGCTCGTGTTGTCGCGCGCGGCAGTAGGCTCGAACCAGTCCCCCGCTTATCGCGAGCGAGAGCGGATCCAGTTCATATGCTCGTCGGGCCTCTGCGATGGCTTCTTCATGGCGGCCCATATATGACAAAAATACCGAATACCACTGATGAGCCGTCGGATAGTTGGGGTCGATATCAATCGCCAGCTTGAATTCTTTTTCCGCGCCAGGCCAGTCCCAATCATAATTTAATTTTATCCGCGCCAATGAGGCATGAGCTTCGGCCAACTGGTTATCTATCTGGAGCGCCTTCATCACCGCCTCTTTTGCCTTGGGGTAGACCTCAGTCGGCGGAAGCGGGAGACTGAATCCACTCATGAGCACGTAACAGTCGGCCAGTCCCACGTAGGCCAGGGCGTAATTGGGGTCTCTGGCTATCGCCTCATTAAAGTATTCGATTGCCTTCCGAAAGCTCGCAGCGTTTCTCTTGTTCCAATGGTAACGACCCTTCAGATAAGCCTGATATGCCTCGGGATTAATGTGCCGGCGTTTGGCCAGTCTCTCTTGCTCCCTGTGCGGCAATTGCATCCGCAAGCTTTGCGAGACTTCGCGCGCGATTTGCGAATGCATCGCCGACAGGTCCGCAGATCGGCGCTGGAAGCGCGTCCCCCAAAGCTGGCGGTTTTCACGTACATTAATCAATTGGAGGCTTACGGTGATCTCATCGCCGCGCCGCGCCACTTGCACGGTCAAAACCGCTTCCACCTTTAGCTCACGCCCGGCGGCCAGCGGATCGATATCCCGCCGTTTATCACGACAGACCGAGTTGCACGGCCTCACCTTCAGGTTGGACAACTGAATAAGACTGTTGTTTACTTCCTCGGTGATGCCATCCGCCAGATACTCAGTCTCCGGGTTTCCATCTACATCGGTGAAAGGAAGGACGGCGATGGACTCTATCGCCTTGTCGCCTTTGCTGAATTGAACGGTGCCGGCGAAAATCGCAATCAGCGCGGCCAGCGCAATCGCAGCGCCCCGCCAGTAACGCAGGAAGTGTCTGTTATCTTTTTTTGCGGCGGGGAGAGCGATAACTGCGTCGCCGTTATGCAGGCACTTCAGGTCGTTGAGTAATTCTCTTGCTGTCTGATATCTCTCCTTGCGGTCTTTTGCGAGCGCCTTGTGGATAATACGTTCCAGTGTATCAGGGACCCCTGAGTTGAACTGCGCGAGTGGCAGCGGATCCTTTTCCAAAATTGATGCGATCGTATCTGCCGCTGTCGCACGCGCAAAAGGCGAATGGCCGGCGGCCATTTCGTAAAGCACGACACCCAGGCTGAAGATGTCGGTGCGCGCATCCAGTTTCTGCCCGCGCGCCTGCTCCGGTGACATATAATTGAAGGTCCCCATCACCATGCCCGTCTCGCCGCCGCCCCAGACCGCGGTCGTCGCTTCAGAAGCTTCGTGCGCATCCATGACTGTGTCAAAGGTGCGACGCTCGATCAATTTGGCCAGCCCGAAGTCGAGGACTTTGACCAGCCCATCAGGCCGCACCATGACGTTCTCAGGCTTGATGTCGCGGTGGACGATCCCCGCCTCGTGCGCCGCAATCAGAGCGCCGGTTATTTGCATCGCGATCTCGGGGATCTCGCCGGCATTTATCCGCTCGCTCGCAATCCGTCGGCGCAGCGTCTCACCTTCGATAAACTCGCTGATGATGAAATGGACGCCGTCTTCATAGCCGAATTCGTGAATGGTGATGATGTTAGGGTGATTCAGAGCAGAAGCCGCGCGCGCCTCTTGCACAAAGCGGCGAAGCCGGTCCTGGTCGATTGAGAGGTTGGAGTGCAGGACCTTAATCGCCACATCACGTCCGAGCGTCGTGTCTTTTGCCTTGTAGACTTCGCCCATTCCGCCACGACCGAGCAACTCCATAATCCGATAACGCCCGAGGGACTCGCCCACCAGCGTATTTTGCGGCACGAGCTCAAAAGCGGGCGTCTCAAGGAAGCTGCCCGTCTCTTTGTGAACAGCGATGAGTGATTCGATCTCAGATAGCAGCGCAGGGTCGTCTACGCAGGCCTCTGCCAGCCAGGCGGCTCGCTCGGCGGTCGGGATCTCAACGGCGGTTTGGAAGATTTGCTTCACCTGCCGCCAACGCTCGGATGTGATCTCGTATTCCATAGCTGATGATCAACGGCTGAGTTCGCGCCTCAACCAGGTTCTAGCTGTGCTCCACTCGCGTTTGACAGTTGCGGGTGAGATGTCCATCACTTCAGCAATCTCATCGATGGTCAACCCTGTGAAATAACGCAACTCGACGATCTGGCCTTGCTGGGGATCAAGGCGTTCCAGGTTCTTCAGCGCCTCGTTCAGGGCGACCAGATCGATCTCCTGCCCCGCCACGAAATGATTGACATCGTTGAGGGAGACGCGCTCGGCTGAGCCGCCTCGCTTGGCGGCCCGCCGCGCTTCGGCGTGATTGATCAGGATCTGGCGCATCAACCGCGCGGCGGCGGCGAAGAAGTGCGCACGGTTCTGCCAATTGACCTCGCTCTGATCTATCAGACGCAGAAAAGCCTCGTTAACAAGAGCAGTCGGTTGGAGCGTGTGATTGATCCGCTCACGACGCAGATGGCCACGCGCCACGCGTCGCAGTTCGTCATAGATGAGGGGCATCAGTTTATCGCGCGCGCCTTGATCTCCTTGGTTCCAGGCGATCAGCAGTTGAGTGATCTCTTCGGGCATTGATGTCATCGTCTTCTCCAGACAAGAACGCTAATTTTACCTCAGGTACCGATAAAGTCGAGATATTTCTGTGAGCCGTTTCGCGTAGATTTCCTGCATGAACAGTTTAGGCTGATTAGTTTTCAGTTTTCAGTTTTCAGTTTTCAGTTGTATCATCGGGCTTGTTGCGATAGCTGATTCACCGCAGAGCCCTCCATGAACTTTCATTCTCCACCGCGAATGAAAAAAAGAGAGGGATTAAGATAAGCGCGGTCAGGGCGGAAGCAAAGATCGT
>JAKEHZ010000059.1 GCA_022614735.1 Acidobacteriota bacterium | reverse complement strand
TGCTGACCCCTTTTTTTTAATCCGCAATCCGCAATCCGCAATCCGCAATCCGCAATCCGTAGATCCGTGTCAATCCGTGGTGAATTGCCGCCATT
Source organism: Acidobacteriota bacterium (assembly GCA_022614735.1). Taxonomy (GTDB): domain Bacteria; phylum Acidobacteriota; class Blastocatellia; order RBC074; family RBC074; genus JAKEHZ01. The sequence continues at coordinate 3,628 of JAKEHZ010000059.1, read as the reverse complement.
TACTGAGACATTACAGCACCTTCCAATACTGATTTAACTCAAAGAATGTTTTTGACCTACCTGAATTTTCGATAGATACTTGCTCGCATCATACAAACATCTTACTGAAGGACGGTAATACGATTATGTCTGATCCGATTCTGGTCGCCAAAGACAAAGAAGAGATCCACCTGTTACCCGCTATGTCGAACCGTCACGGATTGATTGCCGGCGCAACCGGGACTGGAAAATCCGTCACGCTGCGAGTCATTGCTGAAGGTTTCAGCAGGCTTGGCGTGCCCGTATTTATGGCTGACGTGAAAGGCGATCTCGCCGGCATCTGCATGCCTGGCGGCAATGATCCCAAAATTGCGGAGCGCGCGCAGCAATTAGGCTTGACCGGCTTCGCTTACACCGCTTTTCCCGCTGTCTTCTGGGATCTCTTTGGCGAGAAGGGACACCCGCTGCGATCGACAATATCAGAGATGGGCCCGTTACTCCTCGGTCGCGTGCTCAACTTGAACGACACGCAGAGCGGTGTGCTCACCCTGGTCTTCAAAGTCGCGGATGACAACGGGCTGCTCCTGCTCGACTTGAAAGATCTGCGCGCGATGCTTCAATTCGTCGGTGATAATGCAAGATCGCTGACGACGCAATACGGTAATGTCTCTGCCGCCAGTGTTGGCGCTATTCAACGTCGCCTGCTCGAAATTGAACAACAAGGTGGCGATAAGTTCTTCGGCGAGCCTGCGCTCAACATTGCCGATCTGATGCAGACAGACGATCAAGGCCGTGGTGTGATCAATATTCTCGCGGCAGACAAATTGATGCAAGCGCCGAAGCTTTATGCGACTTTCCTCCTCTGGCTCTTATCGGAGCTGTTCGAAGACCTGCCTGAAATCGGCGATCCGGAAAAACCAAAAATAGTCTTCTTCTTTGATGAAGCACATCTTCTCTTCGATGATGCGCCGGATGCGTTGTTGGATAAGATCGAACAGGTGGTGCGTTTGTTTCGCTCGAAAGGCGTGGGGGTCTATTTCGTCAGTCAGAACCCCCTCGACATTCCCGATATCGTTCTCGGGCAGTTGGGCAATCGCGTGCAACATGCTTTGCGTGCCTTCACTCCGCGTGATCAAAAAGCGGTTAAAGCGGCAGCAACCACTTTCCGCCAGAATCCCGATTTGAAGGTCGAGACCGCGATTACCGAGCTCAAGGTGGGCGAAGCGCTCCTTTCGATGCTCGATGAGAGAGGCGCGCCCGGCATAGTACGCCGCGCATTAATCGTTCCTCCGCATAGCAAACTTGGCCCGATCACCGCGGATGAACGCAGACAGGTAACCCAATCATCAGTCATAGCCGGACATTATGAATCCGCCATGGATCGCGAGTCGGCGTATGAAATGTTGAAAGCCCGGCGGGAACAAGCCGAAACTGCACTTCAAGAGCAAGCACAGCGATCGAAACCTTCACCGATCGCCAAAGAAGCTACCGAGATCCTCGACGCATTTGCGACGAGCGCGGCTCGCTCCATCGGCAGCTCACTCGGCCGACAGATTATGCGCGGTGTGCTGGGCTCGATATTCGGAGGATCGAGCACGAGCAGAAGAAGACGGTTTTGATTGCGGATTGCGGATTGCGGATTGCGGATTGAAAGAGAACCAGTACCTAAATTGCTGAAATCTCTTCAAATCCGCAATCCGCAATCCGCAATCCGCAATCACACATCGATCTCCATCAAATCTTCGGCCATAGTTGTTTCAGGAAAGATATTCCGGGCTTCTTCGAGTAACGGCCACGCGTCCGGGTAACGCGAGCTGAAATGTGTGATCAGCAAATGACGCGCGTTCGACTCTCGTGCCGTCATCGCCGCTTGTGCCGCGGTCGAATGACCATACTGGCGCGCTTCTTCGATGAATTCACGAGTGTAGGTAGCTTCGTAAATCAGCCAGTCAACATCACGCGCGAGCACCACCGCGTTCTCACAAGGACGAGTGTCCAGACAATAACTGACCGATTTACCCGGACGCGGTGGCCCGAGCACTTGTAATGGATGAATGACGCGGCCATCGACGAGTGTGATCTCTTCTCCCGATTGTAGTTTTGAGTAAAGAGGGCCGACCGGAATTCCCAATTCACGCGCCTTGTCCACGTCGAACCTTCCCGGCTTCATCTTCTCTTCGATGCGATACCCTAAGGCAAAGATGCGATGGTCAAGCGGGCGCGTGACGACAGTATACTTCGCCGATTCATAGACCAGCTCCTGTAATCTATCTGTGAAATATTCCGGGCTAAGCTCACGAACCCTGAGTGAGTAATTGATGAAAAGGATCCTCAAACGGCCGAGTAAGTCCAGGTAGTCACGGATCCCAGGCGGGCCGACGATAATCAATTCGCGCTCGCGTTTGTCGAGCGCCATCGTTGAGAGCAATCCCGGCAGACCATTGAAATGATCGCCGTGTAGATGTGTGATGAAAATCCCGACGAGTTTGTGAGGCGAAAGCCCGGCGCGCGCAATCTGGATCTGCGTCGCTTCTCCGCAGTCAAACAACCACCATTCGCCTTCGCCAACGACAGCCGTCGCACTCACATTGCGATTTAATGTAGGTTTGCCGGAGCTCGTGCCGAGCGGGATGATTCTCAAAATTGGACCTCTTCAGAAAAATAACCTGCATTCTACCTTGCTGCAAAGTAATAAAACACGAATAACAAGATCACAGCCAGGAGAAGCAGCGGCACGATAGCAGTCAACTTTTTGTGCTGGGGATTCGAGTCAGAATCGAGGGGCTGTGTAAAAAGAAGCTTGGCTTCTGACTGACGTCGCAATGGTCCCGTTGTAGGAGCAGACACTTTCTCCGTGATTTGCGCTATGACACGCGATCTTCTATTAAGCTGCTGTCGATCATTTGGCGCAGTTGGAGATAACGAGACGATCTCCCTTTCCGATTCCGAAATTGTCTCATTGGTTGCGGGATCAGAAGGCGCGGCGATGATCGGAAGGATAAGTGAATCCTCGCCCTGTCCCAAAGCCTCGAATTGATCACGCTGCGAATCGACATCACGGAATGGTGGTCGTTCACGCGGCAGTATCACTGTCAGACGCGGATTGCCTCCACCGCGCTCGGAGCCATTGGCGAACGGCGCCCCGCAATTTTTGCAGAAGCGCGCATCCCTACTACATTCGGTTCCGCATTTTCGACAAAACATATCGTTGGTCAAAACAGAGATTCTATCTCACGTTTGATATTTCTCCTCGCCTGCTGCTCGTACTTTTGTGCCATCTCGCTGGTAAAGTAAATCGATTCTCTTTCGAGAAAACTTTCGAGCACTTTTCTTCTTCCCTGCCGGTAGAGAATAGTCGGCACCCACCAATACTCTTTCCTGATCGCCTCCGAATAACTTTGATAGACCTGGTCCTCACTTCCCAGGATTGAAAGATCGAAATCAAGAAAGAAATTTATATCCTCCGAAAAACCATGGTTTCGATGCTCTTTGGTTGCAAGGACCATTTGACGGACCAGCTCAATCGTTTCGACCGGGATTTTAAATTGGCTTAACTTCTCGGCAGCCAGTTCCGCGCTGAGTTCTTCATTATCCCGCTTCCTGGTGTTGTAAACGGCATCGTGAAACCAGATGGCGAAGCAAAGAGCAG
>JAKEHZ010000348.1 GCA_022614735.1 Acidobacteriota bacterium | reverse complement strand
GGAGCGCACGCGTCCCCGCGTGCTGGGTTTCCGGAAGGGGCTCCTTACCGAAGTCCAGCACGCGGGGACGCGTGCGCTCCCAGGGCGCTCCCAGTAGTTGTCATTGACGACAATATATCCTCCCCGTTACTTCCAAGAGGAACTCAAAGATCTCTACGTGACGTCGTGCTTCGCCCAGACTCTGCCCCCAGGTATAGAGCCCGTGCCCCTGCAGCAGGAATCCGTGCGCGTCCGGGTGCCTGGCCAAAGCACTTTCGAGCGTTTGAGAGAGAGCAGACATATCTTGCGAGTTTTCGATGATCGGCAGCCATTCCCTGTGTTCGTGCGTGCGGACACCGGTGAGACCTTTCAGCATCTCGTAGCCTTCAATAGTAAGACCGCCGTCACCGGCAAAAGCACGAGAAAGGATCGTGCTCCAGGTCGAATGCGTATGCAACACGGAATTTGCACCCCGTGAGCGGACGACCGTCAGATGCAGTTTTGTTTCGTCTGATGGTTTACCTTTACCGGCGATGAGTTTTCCTTCATTGTCGACCTGCAGTATATGGTCCGGAGTGAGATTGCCTTTGTCCACACCACTGGTCGTGATTGCCAGCCGTAACGGGTCCTGGCTGATCACGGCGCTGAAATTGCCGCTTGTGCCGAGCACCCAGCCACGGTTATAAAAATTCCTTCCAATCTCGGCAAGTAATCTCGGTATCTCCGTTTGGTTTTCACCTGACTTGCTCATGTTTTGGCGCTTAATATAATCAGCAGGTCACGAGCTGTTCGTTTATATGAAAACGAACTATACACATACGGTTTAATACCATGCAAACGGAAAGAATCGCAGATAAATCACATACGGGCGGGCGCCCCTCCTCGATATTGCTTCATCCCGCCGAATCTATCATTTCGTCGAAACAACTCGGAGCGATCTACACGCCGGAAAAGACCGACTTTCGCGTGTGGGCGCCGACGGCGAGTAGTGTCGTGCTGCATCTTTACCAGGCGCCTGCCGGGGGAAAGCCCAGGTTGGTAGCGATGAGAAAAGATGATGACGGTGTGTGGGAAGCGACAATCCTGGGCGATTGGCACGGAGCCTATTACACCTATACTGCAGCGGGTGATGATCCTCGATTCAACCCGCATCGAGAGCTGCTCGATCCATATGCGCTGTGTGTTACTGCCTCTGATGGCCGAGCGATGGTCGCCCGTGATGAAACTCAGGTCGCGGATCGCCCGTCGTTTCCGATCTCAGAGGCGATCATATACGAGATGCACATCCGTGACTTCACCATCGATCCCGATTCGGGAATTCAGCGGCGCGGCAAATATCTCGGGCTTACCGAAAGCGAGACGCACCTGACCGATCGCAAGGACATCACGACGGGGCTGGATCACCTGGTCGAATTGGGGGTCAATGTCGTGCAGTTGATGCCAATCAGCGAGTTTCTGACGAGCGAATCGGAGGATCTTTACGGTTGGGGATATGACGTTGTGCATCACAAGTCGCCGGATGGCTGGTATGCTACGGAACGGTTTGATGCGCGCCGGGTGAGCGAAGTTAAACGAATGATTGACGCGCTGCATCGTCGGGGAATTCGCGTTACGCTCGATGTCGTTCTCAATCATACCTTCGAAAATATCGGTGAGGGACGCGTCTACAGCTTCGAAGGACTGGTTCCGGGATATTATTATCGGTTGAAACGCGACGGCAGTTACTGGAATGGTTCGGGGACGGGGAATGAGTTTCGCACTGAAGCGCCAATGGCGCGGCGATACATCCTCGAGACACTTCTGCATTGGGTAACGGAGTACAAGGTCGACGGCTTCCGCTTCGATCTTCTGGGTTTGATCGACCGTGAGACGATCAAACAGATTGTGCATGAACTACGCGCTGTCGATCCGCAGCTGCTGATTTATGGTGAGCCATGGGCGGGTGGCACAACGCCAATTGAGATTTCGCAGAAGGGATTGCAGCGTGGTCAGGGCTGGGCGGTCTTCAACGATCATTTCCGGGATGCGCTCAAAGGGAAAGTATTCAACGCTCGCGAGACCGGTTTCATTCAATCGGGCGGCCACATCGATGGTGTCAAGGCGGGAATCCGGGGAGCGATCACTGATTTCGCCGATTCACCGTTAGAGTCGGTCAACTATATTGAATGTCATGATAACCACACGCTCTGGGATCGTTTGGTGATCAGCACTATAGACGACGCGCGTATCACTGACGCCGACCGCCGCGCGATGGATAAACTTGCGGCAGCAATTCTCTTCACCTCGCAGGGGATCCCGTTCATTCAATGCGGGCAGGAGTTTTTGCGGACGAAAGGCGGGGATCACAACAGCTATGACAGGCCCGATTCGGTGAATATGATCCGCTGGCGCGCCAAAGCTGAGAATAATGATGTTTATGAATACTATCAGGGCCTGATCGCACTGCGGCGCGCTCATCCGTTGTTTCGTTTGGGGAGCGGTGATGAGGTGTGTCAGGCCGTCAAATTCCTTGAGGATTATCTCGGAGCACCAATGCCGCACGGCTGCATAGCTTATTTGATCGAAGACGTGACCGGGCGCGATGAATGGTTGCGCGCAATTGTGCTGCTCAATGCAAATGCCAGATCAGTAGACCTTGCGATCCCGAAAGGAAGATGGCAGATTTTCGGTGATAGCAAGGAAGTGAGTATGATGCCGTTAAGGCTTAATACGAAGCTGGTCATTGAAGATTCGGCTTCTGTCGCGCCGCGCAGTGCGCTGATTTTGGGTGAGGAGCGCGAATCAGATCGTGGAGAGCGATTAATTAATGGAAGAAGGAAAACGGAACAAACGGAAATAACGGAACAAACGGAAAAATCCTAGGGAATTTCCGTTTATTCCGTTTATTCCGTTTGTTCCGTTATCCTTCTTCATCTCGGAGGGCAAAATGGATATCAGCGAACGTAAAGTCGGTAGGATCACGGTCGTAAATGTTCAAGGCCAGGCGATCATTAATGCTCAGCCCGAGCGTCTGTCACAACTCGTGGGCAACCATTTAAAGTCAGGTGAGCGACTTTTTGTGGTTAACCTGTCAGATTGTTATCGCATGGACAGCACTGGATTGGGTGAGCTGATAAAATCACAGAAACTTGTCTCGGACTATGAGGGCGTACTCAAACTGGCCTGCGTTCCGCTGAGGCTGCGCGGCTTGATAGTTGTAACCAATCTCAACGAGGTTCTGGAAATATTTGACAGCGAGCAGGCAGCCATCAATAGTTTCGGCGCGTAATAGAATATGACCAACAATATTCAGAAAACAATTAGAGATGGCAAAGAGCTGGCCATTCTCTATGATCTCTACATTGTCCCGGGATGGCGCGAGGCTTTTGATTGCATAGTTGATGACGAAGTGAAGTTGCCAAAGGAGGGTAAGTTCCTTGATGCGGGATGCGGGACCGGCGGTTATGCAATTGACCTGGCAGTCAGGGGCGGAGAAAAGGTCGAAGTCGTCGGAGTTGATTTCAGCCCCGAGCGGCTCACTCTGGCTCGTGGTAAGGCCGAAATCAAGAAGATCAAAAATGTGACTTTCCAGCAGGGATCACTGACTGCTCTTGGCCTTCCTGATGATGAATTTGATTTAGTTATCGGTGATGCTTCGATGCCGCCGGTGAACCAGATCGGGCAGGCATTTGTCGAACTCACTCGCGTTGCGAAGAAAGGAGCGACAGTCAAGCTCAAACTTACAACTCGGGGGAGTTTTGACGAATTATTCTCAATCTACTGGGAGGCGCTCTACAACCTCGAGCTTATCCAATATACGCCAGAGCTCGAAGGCCTGATCACAGAACGTTTGACTGTGACTGCTGCCGAGCAGCTGGCGGCCGATGCTGGTCTTACGCAGGTGAAAAGCGTGACAAGAAAAGAACGATTCGATTATTCGGATGCCAGAACATTCTTCGATGCGCCACTGATCGAAACATTCTTTTTGGATGAATGGTTGTCGATGTTGTCAGATCAGGAGACGCGACAAGACGCGCAGAAAGAGATGGCCAGGATTATCGATCGCGAACGTCACATGATGGATTTCGACATTTCGATCAAAGCGACGCTGATCTCAGGGCAGAAATAAGCGGATAAAAAGAAGTATTGACCACCAGCCAGTAACTCAGATAGACTGGCCCCCGTCCCAAAACCGCCTAATCCTCATTTCCGACCTATCAAGTTTGCTGCCTCACTCATCTCCCAAGCGTCGGGTGCCCTTTTTAATGAGGTTCAGGTTTTAATTAAACGAACGGGTAGGAAAATATAGAGGCGAACTTTTGTCATTTCCCTTCCTCACCGCGGTAGGATCCATCATCAATGTCTACCTTTCAATTTATTGGCTACTTAATCCTTTTCAGTTTGTTGATTGACAGCATTCTGCGATTAGTTTTGCTCTGTTTGAGAGCACTTCGATCCGGTCGAAAAGAATCACCCGAGTCTGAGCCGGTTTCTGAGCTAGCTCGCGGCTGTGTTGTCCTGATCGCTGCTCGAGATGAATCCGGAACGATCGGCTCAACCGTAGCCTCACTTGGAGATCATCTGCGTGAATGGCCGGGCAGCAGCATCTGGGTGATCGCCGATCGTTGTCAAGACGATACCGCCATAGAGGCTGCCCGAGCAGGAGCTCAGGTCGCAGTTCGCAGCGATGGTCGACTGGGCAAAGGTGAGGTACTCGCCTGGTGGTTGGATCGTCACGAATCCGCTTGGCAATCTCGAGAAGCGATCGTCATCCTTGATGCAGATAGCAAACTGGCCGAGGGTAGTCTCTATGCAATGCGAAAAGCCATCCTTGCAGGGGCGGATGCGGCGCAGGCTTTTGTCGCGCCTGATGCCGAGACAGCATCAGGCCGGTTGGCGGGTTGGTCTGAAGTGCTCATGCAACGCATTGACGATGAAGCGCGAAAACATTGTGGATGGTCGGTCCCATTAAGGGGCACAGGGATAGTTTTTCGGGGCAAGGTTCTTGCTGAGCTGGCCAGCCGCCTGCATACGCTGGCGGAAGACCTGGAACTTAATGTGCTGCTGGCAGCGCGTGGCTCGCACGTGGCATTCGTTCCGGAAGCAATCGTTTATGATCCGAAACCACGTCGGATGGTAGGTGCGGCGCGGCAACGCGCGCGATGGTTGCAGGGACATTTACAGGTCTTGCGCGATTATCACCGTGAAATACTGAAAGCCTTGATTAAAGGCAGGAGAGGGACATGGTTTCTATTATGGCCGCTAATGCTGAGGCCGAAGATTCTTTTTATTGGGCTGAGACTTGTTTTGCTTTTCATATCGCCCTGGATTGCGCTCACCGGATTGGCGATGGACATGATTTACTATCTGGCGGGAGCAGCCATAGTGGATAACCCTCGGCGTTATCTCCTCGATTTGCTTGCGGTCCCGCGGTTCGGCGCGATGTGGTTTCATAGTTTCGGGATAGTCCTGAACCACATGATACGTCGCGGGCAAAGAGGTTGGTTACGCGCCGGAAGATGACCTGATCAACAGCTACAGCCATGTAACTACTCAGCCTCTTCGCCGCATAGCGGCGAAGAGGCTGAGTAGTTACATGGACAGACAGGTATGAAGATCCTTTTCCCATATCTGGCTAGATGGCGCTCGGCGAATCGCAGCCGCTATCACCAACTCCTCACGCATCTCTGTCATCTCGGTCATGAGGTCTATGTGTTGAACGCTCCACCGATGGCGCTCTGCGACATCAGTGCGAACGACATCGTCAATGCAAACGGTCGCTTGCCACAGGGACTCACGATCAGCGAGCTTTACGCTCCCAAAATATTGCGCTCGTTCTGGCGAACGCCGATTCGAAGAACGAAGCTGCTCAAAAAGGGACTGGTCTCAGTCTCTTCGATCCACCAGATTCACCGTTTCATTGAGCGAGAAAAGATTGATGTTTTGTTGCTCTATAACCTGCCTCAGGCGCCATTATTGCACCTGGTTGAGTGTCGCACTCATTTCGATCTCGCAGATGATCTGGTTTCAATGATGGCACCCGAAGACGGGGTTACTGCAAGGGCTGGAGGAATGGTGGCCGCTCGCCTGGTGCAAAACCATATGCTGGCGCAGGCAGCTACCGTCACCGTCGCATCGAATGTTCTCAGAGAGCGGATCAATCGGCCGGTCCTGATGTTGCCAAATGGCGCCGATCTGGAGGAACTGGATCACGCCTCCGGGCTTGAGTGGCGCGCACGTGGAATGGGGCCGACCGTTGGCTTCGTCGGCGCGTTTGAATACTGGGTGAATTTCGATCTGGTCCTGGAGGTTGCTCAGAGGCTCAAGCGCATTACTTTTTTACTCGTCGGCGACGGACGCCGCATGAAGTACATCCGCCAGCAAATGGCTATTCTTGGCTTGCGGAATGTCATTCTGACCGGGGCTGTCCCGTATTGCGAGGCGATGAATTATGCGGCCGGGATGGACGTCTGTTTGTTGCCCTTTACACAGAGCGCCGTTTCCCACGGTTCGTGCCCGCTCAAACTTTTTGAGTATGCGGCTCTCAGAAAACCTGTTGTCAGCACGAGTATCGGCGAGGTAGCGCGAATCGGCCGCGAATGGATCGCGTTCGCCGATGATGTAACAAACTATGCCGAAACAATCGAGTCATTTCTGGCAGATCAAAATGCAGCCAGACGCGCCGGAGAAGCCGGCCGGGCGATGGTCGAGCAGCACTATAACTGGCCCAACCTCGCGCACCTGTTCGAAGACCTGCTGATCAAAGGGGCAGCTCCCGGCATTGAGCTGGTTCGAGCTCGACGCACTCTGCTCGAAGCTGCCAAATCGGAATTCAAAAAACTTCACTGAAGGGAAAACGGTTTCAACACAAAGGGTCAAAGGGTCAAAGGGTCAAAGGGGGAATAGAGGCTTGATCTATTTCTTCTTTGATCCTTTGACCCTTTGACCCTTTGTGTTGAAACTGTTAATTAACTTCGGCTTTCTGTGAAACTTGCGGAAAATGCCCAACTTTTCGTTTGTTCCGTTTATTTCGTTTGTTTCGTATTCTCTCCTTTTTGTGTGACCTTGATATCTTCCAGCCAGGAAAGATTGGTCGAAGAATCATAGACCAGCGTCGCCTGCACCTGATCCCCCGATTTCAACTCGCGCAGCACATTTTCATCTTTAACGGCAAAGCTCATGGTCATTGCCTCCATATAACCCTTGATCTCTTCGTGAGCCACAGTTACGCGTTTCCGGTTGAAATCAAGCGATTCGACGCGTCCTCTGAGCTCAGAGCGCCGCACAACCGGTTCATTCGCGCGTCGCGAACGACAGGAGATCGTAACGGCTATCAGCAACAGACTGATGATCGTCATGATTGCTGCCGCGAGGTTCGAATTGCGCTTTGACTTCAAGATCCATCCTCCTAACCGAGTGAGATCATTTCAAATAATGATATGCGCGCATATTGATCAGCGTTGACACCAATTTCGGCTTAAGTCTATCCGGTTGGGGCAGCCCGCGCCGCTTAGCCTCAGAGACCGCGTCATCTCTTTTCATTCTCAGAGCCAGTTCCAGGCTGTGAGCCAGGGGTTTGTCCTGGCTATACATGGCATTCTGCTGCTCCCGCATTTGATCTAATTTCCCCTCTTTTCGCAGGATTTCCGCATAGGATGCCCTGGCGTAGATTGATTGGGGGAACGACGCAACACAATCCCTGAGTATCTCTGATGCTTTCGCCATGTCGCCTTTCTGTTCATTGGCGAATGCGAGGAGGATATAGGTAAAGGGACGGCTGTAACCATTTTTATGAGCATATTCGATATGGGGAATGGCGTCCTCTATCTTCTTCAGCTGAAAAAGCAAGAGCCCGTAACCGAGATGAGCGCCCACGTTTGCCGGGTCCAGCTCCAGGGCTCTTCCGTAGCGACGCTGAAGACCTTCGTTGCCGGCGACGTTATTCGGATAAAAAACAAAATCCAGCTGTTCCTGTTTCAGTGGAGCCCAGCCCTGCAATTTCTGACTGCTATATACCAGATAAGTTCGTCCCAGGAACAATAAGCATGCGATCAATAGAATTGAATTGGCAAGGATCACGGCAATCTTGGGTATGGCAAGGTGCTCCTCGGTGGTGCCGGAATGAGCGAGATCGCGTTTTGAAAATGCGAAGCCGATGGCAAGGACAGCGGCTAGAATGAATGCTCCCGGCGTGTAACGCAGAGAAAATGCGCTCGCGCCTGAACTGATTCCAAATGCGATCAATCCCAGGAGGGCGCCCAGAATCCAATGATCGTGCGTCTGTTTCAACCTTTGCCATAATCGCCATATGACCTGTGCCCAGAAGACGATGAAAAGCAAGAGACCGACGATACCCAGCTCGACGAAGATTTGCAGATACTCGTTATGCACCAGTGGGCTGTGGATTTCGTCATGATCTTCAGCGCCTGCTAATTCAGCCACCTGAGCATATTGCGGGTTCGAGACCAAGTGGCGGCGGTAGCTGCCGTAGAGGCTGGAGTATCCCGCATTGCCGACACCAATAAAAGTGTTTCTCTTTCCCATCTCCCAGGCAGTGATCCATACTCGCAGCCGAGACGTCAATCCGCCTTCAATACTCGTCGCCTGAGTAGCGCCTTGAACAGATTGCAACTGAACCGCGCCTCGAAAGCGGAAAACGACCTGATTTCGATAGCGCAGGCCGACGGCGGTTGCTGCCATCACCAGCAAAGCCAAGATAATTACGAGCCGTTGTTTGCTCTGAAGCGTGACTAACTTGAACAATAGGGCAAACGCGATGACGATCAAGACAACCACTGTCCCCAGGAGAGGACCACGCCTCATTCCCAAAAACAAGGCCATCGAAGAGAGACCTGTGACTGCGAATGAGCCTATCGTTAATCCACGTTCTTCGCTGCACAGGTAATTCAAGATTTGCATGGGCAGGAGCAATGCGAGTAGTTCTGCTGAGATCCCATGATTGAAGAAGACGCCCATCATCTCCGAGCCGTAGGTCGAGTATTCAATCACAATTGAAACGGCGAGGATCAGACAGACGGCAGTTAATGAGTAATGGAGCCACCGTGCCAGGCGCTTCTGCAAGAATAGAAGACCTGCGCCGAAGAAGACTCCGAAGCCAGTCCAGATACCTGCTACTCTCAGACCGTCGTAAGGCGTCGGCGCCCAGCTCAGAGTTAAGAGCTGCCAGATGATGAATGCGACGAGCGCGACGAGCATCAACAGGTGGTCCCGATTGAGATTGAATGAGCTACCTCGCGCGCGCACGGCCCGCAAAAGACCGACTGCGGCAATAGTCGCTAACGCCAGGGCAAATGCGAGCTCCTGGGTTGCCAGTCCGAGATAACTCAGGTCTGGAGCGATGAAGAAGTTAGGTGTCAGCGCGAGGAAGGGAAGGGGAAGGAGAGCGATTTCGAGCGGCCCAATGCTTGAGCTCTTTTGTCGAGATCTGTTTTTCGATTTCATACCTGCGGTGGGAGTCGGCTCGATGTATTGGATAAGTCGACTGGGATTTCGGAATTCTTTCCCGGATTTTTTTGAGGCTAACAGCTGTATATATCTATCGGCCGCTGCCGGACCGTTGCTTTTCCGATTTGGGAGCAATTGGCGGCTCCTTCGAATCAGGGGCCGATCGTTCTTTCGCTTCGCCCTGAGATGGGCGCCGTTTGCGTGCAAAGGTCATGGCTTTGGTGGGCACGATATCGAGCGCTCCGTCGCATGACTCATTGACAGCTTTTGTCTTCTTCGTGGTTGCTGAAGAAGGCTTTTGCGCAACTGCTGTCAGGCAGACAGAGGCGATCGCCGTCAGCAAAAAACCTGTGCGTACGAGATGATAAAACTTTCTCAACATAGCCGTTGCCAGAAGATTCTATCTGCGCCAATGAGAGAGTCACATCATTGGTGTACTCTGGGGCGTATTCTGGGCAGAGAGGATTGTACATCATTTTTGATTAAACAAAAGATGATTTTGCATCAGTCTTATATTGAAATGGTCTTTTCACTGACCTATAATGCGCCTTTGTATCAGCACAAAGTTTACGTTTCAAAGGTCACATTGAAGAAATTGAAGAAGAGGACAAATGAGTGCCCCGGTCCTATTGTATAGGTCCCTATTATCAATCAATAAAAAATGGCTACGGAAACGAGTAAACCCCTACTCGCCGTTTGCGAGTATTGTAATGGAACGGGATGGGAGTTAGTTGAAGGCAAGGGAGTTCGTCAGTGCCGCTGCCGGATGAGCGATCGGCGCGATCAGTTGATTACGGCGGCCCGCATTCCCAAACGTTACGAAAACTGTTCCTTCGAGAACTATCACCCCCAAGGTAATAACTTCACCGCCGATGAGATATTCCGATCTCAGTCGTACGCCTTAAATTACGCGCAGACACTGGCCAGGGAGTATCCAAATCACGACATTGGGCTACTCTTCATCGGTCCATGTGGTGTCGGCAAGACTCACCTCGCGGTAGCGAGCATCAAAGCGCTGATCAACAAAGGGATCACTTGCCTTTTTTACGATTTCCGCGATCTGCTCAAAGAGATTCAGGATAGCTACAATCCGGTATCGAAGACCACTGAATTGAGAGTGCTCGAGCCTGTCTACCAGTCTGAGATTCTCGTCCTCGATGAACTCGGGGCGTCAAAGCCGACCGATTGGGTGCGCGATACGATGACGCAGATTATCAACACTCGCTACAACGACAAGAAGGTCACAATCTTCACGACCAACTACCTGGACGACCCGGAGACCCCAAATGAAGATACCCTCAGCGACCGTGTCGGAGTGCGTCTGCGCTCCCGTCTGCACGAAATGTGCAAAGTCGTAAAAATCAAGGGGGACGATTTCCGGCTCAAGATCGGCAGCAATCGGGGTCGGAAATTCTAGGAAGGAAGAAGAGAGAAAACGGAACAAACGGAAATAACGGAACAAACGGAAAAATTTTTAAATCATACCACGCAAGATTGGGACATTGGACTCACGCAAAGCCGCTAAGACGCAAAGAGAAGAAAGTAATTCCTTTGCGTCTTAGCGGCTTTGCGTGAGATTTTCCATCTTACAATGCCTCGATTTAGCTTCTTATATTTCCGTTTGTTCCGTTTTCTCTCTTCGGCTTTACCATGAAAAGTACTTGTCAGTATTTGCAGCCGAGTGTATGATCACGAGCTATGAGTTCAGTTCACCCGCTTCGTTCTGATCTGCCCGAAGAAGATTCTCCGCCTACCTTGCACCACCGTGCGATGGATAACCTGCGTTATATTCGCGAGACGATGGAGCGCGCCTCTTCGTTCACGGCCGTGCCGGGATGGGGCGGTGTGCTGGTTGGCATAACGGCGCTGGCGGCAGCCCTGATTGCCACACGCATCCGCGACGAACACGATTGGATGTATGTTTGGGCGTGCGAATTGCCCCTTGCTTTGTGCATCGGCGGTTTGACGATGAAACGCAAAGCGAAGGCGGCACAACTCAAATTGCTCTCCGGTCCGGGGCGCAAGTTCACGCTCAGCCTGGCGCCGCCGCTACTGGCCGGTGCGCTACTGTCGGTCGCGCTCGCGCACGAGGACGCAGTCGACATACTGCCCGGGTTGTGGCTCTTGCTTTACGGGACGGGCGTTATGACGGGTGGCGCATTCTCGGTCAAGGTCGTGCCGGTGATGGGGGTGTGTTTCATGGTGCTGGGAGCGATTGCGCTCTTCACACCGATTAGTTGGGGGAATTTCCTCATGGCCGGAGGCTTCGGAGGGCTTCACATCATTTTTGGAACCATCATCGCAAGGAGGCACGGTGGCTAGACAGACAGCTCGTTCAATCGCACAGCAGGGCAAGACACAAGCGGGGAGACCGCGCGCGGCCGCGCGCGCGATGGAGGCGATGCGCGCCGCTGAGAAGGCGCCCGAACTGGACAACCTCATCCACGAACGGATGAGGCTCGGTATCGTCAGCGCCCTGGCGGCCAATGAGTCTCTCTCTTTCAGTGAGCTCAAAGAACTGCTCAAGACGACCGACGGCAACATCAGCGTTCACGCGCGCAAACTCGAGGAGGCCGAGTACATCGCCTGCACTAAATCTTTCGACGGGCGAATCCCCAAGACCGAGTATCGCCTGACAGCCGCGGGCAGACGGGCTCTCGAGAGATATCTCGATCATATGGAAACCCTCATCCGCGCCGCGCGCGAACGCTGAGCTACTCCGCCCCCTCTTGTTTTTGAGACTTGACTTTGTATAACAAAGTACTTTATTATCCAAGGTAGAGGAGGCTATGTACAACTACGGGTTGAACTACGGGTTGATAGAAGAGGCGATGGCTGCGCAGCTGAAGGCGCAACACAGCGAGATCGGGCTGCAGACATCGAAGTGTCTGCAGTTCATCGATCTGACCGGGCAGATTGCGATGATCGTCGGGAGCTCCGGAGTCCGCCGGGGTCTGGTCAACGTCCAGACGCGGCACACGACGACGGCGGTCATCGTCAACGAGAATGAGCCGTTGCTATTGGAAGATCTGGGCCGCCTGCTGGAGAGTTACGTGCCGCGCGGTGCGGAGTATCAGCACAACGATTTCAGCAGGCGCATCGATATTGGGCCGGACGAGCCTGCCAACGGGCATTCTCATTGCAAAGCCTTGTTTTTACCTACCTCGGTCAGCATCAACATTGTCGAGGGCGAGTTACAGCTCGGACAATGGCAGAGCGTCTTCTTCGTCGAGCTCGATGAAGGACGCGAGCGCTGCGTTTCCGTTATGGTCATCGGAGAGCCCGGCCCTGATTGAAAATTGTACGCGTCGACATGCGATGAAGGTCAAGATGATTCTCCCCGCCCTGACCGAGGCCAAAAGCCCGTTCTGGCGCCCGATCAAATATTCGCTCTTTCCACCACTGGGACTCGCTACACTGGCAGGATATCTGCGTGATGAGGACGAGGTCACGCTGCAGGACGAACACGTCGAGGTGCTCGATCTGGACGACGAGCCCGATCTGGTCGTCATTCAGGTTTACATCACATCCGCAAAGAGAGCATACGCGCTCGCCGATCATTACCGCCGCAAAGGCGCGCACGTCGCTCTCGGCGGGCTGCACGTGACCTCCCTGCCGGAAGAGGCCGCTCGCCACGCAGACACGATCTTTCTTGGCCCGGGCGAAGACACATGGCCGATCTTTCTCGGAGATTTTCGCGCGGGGCGGCAGCTTCAGCTCTATCGTTCAGATGTCCGGACATTAATGGGGATGCCGAAAATGCGCCGCGACCTGATCAAGCGGCATCATTACCTCGTGCCCAATTCGATCGTCGTCTCCAGAGGTTGCCCACACACTTGCGATTTCTGCTACAAAGAAGCTTTTTTCAGAGGCGGCAAATCCTATTACACGCAGGCTGTAGATGAGGCGCTGGCTGAGATCGAGCGGCTGCCGGGCCGCCATCTGTACTTCCTCGATGATCATCTCTTCGGCAATGCGCGATTCGCAGAAGGGCTCTTTGAGGGAATGAAAGGGATGGGGCGTTTGTGGCAGGCGGCCGGCACGGTCAAATCAGTGCTGGCTCCCGAGTTGTTGGAGAAGGCAGTCGAGAGCGGGTTGCGCAGTCTCTTTGTCGGCTTCGAGACACTCAACCCGAATAACCTGCGCGACCAGCATAAGTACCAGAACCTCAATCGCGATTACACTGCGGCAATCCACCGCCTCCACGATCTGGGCGTCATGGTCAATGGGAGTTTCGTTTTCGGAATGGATGATGACGACGAAACGGTCTTCGAGCGGACGGTCGAGTGGGCCATTGAGCAGGGAATTGAGACAGCGACATTTCACATCCTCACACCTTACCCGAGCACGGCATTGTATCAGCGTCTGGCTGCGCAAGAGCGGATCACGAGTGATGATTGGGATCTGTTCGATACGCGCCACGTGGTCTTCCGCCCGGCGAAGATATCACCCGCAGCGTTGGAAGCGGGCTACTGGCGAGCATATCGTGATTTCTATCGTTGGGGCTCGATCTTAAAAGGGGCGTGGACAAAAGACTGCTGGTCTGAACGTTTGCGGCACATCGGCTACGCTGCTGGCTGGAAAAAGTTTGAGCCGCTCTGGGACTGGGTGATCCGCGCCAGGCGGGTAGGCCAGATGTTGCCCGTTCTGGAGACGATCCTGACTGGCTTCGGCAGGAAGAGAGAATACGAAACAAACGAAAATAACGAAACAAACGAAAAGAGAAAACGGAACAAACGGAAATAACGGAACAAACTGATGTCTGGACACATTTTCATAGTTAGGTTTCAGATCATAAGGCAAGGTGGAACACAAAAAAGGCAAAGAGAGCAAAAAAGGCAAAAAGGCCTAGAATTTTTGCCTTTTTTGTGTTCCAATTTCATTCCTGTATAAAGAGGCTGATTTTGTAAAAGTGTCCCGACATCAGCGGAACAAACAGAAATTCTCCGGGATTTTTCCGTTTGTTCCGTTTTCTCTTTTCGTTTGTTTCGTATTCTCTCTTCCTGCCGAACCAACTTGGCTGCAACTTGCCCTCAAGATTTTTCGTTTAGATCGTTACAACGAACGAGAATAAATAATTACCCGGGTTGTTAATGGTTTTTGGTGAGCATCGTTATTACCATTGCAGCTGCAATTCGCTCGTCAAGGGAGCCGGATTGAGCTGATAGCTGACAGCTGAATGGAATGACTCCTATGAGATACCTTTACTCCTTCTATACGGACGCTGCGAGAATTGCCTTACAATCTATCTTCGCGCACAAACTTCGGGCTTTTCTGACTCTGATTGGAATCATCATCGGCGTCGCATCTGTCGTCATCGTCGGGGCTTCTATCAGCGGCTTTAACAGCTACGTTTTGACGACGGTTTCCAAGATTCTTGGAGTCAATCATTTCATGATCGCGCGGTTTGCGCATCAGGGGCGGGTGAGCGAGGAACAATGGGAGCGCATGCAGCGCCGTAACAAACGTCTCTACATTGAAGACTACGAGTGGTTGCGCGATCGTTGCAAATCCTGCCTTGAAGTGGGCGCGCGTGCTGGAGCAGGTGCTAATCTCAAGCAGAACGGGCACGAAACTTTTGGCACCCTGATCGCCGGTGTGACGTCGAACATGGCCGAGATCGAGGATAAAAACATCGCCGAGGGCCGCTTCATTGCTTCCCACGAGGTCGATCATGCCTCGCTCGTCTGTGTGATCGGGTCTGAATTGAAAGAGAAGTTCTTCGGAGGTCACGATCCTATCGGTCAGACCCTGAAAATACAGAACGTGCCGCTGACTATCGTCGGCGTGGAGGAAAAGCGCGGCACTTTTCTGGGAGAATCACTCGACAATCACGCATACGTTCCGGTCACGACGTTTGGCCGGTTGTTCGGACGCCGCCAGAGCCTCCAGCTTCATGGCAAGGCGTCCAACCGCGAGGCATTGGAGAGGGCCATCGAAGAGGCGCGGCTGATCATGCGCAACCGCCACAAAGTGGTCGGCAACGAAGACGATGATTTTGGGATAGTCAATACAGACAGTGTCAACAATCAGGTCGATCGATTCACGGGCACGATTGCTCTTGTCGTCACTCCGATTACGTTGCTCTCCCTGGTCGTCGGCGGCATCGTCGTCATGAATATTATGCTCGTCTCGGTGACTGAGCGAACTTTTGAGATAGGGCTGCGCAAAGCTGTGGGCGCGAAGCGCAAACAGATACTCATGCAATTCCTGATCGAATCATCACTGCTCGCAGCGGTTGGCGGCGTCCTGGGATTGCTGCTCGCCTGGGGCATTTCCTGGGCTGTCCGCGTCGCGACGCCAATACCAATGACGATCACCTTCGGCTATATCCTGCTCTCGTTACTGGTCTCGGGAGGGATTGGGATGATTGCAGGTATCTACCCGGCGTACAAAGCTTCGCGACTCGATCCGATAGTCGCATTGAGCACAGAGAGATGAGACTGAAATCGACCGTTCCAACTGAAACTATCGTAATGGCGCTCGGCACGATTCGCGCGCATAAATTCCGCAGCTTCCTCACGGTGCTCGGGATTGTCATCGGCATCATGACGGTCATTGCAATTGCGTCAATCCTGACGGGTTTGCGCGCCCGCATCGTCAGCATGGTCGAGGAGTACGGCACCAATAATATCTATGCTTTTCATCTCTCGACCGGCCCCAGGTTCGGCGACCGTGACCGCAGCGAATACATGCGGAAACCGCTCAGCCCCGAAGACGGCGAAGCGATTCGCGCGCAGGCGAATGCAATCGAGGATGTCGCCAATGTGCTCTTTCTCTGGCGCATGGATCGGACGATCAAATATCAAGGTCGCGCTTACAAAGAAGGCTCCCTTCACGGAGTTTCAGCGAGCTATGCCACGGTAACCAACGTCTCGTTGCACGAGGGGCGATTTATCAGTGAGGTCGACGACGAGCACCGGCGCGATGTCATGGTCATCGGAGTCAACGTCGTCGAATCTCTCTTCCCGAATCAGGCCTTTGCCGCCGGCAGACAGGTCGAGCTTGCCGGACGACCATTCGAGATCATTGGCGTGCTCGAGAAGCGCACTAATAGTTTCTTCGGCGAAAACGAAGAAGATAATGCGATCTTCATTCCATTCGAAACGGGGCGCAAACTTTCACCGCGGAGTGAGGAGATGATGCTGCACATTCGAGCAAAAACGGGGATGCTCGGACCGGGACTCGATCAGGTAGAGGAGATTCTGCGCCGCCAGCGGAAAGTGAAGTATAACGAGCCAAACAATTTCGATCTGAGCACGGCGGACAAGATCATTGAACAGTTCGACAGCATCACGATGTACGTGGGTCTTTTCGCAATTGCCATTTCAGCCGTCGGGCTCCTGGTCGGGGGAATCGGCGTCATGAACATCATGCTGGTGAGCGTGACCGAGCGAACGCGTGAGATCGGTATCCGCAAGGCGATAGGCGCGCGACGCCGCGACATCGTCCGGCAGTTCCTCTTCGAAGCGATGACGCTGACCTTTCTGGGTGGCGTCCTGGGTGTCGTCGTCGCGATCCTGATCAGCTATATCATCATGTTCTTCCTGCCGGAACTGCCTGCCTCGATCCCCCTCTGGGCGATCTTCAGCGGGCTGGCAGTCTCGACCTCAGTCGGATTGATCTTCGGAGTCTGGCCCGCGAAGAAGGCGGCCAACCTCGATCCGATTGAATGTTTGAGATATGAATAACCGAAATCAACCACGGATTTGCACGGATGCGACGGATTAACGCGGATTAAATCCGTGCAAATCCGTGGTTGATTTGTACCAATTTTCTGTCCTATCGTATAGTCGTCCGCACAGTTTGAAATAGTTGTTCTTTTCGGATTCTCTTCTGACTTCTCAGGCGCGCTGAGCGCCCTTTTTATTGAGTTTAAACTTTATGCAGCAAAGTAATTTATTGAAACTACAACTTGGTAACATTCACGTCGCGATCATTATGGACGGCAATGGGCGGTGGGCGTCTGAGCGAGGGAGACCGCGCACGGCGGGTCATCGGGCTGGAGCCGAGGCGGTTCGCCGCGTCGTCGAAGCGGCGCCTGACCTGGGCATCTCGACGCTCACCCTTTATGCCTTCTCTTCGGACAACTGGGGGCGGCCCGCACGCGAAGTGGCGGCATTGATGAAACTGTTTCGATTGTACCTTCTCTCCGAAACCGCTACCTGTGTGAAGAACGGCATTCGCATCAGCGTCATCGGGCGCCGCGATCGGCTATCACCATCGCTCGTGACGTCCATTGCAGCTGCGGAAGAGGCAACTCGGAGGGGGCGCGCGCTGTCTGTCCGCGCAGCGATAGATTACTCATCGCGCGACGTGATCTGTCGGGCCGCGAGTCGTTGGGGGAATGGCGAAGATATCTCACGGGGAGATTTCGCCCGGCTGCTTGGAGAGGCTGATCACTCGGGGATCACCGTGCCCGATGTCGATTTGCTGATTCGTACGGGTGGCGAGCAGCGCCTGAGCGACTTCCTGCTGTGGGAGTGCGCATACGCTGAGCTCTATTTCACCGAGCTCAGATGGCCCGACTTCGGGCGCGATGAGTTGGAAGCAGCGGTCAGTGAATTTCGCAAGCGTGAGCGGCGTTTCGGCCGCGTCTCGGCGGCCATTTTCGGCTAAGAGTTTCAACACAAAGGGTCAAAGGGACAAAGGTTCAAAGAAGAGAAAATCAAGCATTTATCCCCCTTTGACCCTTTGACCCTTTGACCCTTTGTGTTGAAACTCTTAGCTGATTTCGGCTTCGAAGGGGTAAAAGGCTCTATTAGCTACGAAACTGGCTTACCACGTTCATCAATATTTCTACCCGATTAGCATCTACCGCATTAGCCCAGTGCCCATCCACCTTGAAATACGACCCAACAATAAATCCATCTGACGCGCCATAAAACTCCGCTATGTTATTCACATCAACGCCCGAGCCGAGCAACACAGGCAAACGGCAATGCGCTTTGACCTCCCGCACATCTTCAAGTTTCGGCGCATCGCCGGTCACACTGCCTGTGACAATGACTGCATCAGCGCGCATGAACTCCACTGCCTCCGCAGTTGCGCTGACGCTGATGTCGGCGGTGATGGCGTGTGATGAGTGTTTCTTCTTCACGTCGGCCCACACCTGCACGCGATCGGCCCCGATCATCCTGCGATAGCGCAGCAACTCAGCTGCAGATGATTGGATCAAGCCTTCATCGGCAACGTGCGCGAACGCATATCCTTCCCCCCGAATGAAATCCAGATTGGCAGAATGGGCAACAGCCATCGCTTCGATATTTGCCCCTGCCAGAATCTGAATACCCGCGGGTAAACGGCTCTCGGCCTTCACGGCATGACCAATGACAGCCATCGCCGCAACAATCTCTGGTCCTACTTTCGCGCGCAGGTAAGGCACGTCGTGCATGTTCTCGATGATGATGCCGTCAATGCCGCAATCGCGGTAAATGGCTGCTTCTTGCACGGCCTGTGCGGTGATTTCGGCAACGGTCTGAGTATTGGCTGGAGTGCCGGGCAGTGCGCCGACGTGGATCACTCCGATGATTGGTTTGGTATTGTTAAATAGTGAAGTGAGCATATCGGAAATCAGAAGGAGAATACGAATTCAATGCCTGGGCATTGCCGTGCGCTGCGCCCGCTACGCCAAACACGCGACGGAGGATGATCGAAACCCAGGGCACCGTGGCCTGATAAACGGCCGCCATTGCACGGGCGCCGTAACGAGCTGTCCCCGCGCGTTCGGCGCGCGTGCCGATCAGGAAGCCCGGTTGGTCGACGAAATTGACTACCGGCAGATGAAACGTGTCACAGAGGTCCGTGAATCGCGTCATCTTCTCACTTCCGGGCGCATCGAGCCCACCGCCGCCTTGTCCTGGATCACTCGCCATCACCCCGACCGGATAGCCATTCAAGCGCGCAAGCCCCGTCACCAGAGGCCTTCCGAAATATCGGCCGATCTCGAAGAATGAGTCTCGATCGAGCACCAGGCTCAGGATTCGCCGGATGTCGTATGTTTTGCGGCGATCACGCGGGATAATTGAGATCAATTCCTCTTCGCACCGATGCGGGTCATCCTGATTGGCTGAACGTGGCGGCAATTGCCAGATATTTGACGGCAGGTATGAGAGAAAACGTCGAATCTGCGCGAATGCTTCGTCCTCGCTCTCGGCTTCGTTATCAACTGCGCCACTGCTGCGCGCGTGGATATGCGATCCGCCCAGCTCTTCTTTAGTGACTTTCTCACCGACGCCGCGTTCGACGACTGGCGGGCCCGCGACGAAAAGCTGGCTGATCTCTTTAACCATCACTGAAAAATGCGAAGTCACTACCCGAACTGCGCCCAGCCCTGCACAAGGACCCAGACACGCGGCGACGACCGGTATCTCTGAGAGAGAAGCGACAACGATGTCCCACGCAGGGTTCGCCGGCACATAAGTCCTTCCCATCGTTTCAAGCGTCTTCACGCTGCCGCCGCCACCCGTGCCATCGACCAGCCGGATTATGGGCATCCGTAGCTCGCGAGCCATCCGTTCAGAGTAGCCCATCTTGTTGCCGACTGCTGCATCAGCCGCGCCTCCGCGCACGGTGAAATCATCTCCGCCGATGACGACTCTTCGCCCATCGATCCGTCCCGAACCGCAGACGAAATTCGATGGAGTGAACGACACCATCTCGCCATTGAGGTAGATGGGTTTGCCCGCCATCGCGCCGATTTCATGAAACGTTTCCGGATCGAGCAGCCGGTCAATGCGTTCACGCACAGTCAATCTGCCGTTTGCGTGTTGGCGTGCAACGTTTGCTTCGCCCCCCATCTCCTTTGCCAGTTCGATGCGGTGTTTGATCTCATCGATTTCAGGTTGCCAGCTCAAGTTGAAATGCCTCCAATGGTGAGAGTCTTGATGGTGCGAAGACTGAAGGCGAGTACGCGGATTGTCAAGTGAAACGCCAGGTCGTCTGTAACTGCTCAGGCGGGGTGTAGTACGGGGAGCGTCAGCGACCTGAGCCTTGATAAAACGGCCTCTTGTCGAGGTGCAGGTCGCTGACGCTCCCCGTACTGCACCCCGCCTGAGCAGTTACAACTGAAAACTAAGAACTGAAAACTGTTCTTCTGTGGAGGATTTTACAGAAATTTTGAAGCTGTTTTGCGGAATGAAAGATAGTGAGTCAATCCGGCTCCGATGATTACTGGAGCACTGGCATGTTTGATACACCAGTACTAAGATTCGCCCAATAAATTCCAATGAGGAGTCATTCATGTCGCTTTGCGACGCCCTGAAACGATGACAACTACTGGGAGCGCCCTGGGAGCGCACGCGTCCCCGCGTGCTGGGTTTCCGGAAGGGGCTCCTTATCGAAGTCCAGCACGCGGGGATGCGTGCGCTCCCAGGGCGCTTCCTGTAGTTGCAGAGGAGGTAAATATGCTCGAAACCATCCGTCGAAGATTGCCTGCAGCAATCGTGCTGCTTTCACTCATGACCTCCACAGCCTTCGCCCAACAGAATCCTGGCGATTGGAAGAAGGTGAAAAAAAAGGTCGGCTCACCAGTTGTAGTTATCACCAAGACAGGCCAGAGGCTTGATGGGAAGCTGATTGATGCGACGGATAATTCGCTTAAGGTCGAGGTTCAAGGTCAAACGCAGGAAGTCAAAAGTGACGATGTCCAGGAAGTTCGTGTCAAGAAGAGAGCGGGGGGAAATAAGGCTGCCTGGATTGGCGGCCTTTGTGCCGCCGGTTTTGCAATCGGCGCAGCCATCGGCAAGGCAGCCACTCCTCACGATGACTCCGGTTGGGGGCCTTTCGGTGCTTTGGGGGGTGGGATGATCGGCGCAGGCGGCGGGTGTGTGATCGGCGCAGTGATTGCCGGCAGTAGAGGAAAAGACATCAAGGAAGAGACTATTTTCAGAGCACCGTAACAATGGCGATGAGAGAAGCGGTGTGGTAGTGTTAGTGCCTCCCATCACAATGCGCTAAAGTTCAAAAAACAGGACCATAACCGCACCGCAAGCTAATGTCTGACATGGCAAACATTCATGTGGGCGTCAGTGCTGCACAGATTGGACGCCTGATGCTCTCGATCGCGCTTGGCATCTTGGTAATTTCATCCGTTGTAGCTCTAGCACAACAGCCATCTCCGCCTGCCTCCTCCGGCACCCCTATAGAATCGTTCATCCCGCTGAGCGAGATCAATGATCGGGCCGACGAGGTTAAACGTACACTGCGTGAAATTTCCGGGCGGCTTGTTATCAGCCAAACGGAAGACCAGATCAAAGCTACGCAGGCGCATCTCGATGCGCAGTCACGCCAGACCGAGGAGATCCTTGAATCCTCACCGTCGCTCTATGAGCTGCGTGATCTCGATTGGGAGTGGCGACGGTACAAAGATGAAAATACCCTTCACCGAAAGAGATTGACGCAGCAAATCAACACGCTGGAAAACGACATCAGTTTCCTCAAGGGAGAGCAGTCGAAGTGGTCAAATACACTCAATCAGATTGCAGACCCGGCCGCGCTTGAAGTGGTCTTCGATACCATCAAAACGGTTCTCACCGGTATTGATTCGACCATTTTACAGGCTCGGGAAAAGCTCAGCCAGCTGCTGGCGCTTCAAGCTCGCTACTCACAGCAAGACCAGCTGATCTCCGGCATCAATGACAAGATCATCCACGCCAAACAGTTGTTCCAGGGAAGTTTGCTGGTGCGAGATCAACCCCCGCTCTGGCGTGCAGTCTCACGGCCGAATCCTGGTGAACAATTTTCCGATCTTACGCAAAGCCGAATATCTCGCGAGCTGATCGGATCTTCCGTCTCAATAAAATCACAACAGGAAATCTTGATCGGGCTGTTCCTGGTTTTCATCTTCTTATCGATCGGTCTCAAAGCTTTGAATCGAAGCCGAGAGCGACTAAGCGTAGGCGAGCCGGAATTGCGCGCTGAAGCTGAAGTGCTCAATCGTCCGTTTTCTATCGCACTCCTACTGACCCTCTTCATTCTGTTTCAACTATTGCCGGTCTCCGCGGGTGCCATCAATACGGTCGCATCTCTGTTGCTACTCATCCCTGTCCTGCGTGTGATCCGGTTGATGATCGCGCCATTTGCTTCGAGCCAGATAACCGGTTATGCGATCGCCGCGTTTTCCCTGACCAACCAGTTTCGCAAGGTGCTCGACAGCTCACCATTTGTCGAGCGTTTATATTTCATCGCAGTAATTGTGGCTGCGCTCGTCTTCATCTGTTGGGTGCTATGGTACCTCCGGTACCGCAAAAAACCGGCCGAGATGACATATGCAAAAGTCAAGATGGCTGCCCTTTGGGTTTCACTGGTGATTTTATCGATATCGCTAGTAGCCAATTTTTTCGGATACGTCATACTTTCCAAAGTCCTGGGCGATGCAGTATTGAGGAGCGCTTTTCTGGGTCTGATCCTCTACGGCCTTGCGCGTATTGTCATTGTCATTGTCAAATTGCTGCTGCGCACAGACTTCGCCAAATCGTTGAAGACGGTTCGCGCCAACCATGCTCTGCTTGATGTCTGGGCTACGAGGATATGCAAGGTCGCAGCATGGAGTTTAGGGATATACTATGCGCTCGGCTTCTTCACGATCCGCGATAACATTGCTAATGTGCTCTATAAAATACTCAACTCTTCCCTAACAGTTGGCGCTCTCAATCTCTCGCTGGGTGATGTCCTGGCCTTTATTTCAGTCATCGCGGCGGCTTATCTCATCTCCAAGATAGTGCGGATCTTCTTACAGGAGGATGTTCTACGCAGACTACCGCTTGAACGTGGGGTCCCGCGGGCAATCGCGACGACCATTTATTACGCCATCCTGCTATTTGGTTTCGCCATGGCCCTCATGGCAGCCGGCCTTGACCTGAGTAAACTGACGATTCTGACCGGCGCCTTCGGCATCGGGATAGGGTTCGGCTTGCAGACTATTTTCAATAACTTCGTCTCCGGGCTGATCCTGCTCTTTGAGCGGCCAATTCGGATTGGAGATACACTGGAGATTGGAGGAATAGAGGCTCAGGTCAAGCGGATTGGCATTCGATCGTGCACAATGGAAACGCCCTATGGCGCGGAATTGATTGTGCCAAACTCGAAACTGATCTCGGATCAATTTATCAATTGGACTCTTTCGGATCGACGACGGCGTGTCGGGTTGAAAGTTAGAGTGGCATATGGTAGTGACCTGGAACAGGTCCTCAAAATATTGGTCGAGTGTGCAAAATCTCATTCTGATGTATTGTCGCCGCCCGAACCGATAGCGCTGTTTTTAGATTTTGAGCCGAGCTCAGTCGATTTCGAATTGCGCTTCTGGACATTCGAGCAGATACATCTGATTGTCAAAAGTCAGATCGCGGTTGCGATAGCCTCAGCATTGGATAAAGCCGGGATTGCAATTCCATACCCACAACAAGATTTGCATTTGAAATCGGTTGACGCTTCGGTGACCGAGTTGCTTACTGAGGTGGGGGGGAGGCGGCAACCCGGCTCTGATTCCAAACGGCCGGATGAATTGACTACACGTGCTGTGGCAAAGGTCGAGGCGGGTTCCTCAGACGACTGATGCTCGGGTGAAGATTTACCGGAAATCTGGAAAATCCATCGAATTAACAATTTCTTTAAATATATAGCCTCTTGGCTCTAAGAAAAGTTAACGGAAGTTCAGAAAGAGAAATTTATGTTCGCAATAATAATGGCAGGTGGCTCGGGTACGAGGTTCTGGCCGGCCAGTCGTGAACACCTACCGAAACAATTTTTGAAGATTACCAGCGATAAGACGATGTTGGAGGAGACCGTTGCGCGAGTTCAGCTTTTCGCTCAGGTCGATCAAATCTACACAGTTGTCGGACGCGTTCACGCCGGCATTACCAGGCAGTTGCTTGACGGTATCTCAGTCAGAACCCTGGCAGAGCCAACAGGCAGAAATACGGCAGCGTGCATCGGACTCGCGGCGCTACACGTCAAACGCATCTCCGAAGATGAGCCGATA
Organism: Acidobacteriota bacterium; assembly: GCA_022614735.1. Taxonomy (GTDB): domain Bacteria; phylum Acidobacteriota; class Blastocatellia; order RBC074; family RBC074; genus JAKEHZ01. The sequence continues at coordinate 19,387 of JAKEHZ010000348.1, read as the reverse complement.
ATCGTGCTCCCGGCGGATCATTTCATCGCGGATGTCGGAGGATTCGCTGGCACGATTCGCGCTGCCGCTGACCTCGCTCGAGATGGAGCAATCATCACGCTTGGTATTTCGCCGACCAGGCCGGAGACCGGATATGGATATATTCAGACGGCTGTTGAAAAAGGCCAATCACTCGGCCATCCCTATTTTCTAGTTGAACGTTTCGTCGAAAAACCAAACCTGGAGACCGCACTGGACTATCTATCGAAAGGCAATTATTTGTGGAACAGCGGCATCTTCATCTTCACGGCGCGAACGATCCTCTCTGAATTCGAACTTTGCATGCCTGCACTTTATCAAGGGCTGAAAGAGATCGAAAAGGCGATAGAGACATCTGATTACGACGCAGTTGTTGAGCGCATTTATGGGCAAATACCATCAATCTCGATTGACTACGGTGTGATGGAGAGAACGACGAGACCTATCTATGTCTTCAAAGCAGAATTCGGATGGAGTGATGTCGGAAGCTGGGAGTCGTTGTACGAACTTCGCAGCAGCGAGTATGACAGCAATGGAAATTTGTTACTTGGCGAAACGAAAGTCGTTGAATCGAAACGCAATCTTGTCTATTCAAGCTCAGGGCGTAAAATTGCTTTACTCGGTGTAGATGGACTGGTTGTGGTCGATACGCCGGATACATTGCTGGTGGCGGACATCAATCGTTCGCAGGATGTAAAGCAATTCCCGGAGATGCTCAAACGCCCCGGAAAGAGAGAATACGAAACAAACGAAAATAACGAAACAAACGAAAAGTTTTAGGCTTTTTCGTTTGTTTCGTTATTTTCGTTTGTTTCGTATTCTCTCTTCTCCGCTTTAACTGAAACTATCGGTCTTTTCTCTACATCCAGGGAGATTAAAAGACTGATGCCTTTCAGCTCCGGATGCGCGAGCAGGTAGCGCGCCAGCGGTGCGACGACGAGCGTTTCGATTGTCCGCTGCAACGGGCGCGCGCCATAACGCTGGTCGAAGCCGGCAGCTATCAATTGCTCGATCAGCTCTTCGTTCCATTCCAGCCGCAGATCATTTTTCTGAAGACCCTCACGCAGTGAGATTTCGCGCAGCTCTTTCACTGTGATCTGACGCATCATCTCTTTTGTGAGCGAATTGAATTGCACGATCGCATCGATGCGGTTGAAGAACTCCGGACGGAAGAAGTTCATCGCTTCGCGCGAATATGATGGCGTGCCTCTGGTTTCAAAACCTGTGGTTACCAGCTTATCCGTTCCCAGGTTCGAAGTCATAATGATTACCGCGCTGCGAAATGTCGTTATGCGCCCATAGCGATCGGTCAATCGACCTTCGTCGAATACGCTGAGCAGCACGTCGAAGACATCGGCGTCAGCCTTCTCTATTTCATCGAACAAGACCACGCAGAATGGCTGTTGGCGCAGCCGTTTGATCAGATCGCTCGGCTCCCCATCCGAGCCGATCAGCAACCGTTGCGCTCCGCCCCAGCCTGAATACTCGCTCATATCCAACCGCACGAGCCGGTCATTCAAGCCCGATCCTTCTGATTTCTCGCCGTGACCGAAGAAATAGCGCGCGATCGCGCGAGCCAGCTCAGTCTTGCCTACACCCGTCGGCCCGCAGAACGTCAGCACACCCAGCGGTCTGTTCGGATCGTTCAAACCCGCTTTGAATGTGGTGACCAGTCCTGCCGCGGCCTCGCACGCCGAGTCCTGTCCGATGACCTGTCTGCGAAAGGCGTCGAGCACTTCGGCGTAGTCGAGTGGGAATTCATCGCGGAGAAAGATCTCCGGCAAGCCTGTCTGCTGCACAAAATGCGCTATCGCATCATCGCTTGTAATTTTGCTTTTTTTACTACGAGTCGCGCGTTCGAAGAGCTCATTGAGAAAGGCGACCGACTTGCCCGGAAATGCCTGGTATGGTTGAAAACGGCGGAAGAGGCGATATATCAAGGCGGCCAGATCTGCGCTGATTTCGATTTTCTGGTTGCGCGAGTGAGTCGCAGCTACACGATTGAGCACTCTGGTGGCCTGCTCGCGACTGAAAGGTTCGAGCGGCAGGATCTGAAACAGATCAATCAGTCCGGGCAGCAAACGCCTGCAGGCATCGAGCTCGGCTGGTGTGGCCTCGGCAACCATCCGCAACTCGCCTCGCTGCAGGTAGGGCAGGAAAAACATCGCCAGGCTCTCAGATATACTGCCCGTTCCGGTGCGAACTAACTCGAGCAGGTTGTCGAGACATAACACGCCATTGATGTTGGACAACTCTTCAATGACACGTTCACAGCGCGCTTGCCATTCGCCCAGGTATCGCATCCCTGCGATCAAACGAGCGCCTGAAGTCATCCAGTATTTATAGCGCGTGATGTCTGATTCACCTCTCGTATCTTCGCTCTCCTGTTCTGCCAGTTGTTCGACCAGGCGCACAGCCTCGATGAGCACGGAGGTTTTACCCGCCCCTGTTTCGCCGGAGATAATGACATTGGCTTTTTCCCGTCCAATGCGTTTGACCAGATTTGCGACTTCATTATCTCGCTCCCAGGCGCGCGAAAATTGGCGCCGCAGCTTTTTCTCACCCAGCGGTTCAGCGACACTACTGAGGTTTCCCATCTCCGGCGTGAATTTATAACCGGCCCATTTGCGGTTAGGGTGGAGCACGAGTTCAAAGAGCGCAACCGATTTGGGTTGTAGATAACGTGATATTGCTTGTGGCGTCTGTCCTCTCAAACTTTCCTGAGAGTAGTGGGTCACCAGATCCTTCAGCCTGCTCGATTCCTGATAGAAAAATTTCAATCCGAGCGTCGGCATAGAACAGACCAGTAACCCATTCGAACTGCGCCCCTGAACGCAAGGCACGCGAAAAACAATCGCTTCCTCACACGGGTAGATGCGGCCGGAAGCCTGATATTCAGGCCGCACTTCGACGCGGACATTGATCAGCGTGGCATTCAAGAAGTCGGGATCCGACTGCCAGGGGCGGTTCTGAAACGACCAGTCAAGATACTCTTTCAATTGAAAGAGGGCATCAGACCTGCCTGCCCCGAATCCTGCGGGCGCTTCCAGGTCTTCGACCAGCCTCGCGGTGAACTGCCCGGCGAAATCTTCCCAAACCAGTACTGGAAAACGATAAGTTGCCATCTTTTTCGCTTGTTTCGCTTATTTCGCTTGTTTCGTCTTCTCTCCTGATCTTCCCATATCGCTTATCTAATCAATCAACTCGTGAGGCAGCGGTAACGCCGACAACAACAACGCTCGCATGCTCTCCGGCAAAAGAACGTTGGTCGTAGTCAATCCGGAACGAAGGTCGACGCTCGCTTGTGTGGTAAGAACGTGATTTATCCTGATTACCGGATCAAATTTCAACAGTCCTGAGTCTTCTGCAGCTTCAATCGTTTCATCTCCTGTGGCCGGTATATCGCGCGCCGAACCGTGCCGCCGGCGATATTCCTCAACCTTTGAGCGAGGGTCAGCTTGCGGATCGAGCGCCAGGACTTTGACCTGCACCGGCTCAATAATGTCGAGTTCGATAAAGAGGTGAGTTCCTTCTTCGATTTTTGCGAGTGTTACGGCCTGCCACCCTCGGGCCACAAACCATTGGTCAAGATGATCTTGATTGTCTTCGCCCCCAAGAAGTGTAGCCTCCATCCCAAGCTGCTTGCTGAAGAGCTCCAGGTAAGCATCCATCGGAGTCAGAAAGTTTAATAGGAAAGATCTTTGTGGAAAGCGAATCATGATGAGGGCATGGTGGTAGCCCGTCTCATCGTCACCATGCGCCAAAGTCGAGAGCAAAGCAGTTTCACGCAGGAGATCTGTAAGTTGATGCTCGAATCCTTCACCGGCGCTTTTAGATGTTGTTGCCAGCTCACGCAAATAAGCCTGCATATCTTCAGCTGCGAACAGGTCTTTCCAGACCTGTCGAACCCGGTGACCGAGGTGACCGTAATCTTGCGGACGTCGCGGCTGTCGACTGTAATTCCTCGTCAATCGTGTTGCGGCGCGCAATGAAGCTTCAATCTGATTGCGCAGCCAGTCCAGGGAGCGACGCAAATTGCGGATTTGCTCGCGCGAGGAGAAGTAGCGACGATGCTGCGGCAGCACTGCATCGAGTGATATTGCGCCTTCAGGACGCAAGACCGAGATTTCTTCTTCGGTCCGATTGATGAAGTTTTCGATGCGACTGAGCATCGATTGAGGATTATTCAGCAATGGCGCAAATGATCTCTCAAGTGGTTTCGCTTCGACCAGTTCCTGAATCTCAACTCTCAGACCGCTCCGCGCGGGAAGAAGGTTGATGACGGTTGGAGATGTCGGTTGGAATGAAGCGAGATATTTTGCGACAGGTTGCGCCAATTCATTTTCAATCGCCCGTTTCAAAGCGCGCGCGCCCAGTTGTGGATGAAAACCTGCATCGATGATCCGCTCGAGCGCCCGGTTATCTACGTGCAACGCGCATTTGCGCCGGGCCAATCCCTCGCGCTGAAAAAGCTGTAAGATCAACAATCCTGCAATCTGCTGGACAGCGTCACGATTCAACCGCTCGAACGGCACGATGCGGTCGAGCCGGTTGAAGAACTCCGGGCTGAAGAACTTCTCGGCGGCTTGCGTATAGATGCTTGCTTCATTCACGCGTTGAGATGAAAAACCCAGTTCGCTTCCGGCCTCCTTGACGCCGAGGTTTGAGGTCATAATCAAGATCACATTCGTGAAATCAGCCGTTCGCCCCAGCGCGTCAGTCAATCTTCCATCACCCATTACCTGAAGCAGCAAATTGAACATGTCTCGATGCGCTTTTTCGATCTCATCGAGCAGGACGACTGAGAACGGTTGTCTCCGCACGGCATTTGTCAGAAGGCCTTCAGGTTGATCGAACGTGCCGACCATGCGCGATACTGAACCGGGAGTGAGGAATTCATTCATATCGAAGCGAATCAATCGTTCAGCATCGCCGAACAAAAAGCGTGCGAGCGATTTGGCACATTGTGTCTTGCCCACGCCGGTCGGGCCGAGGAAGAGAAACGTAGCAAGCGGGCGATCAGGATCATTGAGCCGCGCCTTTGCCACGCAGATCGCGTCTGTGACTGCTTCAGTGGCCGCGGTTTGGCCGACGACCTCTTGCTGCAGGTCTTCGATCACGTTGGAGCGCTGCAAAATGTTGTTGCCGATGAACCAGAGCGCCAATCCGTTCTTCGCCTGAAACTCAGATAGCGCTGATTCCCGATCAACCTGGTCGCCACGATATTTGACGGCCAGCTGGCGCAGGAATGCTGCTGCTTTGCCCGGGAAGGCCGCATCGCGCACATAGCGGCGCTGCAGATCGAGCGCTGCCGGCAGAGCATCGAGCGTGAACCGGCAATGATGCTGGTGTTCCAGCTCCCGTATCAGACCGAGCAACATTTCAAGTGTGGTGTCTTCGTCAGGTTCATTGATGGGGAGAAGCTGAAACAGATCGGCGAATCCGCGGTCCTGCTCGCGCAATACACGCCACGCCTCGGGTGTAATTTCACCCAGGACACGCAGTTCGCGACGCTCGAGGTATGGCTTTAACACCTGCGCCGCATTGAGATTTGAATCGCGGCTGATTCCTGCTTTGAAAAGCCCGAGCAGGTCGTCGAAGTAGAGGACGTGATTCCTTTTTTTCGCTTGATCTATGATTGCGAGCAAGCGGTTTTCCCATTGGCCGACATAGGACATTCCTGAAATCAAGCGCTGCGGGGCAATCAGCCAGACATTGTTTCTCGATCTGAATTTCGATTTTTGCCGCGCAACCGTGCGATAGACGTACTCTTCGATGATGGCTGTCTTTCCTACCATCCGCGGGCCGACGAGGATGACGGGCCGGCGATCCATCGATCGCAACAACCTTGTCAGCTCCTCCAATTCTTTCTCACGCGCGATAACACGGTTGAGCTCGTTAGGATATAGCCAGTCCAGACAGCGGCCGACCTGTTGCAGCTCCCACTCGCCATCCATCGTCTCGTCCCCACCGAGCATCGCTCGAAACTCTTCTTTGGGAGTTTTAGCGAGCAATGGCAGTTGAATCTCAATCTCAACGGTGCTCGCCCATGCTTTGTTATGAACGCTGACATCTTCGGGCCTTGGGGTAAGTTCACTGACCGCTTTTTCCTTGCCGCGAAAGTAGCTTGTCAGAGCTTCAGCTGCTCGCGCGGACAAATCTTCACCGCGCTCAATTTCGAACCAGATATGAGGCAGGCTCGGAGTAAATGCGATGCGTCGATCGAAGCTGCTGAGCGTGATAAAAAGAAATTTACAATGTACAGTGCGTGTTTTCAGTTCGAGCGTGAGCGAAAGCAGTTGTTCATCTATTTCCGGCGCGAAGGAATAAGCCGCGAGACCATTGTGCCGCATATTCCGGCCTTCTCCGTCGAGTTCGCGCTTCATCGCTTTGGCGAATTTGGCGATGGCGCGCTGATACTCTTCGTCACGACCGACCGGCTCTTGAAAAAAGAGCGGGCGCACGGAATAGATCGGCGTCGGCTGACCTTCTTGCGGCAATTGCTCGATGTAAATGGGAATAGTGAGGTTCATAAATTTCATGGGAAGCCGAAACTAGCTAACAGTTTCAACACAAAGGGTCAAAGGGTCAAAGGGTCAAAGAAGGAATAAATCAAGCATCTGTCCCTCTTTGACCCTTTGACCCTTTGACCCTTTGTGTTGAAACTGTTAGCTAGTTTCGGCTTCCCATGAAACTTGCCAAATTTTTTAGGGTTTTTCATTTGTTTCGTATTCTCTCTTCATTTAATCAACGTTCTCGCTTGCTCCATCAGACATTCTTCAATCAAATCGCCGATCGCCTCATCAATCGCCCGGCCAGACCATGGCGATCTCCGACGGAGCATTGCGTCCTCAATGAACGCTTGATCGATATTGTAGCTCCTGCGCCTTTCCTGATGGCCGATTGCGCCATATCGCTCGATCCCGGCCGGAGCCTGGTATTCCGCGACGGTTTTTTCACTCGTCTGCACCAGACACTTCGAAACCTTCTTAGCTTTAGTGAACTGGTGCAGACCGCGTTCGGCCTCGAACCTCGGGAAGGCAAATGGAGCGTTGATGCCAAGTGCGATGCCGATTACACCCTCGCGAGGCGATGCGAGAAAGCTCTCGATCGCCGTGATTCTCTCGCATTCGAGCGTGAGCGAAACTCCTGTCTTTTTCGCACGTTCATTACGTCTCACGCTGAACTGATAGGCCTCTACGCCGGCCCCCTGGTTCATTGCCAACTGGTAGTATGCTCCCGTCAAAGCGAACGAGACTAAAAACTCTTCGCTGAAGACGGCCACTGTAATCAAATCCGGGTTTTTGAACCTGAGCGCATAAGTTGAAATCAGCAGCTCTTTCCATTCACTCTGAGCTGAAACAAGTCTTAGGCTGAGAGCGCTGTGATCCGCGTCTACCTTCCCATAGACCGCGAGCGATGCCTCGTGCTCTAGTTTCTTGATCTTCGCGGTGAAGTCATTGATGGCGTTCAATGCGGTTTTGAGCTTGGGCAATGCGGCAATGCGATCAAGGTCGGCCGGGTTTTTCCATTTTTGTCTTGATAAACGCTTCTCAGCGCCCTCGAGTGTGAAGATCTCATTTCGCAGATTGAGCGCGGTCGGGCTGCTTTCCAGCAATTGCGCCTCGCGCCGGGTATGCATGCATCCTCTTGCCAGATCGACGAGCGAGCGGTCGCCCAGGTTGGCGTATGCCTGTTTACCGGAGTCTTCAGTTGCCGGCTGGACGTTGAATTTCAAACTCTCATTCTCGATCCAGACGTTAAGCAGCAATGCCACATCTCGCGGTTGGTTATTCAACTTTTCCGAGAGCGGCACGAGCAGTTCACGTTCAATCAGGCGTTTCAAGGGGCGAGCGCCATAGCGCGCATCGTAGCCGCGACGAGCAAGATATTCCGTCACACCACCCCATATTTTTAATTTGGCGCCGCGGTAGTGAATCCCGTCACGCTTCTTGATGCGTTCTATCTCTCGTTCGGCGATTTGAAGGACCGTCTCTTCATCGAGCGGAGCGAACGGAACTATGCGGTCGATCCGATTGAACATCTCCGGCCGCAGGGCCTGCCGGACAGCGTTGATGAAATGCCTGCTCGCCGCCTGTCGTGTTGCTGCCGCCTGCTCAAAGCCGATTAAACCTCGTTGAAAAGCCTCCGACCCCAGGTTTGAGGTCATAATCACGACTGCATTAGAAAAATCGGCAACATGTCCCATGGCATCTGTCAGGCGGCCTTCACCCAGGACCTGCAAAAGGAGATCGAAAAACAGGGGATGCGCTTTCTCAAATTCATCGAGTAGGACGACGGCGAATGGTTGTTCGCGCACTCTGGCTGTGAGTAAGCCTTCAGAGCCAACCGTGCCACCGATGAGTCGATTGACGGCGGTCGGATCTGCATACTCGCTCATATCGAAACGCACCATTCGCTGCCGATCCTGAAACAGGAACTCGGCCAGCGATTTGGCCATTTCTGTCTTGCCGACTCCGGTTGGACCGATGAAAAGGAGTGAGGCGATGGGCTTGCGCGGGCGCGTCAGACCCGCTTTGACCGTTGCGAGCAGGTCAACGGTCAAATCGACCGCATCAGGTTGCCCTATCACGCGTGAGGAGAACCACGAGCGCGTTGCCTCCAGATCCAGCTTCTCTCTTTCATCGAGCAAGACACGCGGTAAGCCTGTTTCACGCGAGAACGCAGCAGTCACGTCTTCAGCCGTCAACGCTCTTAGGGCTGCCCCATCCTTGAGATGATCCTGCAGGAGGTTTTTGAGGAAGCGAACGGGACGTCCGGGATAAGCGGAATATGAGGCGTAACGCCGGTGCAGCTGGTCAATGCGCTCTATAGCTTCGAGCTCAATCCCGGCCTCAGACTGAGCTCCGCTGCTTTGCGCCAGAGCAAGGCTGAGCAGGATATTTCTGCTCCGTTCCGGGGAGGGCTCTTCAATTCTGATCTGATGGAATGCTTCGAGCAGACGTGGTTCTCTACGCTCGATCAGCGAGAATTGCTCGGGTGTGCATTCGGAAATCGCCAGGACATCGCCGCGCGCGATATATGGCCGGAAGAAACTGGCAATGCCCTGGCTGTCGACAATACTCTTGCCGACCTCCATCAATTCAATCAGATTTCCGAGGTAGAGAATGGCACGCGTCTGCGCGGCCTCGCGCCAGAGTTTCTGACATCGTTCCTGCCATTGACCGAATCCGGACATGCCGGCAATCAGGCGTGAGCCATTGGTTGCCCAGAAAGGTGTATGGCCGAGCTCAAAGTCCGCTCGTCGCCGCGCGAGCTCATAAACAACAGAGGTCTTGCCAACGCCTGAACGACCGATAAGCAATAGGCTTCGCGGAGAGCGTCCGGTCAGGATTTCTGCGAGCTGTGCGACGATATCGTCCACTTCGTAAGCTGCCGCATGCTTTTCTTTAGTCAGGTCAGTGCCTGCTTCAGCGAGCACTGATTGTTTATTTTCATCTCTCTCTTGATTGCGCGCGGCTATCTGCTTCGGGCTTAGCAGGGAAACCTCGATCGAGAGACGTTCAATCTTCAAATCGCGGTGGCGCTGTAACCAGACGAGCTTCCCCAGCGAATTGAGAGCCCCGGATCTTCCCAGCGCCGCGCGAATGTGTTGTGTGACAAGTTTATCGAGCGCCGTTCTGGTTGGCGGAGTTGTCGCGACCACTTCGATGCCGAGCGGAGGGATATAGGCTATTTGCGCAAATTCACCGTGACTCCAGCGCACGATTGGCAGCTTCAAAGTTATCGGTCTACGCCAGATAACAGATTGGAGCGGGGGGGCGAGTGTGACTTCGACTTCGCCGATTTCAGGCTCGCCCGCGGGATGACGTTGGTAGATCGACACAAGAGGCGTCTCTTCGACCAGCTTCCGCAAATTCGCCTGTAAACTCTCCTTAGCTTTTCGGATCTTATCGTTGAGACGAACCGCCTCGGGGAAGAAGAGCGCCTCGGTAAGATAGTTGTCGTTTTCCAGCGCTTGAATGATGACATTGATAGGGAGGTCATGTTTAGGCATTGGAGTATGTCTTGGCTTCTGCCACTTCCAGGGGCGGTTGATAAATAGACTGAGTGGCATGCCTGAAGGGCAAGTTAGGATAACGGCAAAGCATAGAATCAGTCAATCCATGAGAAATCGAAGCGGCAAAGAAAAAACATAAACGTAACGATTTGAGTTGCTCGTGTCTTGCCGCATCAGGCATTCAGAGTATAAAGTCGCAGAATACGAAATTCCGCAGCTTAATGAAAAAGCAAGGAGGACCCTATGTCGGAACCAGTAATCATCGATGCCATTCGCACGCCTATCGGCAGGATGAACGGCGCCTACCGCGAGACGCGCCCCGATCAACTGCTTGCGTATACGTTGCAATCGCTGGTCAAGAAGACCGGAGTTGATCCGAATAAGATCGGCGATCTGATTGTTGGATGCGTTTCACAAATCCACGAGCAGGGCGTCAACATCGCGCGCCGCACGGCTTTGCTTTCAGGGCTGCCAATCACCGTCCCGGGCGTGACGCTAAATCGCTTCTGCAGTTCAGGACAGCAGTCGATTCATTTCGCCGCGCAGGCTATCGCGGCCGGCGATCACAAATTCATACTGGCAGCGGGCGTAGAGAGTATGACGCGCGTGCCGATGGGCAGCGACGGCGGCGAGGTATGGAAAACCGTCCAACTTGCGATGCGCGAACAATACGACCTGATTCACCAGGGAGAAAGCGCCGAACGCCTTGCGGAGAAATATAATATCTCGCGCAAAGAGGTAGACGTCTTTGCAGCCGAGAGTCACCGCCGCGCCAGCGCCGCAGCACAAGCAGGCAAACACACCGAAATCAATCCCACACCCGGCCTCGATGCGGAAGGCAAGCACATCTCGCTCTTGCGTGATGAAGGCATACGCGATGTGATCAATATGGAGAAGATGGCGACACTGCTGACCGTCTTTCGTCCAAACGGGAACGGAGTCGTTACCGCGGCCAATTCATCACAGATTTCCGATGGTTCGGGCGCTGTCCTGGTGGCAGATCGTGAGATTGCTGAAGCCGAAGGATTGAAACCACGCGCTCGTTTCCGCGCTCGCGTGGTGGTTGGCAGCGATCCGACGATGCAGCTCGACGGTGTAATCCCGGCAACGAGACTCGCGCTCGAAAAGGCCGGTCTGACGATTAAAGACCTTGATCGGATCGAGATCAACGAAGCCTTCGCGACAGTCGTGATCTCCTGGGCTCGAGAGCTGAATCCCGATATGTCGAGAGTCAATCCGTGGGGCGGCGCAATTGCGCATGGTCATCCGATAGGAGGTACGGGTTCGATCCTCATGGCGAAGCTGCTGGCAGGTCTTGATGCGGTTGATGGACAGTTTGGATTGCAAGTGATGTGCGCCGGGCACGGTATGGCAACGGCGACGATTGTCGAACGACTCCTTTGATTGCGGATTGCGGATTGCGGATTGCGGATTGATTGCGGAAATCTTCTCTTCAAATCCGCAATCCGCAATCCGCAATCCGCAATCAATTGTTTCGTATTCTCACTCTGCCATGGAGGAAAGATAGTGGAGATTCAGAAGAAAGTATTCTTGATTTCCGGCGGTGGATCAGGGCTTGGCGCGGCAACCGCGCAATTATTGGCTACGAGCGGCGCCAAGGTGGTCATCGCTGATATCAACAAAGATAGAAGCGAAGGATTGGCCAGAGAGATTGGAGCGAATGCGCTCTTCGTCGAAACCAACGTCACCGATGAAGAGAGCGTGAAGAATACAGTTGGTACAGCAGTGGCGGCATTTGGCGCGCTCCACGGCGCGATCAATTGCGCGGGCATCGGTGTCGGCGAGAAGACAGTTGGCAAAGATGGGCCGCATTCGCTCGCCTCGTTCAAACGTGTGATTGAAGTAAATCTGATCGGCACATTCAACGTAATTCGTCTGGCTGCTGCGCAAATGGCGCAGCAGGAGCCGGGTGCGAGCGGTGAACGCGGGGTGATCGTCAACACCGCATCGATTGCTGCATTCGACGGGCAGATCGGTCAGGCTGCCTATTCGGCCTCAAAAGGTGGGATTGTCGGGATGACGCTGCCGATTGCGCGTGATCTGGCGCGAATCGGAATACGCGTTGTGACCATTGCGCCGGGGCTTTTCGATACGCCTCTACTTGCCGGCTTATCGCAGGAAATAAGGCAGTCGCTCGGAGCCCAGGTCCCATTCCCACCACGCCTGGGTCAACCACCTGAGTTTGCGGCGCTCGTCAAACACATCATCGAAAACGAAATGCTCAACGGCGAGGTAATCCGTCTTGATGGCGCGTTGCGGATGCCTCCGAAATGAAAACATCAAAAAGATGCTAGATGCTAGATGTTAGATGCTAGGACGCTCCCCTAACATCTAGCATCTAGCATCTAGCATCTTCCTCAAAGGAGCCTCGACACATGAACAAACTTATTAAATCCTTGCTCGTCACCGCAATTCTTTGCTGCATTTCAATCATCGCTTCAGCGCAAACCACCACACCACCGCCGGCAAATGCGCCGGCGCCACTCACACTCGCTCCGAGTCCATCGCTCTCGAAGTACTCGCGTTGTTATGAAATTCGTACCTATACGGCCGCGCCAGGGAAACTTGAAGAGTTGCACGCGCGGTTCCGCAATCACACAATGAAGTACTTCAAAAAGCATGGAATGGAGGTCGTCGGATTCTGGGGGCCGGCGGATAAAGAGAATGGATCGGAAAACAAACTCGTCTACATTCTGGTGTTTCCGAGCCGCGACGCGCTACAAAAAGCGTGGAATAGTTTTCGCGCTGATCCAGGATGGCTGGCGGCGCGCGCTGAGAGCGAGAAGAACGGGAGACTCGTTGAAAAAGTTGAATCGGTGATCTTGATGGCCACTGATTACGCGCCAAAAAAATGAAACATAATGCCTGAGTAAAAGATGTCAATTCACCACGGATTGACACGGATGCGACGGATTTTCACGGATTAATCCGTGCTGATCCGTCGCATCCGTGCCAATCCGTGGTGAATTGACATCTTTTACTGAAGCATAACAATGAAACTTAGGCATATAAATTACCTTTGGAATAATTACAAAAATAACAATGAACGGGGCTGAAAGTCTTATTCGCACATTGATCAAGGCGGGTCTTGATGTCTGTTTCGCCAATCCGGGCACGACTGAGATGCCGATGGTTCGGGCCTTGGATGAGATCGGCGGGATGCGCGCCGTCCTCTGTTTGTTTGAGGGCGTGTGCACCGGGGCAGCGGATGGGTACGCGCGAATGGCCGAAAAACCGGGGCTGACTCTGCTCCATCTGGGTCCCGGTTTTGCTAATGGCATAGCTTATCTACACGACGCGCGGCGCGCGCGCTCACCCATAGTCAATCTGATCGGAGATCACGCGACCTGGCACCTGGCTGCCGATGCTCCGCTGACTTCCGACATCATCTCGCTCGCGAGACCGGTTTCAGCCTGGATTCGACGTAGCAAATCGGCTGAGGAGTTGGCGGGAGATGCCATAGATGCCATCGTTGCGGCATCAGTCAAACCGGGAAATATCGCGACTTTGATCTTGCCTCACGATTGTCAACTCGAACCGGCGAGCGGTGCTGCCCCTTCAAAACCGGTTCCGTCACCTCCCGCAGTCAGCAGCCAGGCGATTGAGCAAGCCGCGCAGGCATTACGCGGTGACCAGGCGGTCCTGTTTCTCGGCGGATACGCACTGCGTGAGCGCGGGCTGAAAGCCGTCGCACGAATCGCCGAGGCGAGCAAATGCAAGCTGATGTGCGAGACCTTTCCGGCGCGGTGGGAACGAGGCGCGGGCACACCGATTATCGAGCGGTTGCCATATTTCCCCGAACAGGCCATTGGCGCGCTATCACCCTTCAAAACGGTCGTGCTCGCCGGAGCAAGACCGCCAGTGGCATTCTTCGGTTACCCCGGCGTACCGAGCTTTTTGACCTCTCCGCATCAGCAAACGTCAACATTGGCGACCCCCGATGAAGACATCGTTTCTGCGCTCGAAGCATTGGCTGATGTTCTTGGCGCGGATGTTAACGTTGAAGTCAACTCGGTCCTTCAAACTCCTTCGCCCCCTACTGGCAAACTGAAACCAGAAACTCTATCTGCATCAGTTGCCGCATTGCTGCCGGAAAATGCAATCGTCATGGAGGAGGGCAACACCAGCACAGGGCCGTTCTGTGTGATGTCGCAGAGCGCGCAGAGGCATTCATATCTGACACAGCCCGGCGGAGCGATTGGTTTGGGATTGCCCTGCGCTACCGGCGCGGCCATTGCGTGTCCCGATCGGACTGTCATCTCCTTGCAGGCCGATGGGAGCGCGATGTACACGCTGCAATCACTCTGGACTCAGGCGCGTGAGCAGCTCAATGTCAAAACGATCATTTGTAACAACCGGAGCTATCGCATCCTGGGCATTGAGTTGATGCGCGCCGGAGTGAAAGAGTTTGGCGAACGAGCGCAAGCCTTGATGAGTCTCGGCAATCCTGCGATCGATTGGGTGCAATTGTCGCAGGGGATGGGAGTGCCTGCGACTCGAGTCGAGACGGCTGAAGAGCTAACGAGAGAACTGGAGAGATCATTGTCAGAACCAGGGCCGCGATTGATCGATGCGGTTTTATGAAAGGAATCATCCATATGTACTTCGAATTTTCAGATAAGGTCAAATACCTGCAGAAAAAGCTTTCGGACTTCATGGACGAACACATCTATCCGAATGAACGGATATATTACGAGCAGGTCAACTCCGGTGACAGATGGAAGGCCGTGCCCTTGATTGAAGAGCTGAAGAAGAAGGCTCGAGCCGAAGGCCTCTGGAATCTGTTTTTGCCGGAGAGCGAATACGGAGCAGGTTTGGCTAATCTGGAATACGCTCCCTTGTGCGAGATTATGGGCCGCGTGCCATGGTCGCCCGAAGTCTTTAACTGCTCCGCACCGGACACTGGCAACATGGAAGTGATCGTCCGCTACGGCACTGAAGAACAAAAACGGCAATGGCTCAGGCCGCTGCTCGAAGGCGAGATACGCTCGTGTTTCGCGATGACGGAGCCGGAAGTCGCTTCCTCAGATGCGACGAACATCAGAGCATCGATCAACCGGGATGGTGATGAGTATGTGATCAACGGGCACAAATGGTGGACCTCAGGCGCAGGTGATCCGCGCTGCAAAATTTCGATCTTTATGGGCAAGACGGATCCGAATGCGCCAACGCATCAGCAACAATCAATGATTCTCGTTCCCCTGGATACGCGCGGCATTACCGTTAAACGGATGTTAACGGTTTTCGGTTATGATGACGCGCCGCATGGTCATGCTGAAGTGACTTTTGAAAATGTGCGCGTCCCTGCATCGAACATGCTCCTCGGTGAGGGGCGCGGATTTGAGATAGCGCAGGGTCGTTTGGGACCGGGGCGAATTCATCACTGTATGCGCCAGATCGGGTTGGCTGAACGCGCGCTCGAAGCAATGTGCCGGCGCGTCAAGCATCGTGTGGCTTTTGGCAAGACCCTGGCTGAGATGGGCACTATCCGCGCCGACATTGCCGAATCGCGTATGGAGATTGAACAGTCTCGTCTCTTGACGCTCAAAGCAGCTTATATGATGGATACAGTCGGCAACAAAAGAGCGCGCGCTGAAATCGCAATGATCAAAGTCATCGCACCCAATATGGCTCTACGCGTCATCGATCGGGCTTTGCAGGCGCACGGCGGCGGCGGCGTGTCCCAGGATTTCAATCTGGCGAGCGCCTGGGCGCACTCGCGAACGTTGCGTTTGGCCGATGGTCCCGATGAAGTTCACCGTGAAGCAATTGCGAAACACGAGCTGAAGAAATACGAGTGAGGATCAATCACGGCGTCGAGTTGCGGAGTGCGTGAACGGAGACCAATGAGATGGTTGTCGGAATGCCATTATCGACGCCGGCCTTGAGAAGCGCTTGATAGTATTTGGGCGCCCCGGACTTACCACCCATCAGAAGAAGTCGCTGGTTGAGCTCCCTCAGATAATGTTTGCTGGTGACGTATTCGGCCGCAGCCGCAGTACCTTCGCTGTGCAATCCCGCAATGATCATAACTTGATCCCTATCCGAGATGTTCGGCCCTACCGTCACAATCGCATAATCTTCAATCAACTTGCTATTCTGTTGGTCAAAAACGGCGTGGTACTCGCGCTCTTCACCTGGACGTGGATTGAGATTTTTAACAGTCACATCATTGCTGTAAATGAACTCTTCTTTGGCCGGCAATTTCCCGGACCAGTTATTCACCCAGACGCTACCCAGAACGATGACGTTTTGATTCTTAAGGTCTTCAACGCTCACCGTGCGGCTCTGCTTGAGTGAGATGTTTTTGTCGAAGGTGCGAAAAACTCCTGTCACGCGATGAACGCCGATGGCTTCGCCGATGCCGGTATAGGTGTCGGATATGAGAATCAGCCTGGGGTTCTTGATGATCTGAATGATCGTCTTGTTCGGCAGCGCTTCAAAAACTTCCGCTGTTTGCTCTGATGTGAGTGGAATTGACTTATTGACGGTTGAAACCGGATCGGTCGGATTGATGAACCGGAAGACCGGAGGGTTACTCAAGACCATTAGAGTCGGCCCCTCAAACTTGAGGAATGGCTCCCAAACGAGTCTGTACACATCCAGTTCTTTCTGCGTTGTTGCTAGTGCGACTTGTCGTTGCAACTGTAGATTAGAGTAAATCAGCACGGCAACAGCGATTGCTAAGGCAGCCACAATCAGATAGTGCAAAAGTCGCCATCCGCTCCTCTTTTGAATGGCAGGGGTGAAGTCAACCGGGGGAACTTGTGATTGCCTGATCTGATTTTCTTCGGGTTTCTGGGGTGAATGTCTGACAAAGCAGATGTTGTAGCTGCCGACTGGCATCACAATACGAATCTCGTCATCTCCTCCTTCCTTCTGGTAGTAGAGTTCGAGTTTCTCACGGACACCATGAGCGCCGACTCGAACAATCGGATCAGTGGCAGGGTTGTATGTGCTGTCGCGGTCAAAGACTTCTTGCCCGATTAGATATTCGTTGAGTTCTCCTCCGCGTCCACTGAGATGATATTCACAGATCAAGCGCAAGAATCTTTGCTTCATCGGAGCATGAGCGAAATACTTGCTGCTCAAGACCCGCTCAAGAGCCTCTTTCATTTCTTCCGGGTCTACCGGCTTTGCTGTCAGTCTACCTCCGTTGACTAGCGATGTCATAAGTGGTTCTCCAGCGCATAGTATGCTGAAAATAATTCTGGTCTGTCCGGAAGAGGGAGCTCGTGTGACGGATTCTTTCCAGATCAAGCTATAACAGCCACAAGTATAACCGCAAACCCCGCGCATGGCGATTTCCCGGCAATCACTAGATAACTTTCCATGTCCTGTGAGATAGTTCTTCGATGGATGAAATGAGGATCAAACGCATCTGCGTGTTCTGTGGATCCAGTCGCGGCACACGCGAAATTTATCTTGAACAAGCACAGACATTGGGTCGAACGATGGCTGGGTACGGGATGGGATTGGTTTATGGTGGCGGGGGAATCGGATTAATGGGCGAAGTTGCTCGGGCCGTTATCGAGGCTAAAGGTGAAGTCATTGGAGTGATTCCTTATGCCCTGGCGACCAAAGAGCGAGCGCTTGAACCGACTTTTGAAACTCAAGTCGAATTGCGAATTGTCAGGACGATGCACGAACGCAAAGCGATGATGGCCAGCCTGGCTGATGCTTTCATCGCCCTGCCCGGCGGTTTGGGAACTTTTGATGAATTGTTTGAGGTCCTGACGTGGGCGCAGCTTGGCATTCATCAGAAGCCAATTGGCATACTCAACCTTGAAGGATATTTCGACCCATTGCTGGCCATGATCGATCGCGCGATTGAGGAGGGATTTGTCAGGCCGCGTTATCGACAGTTGATCGTCGTGTCATCTGATATTGCGGATTTACTCGTGCGCCTCTTCAACTATCAACCGCTGGAGGGTATTGTCAAGTGGGTTGATCTGAGTGAGACGTGAGCAGTACGGGGAGCGTAAGCGACCTGTTATTTGGTTTAGCGGCGCTTTCGTAAGTAAGAGGTCGCTTACGCTCCCCGTACTTTAAACTACACTGGCATAGTGAAACTGAGCAATCTCTTCGGAGCTGAATCCCAACCCATGTAAGACCTCATCAGTATGCTCACCGAGCATCGGCGCGCGATGCCTCACTTCGCCATCAGTCTCCGACAGGCGGACCGGCGTATTGGCGAGGGGGAACTGCCTGGCGCTTCCCGGGTATTCGACGTACCTCAACAAATCACGCGCCCGCACCTGGGGATCATCAAAAACCTCAGTGAGCTCGTAAACCTTAGCGCATGGGACGCGGGCTTCTTCCAGCCGGTCGATCGCCTCTTCGGTCTTCAGTTGAGAGGCCCAGCCATTCATCGCTTCCGTGATCACTCCGTGATGATTTGCTCGTGTGATGTCATCAGCACAACGTGGGTCATCGAGCAAATCCTCTCTCTCGATCAACCGCGCCCATCGTTTGAACATAGGCTGGCCCATCACTTGAACCATTATCCATCCATCTTTTGTCTTATAGGTATCGTTCGGCGCAACGTGGAAGCCAGTATTACCCTGTTGTTTGCGAATAAGATCGAGGACGTATCGTTCGGCCAACAACACCTGCATGAACGTCACACCCGTGGCGAGGAGGGACGCGTCGACAATCTGCCCCCGGCCTGTCTTCTCTCGCTCGTAAAGAGCGACCATCGTGCCAAAGGCTGCATGTAGAGCGGTCCCCAGGTCTTCAAAGCTGACGACGCTGCGTATCGGTGGGCCGGGAAACCCCGTCAATCTCATCGCCCCCGACATGGCCTGCACAACCGAGTCAAATCCGACCCGATTGGCGTACGGTCCATCAGGGCCAAAGGCGGAAATGCGGGTGAGAATGATATCCGGTTTGATAGCAGTGAGCGATTCGTAGTCCAGTTCGAGTTTCTGCAAAACGTCCGAAGGTAAATTGGCAATGACAACGTCGGCGCTGGCGATCAACCGCCGTTTGATTTCACGGCTCTGCGGGTGTGCAAGATCGAGCGTGATTCCTTTCTTGTTGCGATTGTAGCCGATGAACATCGGCCCGTCGCCCTGCTCAGTGATCGGGGCAATGTAGCGGTCCTCACCACCCTCGCGACGTTCGATGCGGATCACCTCAGCGCCAAAGTCGGCCAGCATCATCGCGCAATACGGCCCGGCGATGTAGCGGCCAAAGTCGAGAACGCGGATATTTGAGAGTGGAGTGGTCATGATGATTGCGGATTGCGGATTGCGGATTGCGGATTGCGGATTTGAAAATATTTCAGCAATTCAGGTACTGGCTCTCTTTAAATCCGCAATCCGC
>JAKEHZ010000058.1 GCA_022614735.1 Acidobacteriota bacterium | reverse complement strand
TTCTCTTTGCCTGATAGCGCGTACGGGACTCGAACCCGTGCTCTCCGCCTTGAGAGGGCGGCGTGTTAACCAGTTACACCAACGCGCCATAGATTTAATAAGCTAGCAAGTGTATAACACGAGACGCTTTAATCTTTCAAGCCGGCTGATATTTGAGATTTGTAGTACTGACGATTTTTGTGGCTATGCCTGATGAGAAGACCCACGAGAGGACACAAAACACGCGAAACACACGAAAATTCTTTGCTTTTTCGCGTGGTTCGCTTTATTTCGCGTGGTTTGCGTTCTCTCTTCCTTTCCATAAGCACAAAATCCGTTGACACTAGAAAGGTTGCAAAGGAAACAATAACGATGTCTTCATCGCTTGGAGTTGAAATCAAACAACGTCTGCTCGCGCTCGTGCGAGAGAATTTCAATCTGGATCTGAATGAAATTGCCGTCGAAGTGCCGCCGAAAACGGAACTCGGCGATCTGGCATTCCCCGTTGCATTTGAACTTGCCAAACGCATCAAAGCTGCGACCGGCGAGAAGAAGAATCCGCGTGAGTTGGCAGCGAAGTTGGCCGAAGGCCTGAAATCTATTCCCGGCATTGCTCGTGTTGAAATTGCCGGTGCAGGTTATCTGAATGTCTTCATCGACCGTGCCCGGATGTTCGCTCGTCTAACCGGTCTGCAATCTGCAAGAGAAACCTTTGGCCTCAATCCGCAATCCGGAAAGCTCATCGTCGAGCATACTTCGATCAATCCGAACAAGGCAGCGCACATCGGTCATGTCCGGAACGCCGTGCTCGGCGACACCACTGCGCGCATCCTGCGCACGACAGGCGAGAACGTAGAAGTCCACAACTACATCGATAATACAGGCGTGCAAGTAGCCGATGTCGTCGTCGGATTTATCTATCTCGACGGCAAATCTCTTGACGAGATCAAACGGCTTGCTGAAGGGCCGGGGCGCTTTGATTACTACTGCTGGGATCTGTACTCGCGCGTCGGTGCCTGGTACGAGGAGGACAAGTCACGGCGCGAAACGGGCGCCAGGATTTTGCATGAGATCGAAGAAGGTGGAAACACGACGGCCGAGATAGCGGAATATATTTCCTCGCGCATTGTCGATTGTCATTTGAATACGATGGAGAGGCTGGATATCAGTTATGATCTGCTCGCGCGCGAACGGGAGATCCTGCATTTGAATTTCTGGGCGCGCGCTTTCGAGAAGTTGAAAGAGATGGGCGCCATCGTTTTCGAGACTGAAGGACGCAGCAAGGGCTGTTGGGTGATGAAGGCTGAAGAAAGAGAGGGAGAGAGGGAGAGAGGGAGAATTGGAGATGATGAGGAGAAAGAGGGTGAGTATGATCCGGACAAGATCATTGTGCGCTCGAATGGCACGGTGACGTATACGGGAAAGGACATCGCCTATCACCTCTGGAAGCTGGGCAAACTCGGTCTGGATTTCCATTACAGGCCGTTGCGCCGCAATCATCACGGTCACGAGATCTGGATCACGACAAGCGATGAAAAAGAGTCTGCCGCCCAGCATCCCGCGTTTGGGAACGGCACGGCGTTTTTAAACGTGATTGACGTCGGACAATCGTACCTGCAGGCGAATGTCAAGCGCGGTGTCATGGAGATCGACCACGACGAACGAGTAGCGCGCAGCGCGCATCTGGCATATGAGAAGGTCACGCTCACGCCTGAGGCCGCGGCGGAATTAGGAATGGAGCTCTCGGAAGCTGATGCGCAGCGCCGGCAGATCGGAATGTCCGGGCGCAAGGGATTGGGTGTAAAGGCAGATGACTTGATCGATCGTCTGGAAGAGAGTGCGCTCAAAGAAGTCCGGTCGCGTCATCAGGACCTAAGTGAAGTCGAGCAGAAACGCATTGCGCATCAGATCGCTCTCGCCGCTTTGCGATACTTCCTGCTCAAATACACACGCAACTCGATCATAGCTTTCGACTTCAAAGAGGCTTTGAGCTTCGACGGCGAGACTGGTCCTTACATCCAGTACGCTGCCGTTCGCGCCCGCAATATTTTCAGAAAACTCGGGCGCAAACCGGAAGAATTGCGTGATGATTTTGCCAAATGTTCAATGGAGAATATCGACGAATTCTTCTCCGGCGAAAGCGGCAATGACCTGTGGTCGCTGGTCTACTTCGCTTCGCGGCTGGATGAAGTGACGCAGGTAGCAGCTTCGGGCTTCGAACCGGCGCACATTGCGAAGTATGCGTTTCAGCTGGCGAAGCAGTTCAATCTCTTTTACCACAACTATCACATCTTGAGTGAAGAGAACGAATCACGACGCGTTTTGTTGTTGATGGTTGTTGATGTGGCGCGGCGGAAACTCGAACAGGCACTCGCGCTTCTTGGTATCGAAACGCCTGAGAGGATGTAAAGAAGAAGAGAGAATGCGAAGCAAGCGAAAATATACAAAACAAGCGAAAATGGACCACTTTTCGCTTGTTTCGTATATTTTCGCTTGCTTCGCATTCTCTCTTCAGCTGACATCATTCAGGCATCAGTTCGAACTGCGAATGTTCGGGAAAGTCCCCCCCCTCTTTCTGAGAAAAATTATGCTGATCGTAATGAAATCCGACGCGACTGAAGCTGATATTCAGCGCGTCGTTGAAACAATCGATTCAATCGGGTTGAAAGCGCACCCGATGCCGGGCTCAAACCGTACGGCCATCGGAATCACCGGCAACACTGGCGCGGTCGACCCCTCACCGTTCGCGGACCTGCCCGGTGTTTCTGAATGTGTGCGTGTGACCAAGCCATACAAACTGGTCAGCCACGAACTGAAGCAGGAAAAGACGGTCATCAAAATAGGCGATGCCGAGATTGGCGGCGACGAGTTTGCCATTATTGCCGGCGTCTGCGCTGTCGAATCGCGTGAGCAGACGATGATGACGGCAAAGGTCATCGCCGAGATGGGCTGCAGGTTTTTTCGCGGCGGCGCATTCAAACCGCGCACGTCACCTTATGCTTTTCAGGGGCTGGGCGAAGAGGGCTTGAAGATCCTCGCTGATATGCGTGATCAATACGGGTTGAAGACAGTGACTGAAGCGACGGATGAGCACGCTCTTGATCTGGTCGAACGTTACGCTGACGTTATTCAGATCGGCACGCGTAATATGCAGAACTTCAGCCTCCTCAAACGTGCCGGCCAGGCGCGCAAGCCCGTGTTGCTCAAACGCGGGATGGCTTCAACTATCGAGGAATTCCTGCTCGCGGCTGAGTACATTATGGCCGAAGGGAACTATCAGGTGATTCTCTGTGAGCGGGGCGTTCGCACGTTTGCCAATCATTCGCGGTTTACACTCGATCTTTCGCTCATTCCGGCAGTGCAACGCCTGTCACATCTCCCGATCATTATTGATCCGAGCCACAGCACCGGCAAACGCGAGAAAGTGCTTCCGCTCTCTCGCGCCGGCGTCGCTGTCGGCGCAGATGGACTACTTGTCGACGTGCATCCTTATCCTGAACGCGCGCTATGCGACGGTCCGCAGGCGCTACTTTTCGAAATGTTCCGTGAAATGGTCGTGCAGGTGCGCGCAATTGACGAGATCGTTAAACGCCATTCTGAGGTACAGAGCCGACGGATTGCGGATTGCGGATTGCGGATTTGAAGTGAGGAATTCCACAATCAATCCGCAATCCGCAATCCGCAATCCGCAATCAGTAGTCATTCCACAGAAAAATAGACTCTTCTGAAAGCCGTCCCCTTTGTCGAACGGTCAATCGCCATGAGACGCAATTCATACTCACCGGCGTCGAACCCCTCGAGCGAGACTCGTGCTGCATAAGGAAGACGCTGCGCATCGGCATCGGGAATGAGAGCCATCTTTGCCAGCGGCGAAGCGTAGATCAATTTACTGCCCGAATAAACCTGCGATTGGATAACCACGTCCGGCGAGCCCTTCTCTACTTTGGCGTTGTAGGCGAAGACCAGGAAATCGACTTTACCGCCGCGCTGGAATTTTCGCCTGGCTGTTGAAGGCCTGGGTTGATAGCTCAGGTTCGTCTCATTTGCATTTTGTAATGACTGTTCATCTTCTCCCGGTGAGAGAAGAATGCTGCTGAGTGTCAACTGTTTCTTGCTCAGGTCCGGAATCTCCACCCAGCTTGCGGCGCTTCCCAATCGCGCTGTTCCTTCCTCACGCAGTGCGATTCTCGCCTGATAAAAACCGGGCTTGAGCGAAATGTGTCTGCGGTAGCTGAATCCTTTCTTGACTATCGTTTCCAGTACGCTCGCTTTTAGGTTGAGACTGAGGCGTTCGCTGTGACTATGCGCAACTTTACCCCGTTCATCAAATACCGCTACAGTGAGATCGATCGTGTCGGTAAGAAGGTCATTGGTTCGCTGGAGTTCAAGAGCCGAGGCGTCAATATGTGCATTGATCAATGCAGAGGGGCCTCGCCCGGCTATGTCGATAAATTCAACCGAGATCTCAATCGGGATTTCACGCAGGGGGAAGAGCGAGGCCAGGCCCGATTTGATCTGAGCATCTTTAGTCGCTTTGGCTTCCTGCGCGACTTTTTCAGGCGACTTTTCTCTCTGTTTTTCGGCCGACTTTTCGGGTGGCTTTTCAGGTGTTGGCGCCAGATATCCTTTGCGCGTGCGCGCTTTCAACTCAGGCCGGTCTGCAATGCGGACTTCGATCTTGTGAAAACGACCGTCGCGCCGCGACTCCGGCGGTTCGTAGGCCAGCACGTAATAAGTCTCGTTGTCGTCCAGCACCCTTTGAAGTCCAAGATTGAGATCGTTGGTGTTGATGACGAGGAAGCCGCCAGTGTCACGCGCGAGAGCATTGATCCCATCGCGCTTAGCGTCGAGCGATCCCATCTCTATCCGCGCCTGCGCTCCCGGAAGATCGGTTTCTATTCTTGAAGGGGTGGATGCATCGCCGCCAGGCGGCATCGCGATCAGCCCCCTGGCGTCAATCGAGTAGATGACGACACCTGACCGTGTTGCCGCATCGGTGATCCTGCGGATATCAAAAAATTGTGATGAACTGCTTCCGCCCAGAAAAAAACCATCTGAGAGCAGGACGAGCATCTTGCGTCCGGTGAGTTGGCGCAAACTGCGAATAGTACTGTCAAGTATATCAAGCGTTGCTCTGGTGTAGTGTGCGTTCTGAGCGACGATTGAGCGCGCTTTTGATTTTGCCTGTTCTTCCGCTCGTTCTCTCGCCGAGACGCCGCCGAAGGGGGATTGTCCACCCGGGCCTCCCGGTCTTCCCCCACCTCCCCGTCCTCCGGGAGGTGGGGGAGGGGCGACGTTTTCAAGGCGCATAATCTCCAGCGCAGCCAGTTCCAGCGCCTCACGGTTCCCGAGATCAATCAGTTCGGCCTGGTAGTCAGAGATGCGCGGCACGTCGGAAGAGGAAGTGACAGTCCGGTTTTGCACCGAGAGACGACTGATCGCGCGTTCGAGCACTTCGCGGTCGCTGGTGAACTGCTGGAAGAGACCGACATTGCCGCTGGTCGTCACGACTGCGATTTGATCGCCCGCAACCAGCTGCTCATTGATGAAACGTTGCAGAGTTCGTTTAGCGATCATCAGGTTTTCAGCGGCGAGATGAAAGTCGTCGACGGCAATCACTATGTAACGCCCGCCACGCACTTCAGTTGTGGTTACTGTGGTTTTATTCTCTCTCGCTTGAGGTGGTCTCTCAGCTCTCAGCCAGGTGGCGGGTTTGGTTGCCGTGCCGGCTGCAAAATGTGTGATCTGCTGTTTCTTTCCATCTTCAAAAAGCTCGAAATCTTCGCGTTTGAGATCGCGCACGAGCTTTCCATTCTTGTCGGCAACGACAAGATCAATTTGGACAAGCTCGGTCTCGATGCGGACAAGGGGATCCTGACTCTGCCGATCTTTGTTCTGCTTCGATTGCGATTGGTCTGTTTGTGCAGTGATAGCAGTGCAGAGCGCTACCGCGACAATCAGCGGTTTGGGAAAAAAACCAAATGAGCTTCGGATTAACATAACTGGTTACCCATGCGTTCCTGAGATTGAACTAAAAAATACGGTGATGCCGCACAGAGACTGAGCGCAAAGAGGAGGGCAAGAATGGTACAATGCTTTTGCGGCTGGAGAGTCATATCAGCGGTCTCCCCTGACATCTATTTTGTTTTTGCAAGACTGCCTGATGTAACTTTTTGTAAATCGTAGATGGGACTTTACAATTTTAACATCTTTACACCTGGAAGTGATGTTCAGGGCGATGAATTCAGTTTACGGACGGGCTTTTTCGGAACTTTTTACAAATCCGATTGGTAATCATCTGACGGGGTGATGATTTCTTTCCATCACCTTTGAATGTTTATGAAGGAGCGAGATTGCGATGAAGACACATTTTCAGATCACTGCCAAACAACTGGTTTTACTCGCGCTGATGACTGCGGTCTTTGCGGCGAGCGCTGTCGTCCTTTACGACCGGTTCAGTTCGGCATTACTCGGGAGATTGGCAGGCGCGAAACCGGAGAAGGCAACAATCGAGAGCTCGTCTGTTGCCGGTTTGACAGATCCGTCAGTTGCGACTGACGAAAAGAACAATCAGGAAGTCTATCGTGCATTGAGTCCTGGAGTGGTAAATATCACCTCGACTGTTATGGTGCGCGATTGGTTTTTTGAGGCTTATCCGAAACAGGGCACGGGGTCAGGCTCGATTCTCGACAAAGAGGGTCACATCCTGACCAATTACCACGTGATTCAAGAGGCAGAAAAACTCGTTGTCACGTTATCAAACAAACACGAATTTCCCGCGACAGTGCTCGATGCCGATGCTGACAACGATCTCGCCGTAATCAAGATCGAGGCGCCGGCTGCAGAATTGACGCCGGTTCCTTTGGGCAACTCAAAGGAAGTGTTTGTCGGTCAGAAAGTGCTGGCAATCGGAAACCCATTCGGTTTGGAGGGTACGCTGACCACGGGGATTGTTTCCGGTCTTTCACGTCCAATCCGCTCGGAAATATCGAACCGATTAATCGAAGGTGTGATCCAGACCGATGCCGCAATCAATCCCGGCAATTCTGGCGGGCCGCTCCTGAACTCCCGCGGGCAAATGATCGGCATCAACACGTTGATCTACAGCCCATCGGGCGGTTCGGTCGGTATCGGCTTTGCTGTCCCGGTTGACACGGCCAGACGCGTCATTAATGACGTCCTGCAGTATGGTCGCGTGCGTAAACCCAGACTGGGCATTGTTCAGCCTATTCAGCTTCAGCCGGGTCTCTCAAGGGCGCTTTCTCTGCCAGTGAGCGAAGGATTGCTTGTAGTTGGCCTGGTTAGCGGAGGTCCCGCGGAAAAGGCAGGCGTTCGGGGCCCGACAAAAGAAGTTCAAATCGGCAGATACATCATCCCGGTTGGCGGCGACATTATCGTCGGCGTTGACGGACACTCAATCAAATCACAGGACGACCTCGATCGTGTGCTCAATAGCAAAAACATTGGCGATCGCGTGCAAGTCGAGGTGATGCGCGCCGGTCGCAAGATGACACTGACGGTGCAGCTTGCCGAATTGCCTGGTGCAGCGCGAAGACGGACTTAAAGAAAACCAAACAGAAGAGAGAATACGAAACAAACGAAAATAACGAAACAAACGAAAAGTTTTAGGCTTTTTCGTTTGTTTCGTTATTTTCGTTTGTTTCGTATTCTCTCTTCTTATTTCGCCTTAAACGACCGTGCAATCGCATCGGTCTGATTTCTCAGCGTACCGAGAGTGTTCTTTCTCCCAGTGAAGCGCAAGACATAGATTATTTTTTCGCCTGAACGCAGGTAGTAATTTCGACCGGTGAAAGGCTGGCCTGCAGCGTTTTTGAAATCATAAGACAATAGCGTGCCGGTTTTGCCTCCACCGAGCAGGAAATTTTCGAGGGTGAGCTTGTCATAAGCTGGTAGAAACCGCACCGTCTGCTCTTCGTCCTTCTTGGCATAATCTATCAATTCCAGCTTCGATTCAGAATCGTCAACGCGCCGCACTTTGAGCGCGCCGTTTTCACGGATTTTGAAGACGATGTTAACGTCCTTGCGGCCCAGACTGTCCTGGTTGACGACTGCTATCCATCCAGCAGGCAAGGTCACAGTGTATTGGCCGTCAGGGTCTTCAAAGACTTCCTGCGCCGTCGCCGTCGCTGTTAAAGAGAAGAGAAGAATAAAGGGTAATATCAGACGGTTAAAGCAACGATGGATCAAGATGCGTCCTCCTTCCAATTTATCCTGCCGCGCGAGGATGGGTCCATCATCGCACGAAAATTCTTTCCCGCAAGGGCCTGAACGATTATTTCTCGCTGAATTGCAATCAAACGATCGACCCCGCTTTCGGCCGCAGCGATCAACTCGAGCATCTGCGCGCGACTGAAGGCTTCGGTCTCGGCTGTCCCCTGGATCTCGACAAAACGACCATCGCCAGTCCGCACAATGTTCATATCTACTTCGGCGGCAGAATCTTCGCTGTAGTCAAGATCGAGCAGCACGCGCTCGCCGACAATGCCGACGCTCACTGCAGCAATATAATCCCGCAGCATCGGGCGTTCAAATTTGCCATCTTCAATTAATTTATTCAATGCCAGCGCCAGCGCAACGAAACCACCCGTGATCGAAGCCGTTCGCGTGCCGCCATCGGCTTGAATCACGTCGCAGTCAATGGTCACCGTGCGTTCACCAATGATAGACATATCAATCACTGAACGCAGGCTTCGCCCGATCAATCGTTGAATCTCGTGAGTTCGCCCGGATGGACCGCCACGGCCGATTTCGCGCTGCGTCCGGACTTCAGTTGCGCGAGGCAGCATGGCATATTCCGCCGTCACCCAGCCCACGCCTTTGCCTTTCAAAAATGACGGCACGCGGTCTTCAACGGTGGCATTGCAGATGACACGCGTCTGGCCCATCTCGATCATCACAGAGCCTTCCGCATATTTCGTATAACCGGTAATCATCTTCACTTCTCTCAGGTCCAGTGGCATACGGCCGTCCTGGCGCACCCGCGCTTTTTCTTCAATCTCTTTCAAGTCTGTCATGTCCCCATACCTCTACCGCCTCCAAATGCTCCAGCGGCTCTCCGAGAATTCTCTCTGCGATGCGATGAAACCGCTTTGCCGCATCGGTCACATAAAACTGATAACTGGCCTCTTCGCCAGTCTGATTTATCAATCCTTCCCTTTCGAGCAATGCGGCCGTCTCTCCCGCTGTGGCTTCCGCCGAATCGACCAGTATTACTTTGGCCCCAATCGTTTCGCCGATCACGCGCTTGAGCAGGGGATAGTGGGTGCAGCCGAGCAGCAATGTGTCGATCTTCTGCTCGCGCAGCGGCGCAAGATACTGCTCAGCTATCAAGCGAGTGATCTCGGAATCGGTCTCCCCCTCTTCGACGATCGGCACGAAGAGCGGGCAAGCGCGCGAGAAGATCTCAACCCGTCTTTCTCCGCAAGATTCTCCGATTGCTCGTTCGTAAGCTCCGCTTTCAATCGTCGCTTCAGTAGCGATGACGCCGATGCGGTCCGCTCGCGTGACCCGCGCGGCCATTCTCGCGCCCGGCCCCAGCACGCTCAGCAGAGGCACATTGAACTCTTGACGCAACCTTTCGCGCGACATTGCCGAAGCCGTGTTGCAGGCGACGACGATCATCTTTACACCTTTATCAACAAGAAATGCCGCGTCTTCGACTGCATAACGTTCAATCGTTGCCCGTGATTTTGTCCCATAAGGCACACGCGCCGTATCGCCCAGATAGATGACGCTTTCATCCGGCAGCCTTTTGCGCACAGCGCGAAGAACAGTCAAACCGCCGACGCCGGAATCAAATATGCCGATCGGAAGGGAATTCATCGTGAGAATAAATCAAAAGGCAGAAAGAAAAAAATCAAAAGGCAAAAGGCAAAAATCAAAAGGCAAAAATCAGAAGGCTAAAGGTCGGTGCGAATCTTTCTGACTTTTGCCTTTTGATTTTTGCCTTTTGCCTTTTGATTTATTCTTTCTGATTTGTAGTGGAGGTGGAGAGAATCGAACTCTCATCTGGCAGCCGTCTACGAAGGAATCTACATACTTAGCCGCTTCGCTTGTGATTCACCCTGACGTGGCAGCAGAAGCGGCGAAGAACCACGTCAAAGCTATGCCAGATTAGTTTCGCTCTCCGGCTCTGACCTGCACCGGATCGCTAGCCTGCTGAGTCGACGCTCGGTTCGCACACACAGGCGATGCGCGAGCGAGCGGGCAGTGATTCTAGTGTTTAACTAGGCTGCCATTGCGAGTTCATTGTTCGCAATTAAGTTTTGCCTGCAGTTTACGGGTTACAAGCTTCCCGGTATGCATCCGTCGCTTCAGGTCTTCCATCGAATCCAGTGCACCCCCATCGAAGGTTTATACCCGATCGCGAACATCATAGAGTTTACGTGGATGGTCTGAGTTGTGTCAAGAATCCCATTAATATAGGGTGCAGGAAAGCCTTATTACCGTTCTAACTACTCAGGCGGTGGTGCAGTACGGGGAGCGTCAGCGACCTGAGCCTTGATAAAACGGCCTCTTGCCAAGGTTCAGGTCGCTGACGCCATTAGTTTATTCACAAGTTCTTTGACATTAATGTTCATTATCTGTCAGTCCAATTCCAGAATCCGGCCAGTAGTGCTGGCGCCGTCCACTCGACCCCGCGTTTCATTAAGCGTCCGCTCAAGCGAATCAACA
>JAKEHZ010000057.1 GCA_022614735.1 Acidobacteriota bacterium | reverse complement strand
TATTTTCTGATTGGGTTTGCGAATCGGCTGTTGGTGACGCTGCAGTGGGCGATATCGTTTGTCACGAAGCGACGCGGGGTTCGGATTCTTCCACTCGCCCAGGCGGAAATGACTCATGCCGATCCGGGCCGTCAGTCAGTCAGGTCCGGTCATCGGACGTCGGATGAGGAATAAATCCAATAGAGGCATACGAGCGTCAGATTTATTGAGAAATTTACAAGCAGTCTTAATGAGCGGTTTTTACTTTTAGGTGTAGAAAATCTTTGCTACAGTAATTACAAATATTTATGCCCTACAACCACTTATCAACCGAGGAAGAGCGAGTCATCGTACATAAGGGCACGGAAAGACCGTTTACCGGCGAGTACGACAAGCTTTTCTCGCCCGGCACGTTTATTTGCCGGCGCTGCAACAATGCGCTCTATTCGGCGGAGGCTAAATTTAATGCCGGCTGCGGCTGGCCGAGTTTTGACGAAGAATACCCCGACAGCGTGGAGCGTCACGTGGATGCGGACGGACGACGCATCGAAATCACTTGCGCTCGCTGCCAGGCCCACTTAGGCCACGTCTTCGAGGGCGAAGGCTTTACCGACAAAGACACCCGCCACTGCGTTAACTCCCTCTCCATTCGATTCATTCCCGAAGACAAAGCACTGCCGCCCGTGCTCGACGCTAACTAAAGCCGAAGGCTGTTTTTTCAATTATCTCGATGGACAGGGCTAAAAATGGCTGTAAGTGATAGAAAAGAAAGATGGCGGCGCGGCGACTCGAACGCCGGACCTAGGGGTTATGAATCCGTTTGATACTCTGTTTCTCTCACCTCTCCTACCTGATCATTTTCACAAATAAATCTTCCATTTTCAATAGTTTTTGGTAGCTTAAGGGTGCCTCGAATAATACCCAAATTATCAGTCCAAAGGTAACCCGAAAAGTAACCCCGTAAAAGGAGAGTTAGAAGATGCCACGCGAGCGAACCGGATCAATAGGAAAACGAAAAGACAGACCCGGTCTCTGGGTGAGAGTCAAATACAGAGACGACCAGGGCAGGTTAAAGGTCCTTCAAAGGAAGGTGGACACACGCACCGAAGGGAAGACGCTCATCAAGAAATTTCTGCGAGAGACCGAAGTATTCGTTCGATCATAAACGGCTGGATATTCCCGAACTGTGCGACCCTGAGCGCACCTTACACATTGACTCGAAAGTGGTGGAAGCCGCTGAAGCGCAAGCCGAAGAAGCGGTTATTGAGACCGGCAACGAAGAGAATGACGAAGATGATCCGTCAGCCGACGAGCCGAAACGCAAGTTTTCCAAAAAAGAGCAAGCTGAACTGTTGCGCCAAACAGTGGACACAGTGGGCAGGATTGGCGCGGCGGGCGAACAGATTCAACACGTCATATCTGTTGGAATGCTGACCGAAGGCTGGGACGCCAAGACAGTAACTCACATCATGGGCTTGCGCGCCTTCAGCAGTCAGCTTCTTTGCGAGCAAGTTATAGGGCGTGGGTTGCGCCGCACGTCTTACGACCTAAACCAAGAAGGGATGTTTGATCCTGAATACGCCAACATCTTCGGTGTTCCATTTACGTTTCTCCCGCACGAATCGCCCAAAGGTACAGCCCCGCAGCCGACAGCCTCAAAGACGCGCATTGAACCGCTGCGCGAGCGGGAGGAATTCGCCATCCGTTGGCCGAACGTTATACGCATCGAGCATCTTTTCAAGCCCAAGCTTAGGCTGAGTCTTGATGGTGTTGAGCCGCTGACCTTGAGCGCATCCGATACGCCGCGCCTGGTTGAACTCGCTCCAGTGATCGAAGGTAAACACGACTTCTCGAAAATCTCAGAGATTGACCTTGAGAAACTGCGCGGCGAAGTACGGTTACAACGAAGCATCTTTGAATCGACCTTGAGCGTTTTTGAGCAAATGCGGCCAAGCTGGAATGGCAGCATCAATGATCTGTTCGCACAGCTCGTGCCGCTGGTGGAAGAGTTCATCAAATCTGACAGACTGCAAATCTCTCCGCCGCTGTTCGGGCTTGATGAAGTGAAGCGGCGGATTTTTATCAGGCTGAACGCAAACAGAATTTTCAATCACATCTCCGGCGCAATTCAGACTGAAAACGCACAGTCAACGGCACTGGTAGTTGAGCAGGATTACCCGATTCGCTCTACTGGCGACATGAAACCCTGGGACACCAGCAAGCCGGTGATTCACACGAAAAAATCACACATCAACTTTTGCGTCTGTGACAGCACTTGGGAAGCAACCGAAGCGATGGCGATTGACCGCAGCAATCACGTTGCGGCCTGGGTGAAGAACGATCATCTGGGCTTTGAAATTCGCTACATCTTCAATGGCGTTGAGCAAAAATACCGGCCAGACTTTCTCATCCGGCTCCAGAGCGGCGGCATTCTCGCGCTCGAAACAAAAGGACAAGAATCGCAACGAGACAGGGTGAAACGGGAGGCTTTGAAAGAGTGGGTGAAGGCCGTCAATGAGAATGGAGGCTTCGGTCGTTGGCTGCCGCCAGCAGTATCGAGAAACACGGACGATATACCAGAGATATTGGAATCGGCGGTTAATTGGTGAAGCGGACACTAATCGAATTATGGCGACAAATCTGGAACGGTTTACCTTGTATTACAGGAACTGCCACCGAAACGCCCTTGCCAGTGACTTTCTAACGATCCATTATTGCGTTAACCTCCGGCAGCCTAGCTAGCAGTGAAGGCGAAACTTCAGCCTGTGCGATCTCCCTCAGCCGCTTGACCGCGTTCAAGATTCTGTTCTGTGCTGCCGCGTCGGGATGTGTGGATGCGTCGGTGGCTAAGTCTTATGCATTTCACTCAGGTGCGTGCAGGTGAAACACCGCAACAATCAAAACTGAAAGTTACGGCTTATATTCTCGGCGTGAGCGATCCACATCACGACTCCGACAATCGCCGGCATCCCGCCAGTTCGGAGAAAACGAAACTCGATAATGAGCTTGTCAGCGGCTACTTCGATTGGGTGCTGTGTCCGGTCGATCATCGAGAAATCCTGTACTGGTATAGCCAAGATCAGTGTAATTTTGGGACATAGGTGGAGGGGATGGATATCAGACAGCGCCTTCCTTATCGTGATGCATCTGAATTCGGCTTTTGTCTAATTTGTCTGCGAAATCGGGGCGAATGCCCAGTATTTGAGAGGGAAAGTGAGAAGGAAATTTCCGGTGTCCGGCCCGATGAATCGGGCGACACCCGTGGTAGGACGAGAAGAGACTCTCTCAAGTTAACGGGTCATCAGGGTTCGATTTTCTTGATCTTGGTTTCCGCGCCACCTGCTTTGATGGCGACCTTCGTAGCATCTTCCATCGGATCTTTGAAGGGCACTTCGATTCGGAGCAGGCCGTGCTCGTAGATCGCTTCGGCTTTGTCAGGTTTCACCGGCCAAGGTAAAGCCAGTGCTGAAACATACTCGATGTCCCTTGCTGGCGCTGTCAGGTGGATGCTGTCTGGCAAGAGCTTCAGATCGATAGTATCCGTTGGCGCTCCTGGGATGGCGAACTCCACTACTAGCTTGTCTTTCTCCTCGTCAGCATACGCTACTGTATTGGGCGCAACCCTAATCCCATAATCAAGCATCTTGGCAACCTCCTTGATTGTCTCGTGCAGTTAACCCGGCGTAGTTCAGATTACCGGGAGATTGCCTGAGAACAGTTCAGACTCATTAATCATCATAGGTTAGTTGACTTTACAGGTCAAGTACAACCCACATTTCGCTGGTCTCACAATCTGGCTACTTACTGATCATTTTCTTCCCCGCCCTCGCCAGGTTCACTTACCGTGATCTCTGTCTGCCTGAAACCTGTCAGCAATGGCGCTAACCGCTCCAATTCCTCTTGGCCAATCTGCATATTGCCGCTCCCATCAAACTCTATCCCAGCAGCCAGTAATGCAGCCGCAAACGCATCCACGTCGGCTATTACCACCTCACCACTACGCTTGCGTCGCTGCCGATCCGTTACGGCTGCTGCTGCGGGCTTGAGCAAGGCGTAGTTGTCAGCCAAGGCCGGGGGGATATGGGCCATGCCCCATGCGCGCCAAGTTACGGTTCTATGTTGCAGATTCATCTACGGTTAAGCTGCCTGACGCAAAGCGATCAGAGGCGTGCGCTTGAGCCACTCGACC
>JAKEHZ010000347.1 GCA_022614735.1 Acidobacteriota bacterium | reverse complement strand
GATCAATCTGGTTCCGCATCGTGTCTTGCCAAGGTTGAACTATACGATTAAGCCGCATGGCTAATTTCTGGAAATCATCAACTTATTTTCAAACAAAGCCTAAGTGAAAGGAGATGACAAATCAAACGCACCTCGCTGCTTTCCGCCCATTTTTCAAGCGCGTTTGCAAGGCCGATCTGACTTCACTCCCGCGCATCCAGAGCTTCAGCCTTGTGTGGGCGGCGAGATTTCCGGCGGGCGGAATGGAACCGACGCGCGCATGAACGAGGTCTTCCGCGGCTGAGCGTGTGGAGATGATCTGTGGGAGGCGCCGCGAATCGCTTGTCTCGGTGAGGGTGATGACCGTGCCCAACAGTTCTTCCGCGAGGAAGATCCCAAAGCTGTTGTGTGTGATCAAGACGGCGGCGTCAGGGTTTTCCGGCGCGAACTCACACGGCTTGTCAAAGAAGTCGATCAGCGCGCGATAGGCGCCGGGAAAGCCTCCCCATCGCGCCGCCAGTCCTTCGGCGGGTTCTTCTCTGATCTGCTCGAGTTGGCGTGGCGGGTTCCGCCGGCGCATCCAGTAACCGGCGTCAATCTCACGCAGCCATTCCGCCAGCGTGACGACTCGCCCCAGGTCTTCCACCTGATGATCGCGGAACAGATCGCGAGTTGATATGGCAATCCCATCTTCAGTCCTGATCGATTCACCGTGAATCCCGACCGTCAGCCACTCTCCGAAATCCGAGTGAAGGAACATCCGGTGCTGCATGCTGGGGAAGATTGACTTGCTGCGATCGATCCAGTCGTGGATTGCGATCCAATCCCGCCACACGCCGCCATAGCGGTGTGCGGTGATGTGAGCATGCTGTAATGGCTTCATCGAGTTCACACAGGATTTCGCCCTCTTCAATCACGTCGAAGAGGTCGTTCATGCAGGTAACGCCGAAGCCCGCCGTGATGGGATCAGCGGTCAATTATTGCGGTCGGGAGTGAACGGAGTCCATGAGTCGGTGTCGGCATCGAAGTACTCATGCGTTTCACTGCCATCGGGGTTGTCGATGATTCGCGCATAGCTCCGAGTTGGCGGGTTGTAGTACCCGCGACGAAGCGTGAGCTTGTGATAAGCCTCAAAGCCGCCTTCGTTCGTGTACCTTTTATTGATGTCGTCTCTGAGCGCTGATAGCTCATCTTTTGTCAGGATGCGCCGTGAATTATCAACGATTGCCAGACCGTGCATCGCCGCCACCCCGCGTTTATATTGATCATAGTCAAAGTTGTAGTACGGTTTTCCTTTGGGATCTGAGTACTCAGGCACGGCAAGCAGCACACTAACGCGCTCAGTCTCGTTTGAGCGTCGTCTCTGCATATGGTAGTCAGATTGCCCACGATACGCTGAGATGAAGCTGTAGAAGAAATCACTTTCATTCAATTGGGCTACCTCCTCCAGACTGGGCGGCAATTGTGAGCAAGGCCTCTCTCTTATATCTCTTAGCTAAGAGGCAGTTATAATGACCCATCAACGTTCTGCACTTGTTTTGCGTCCACCCTCGATCAGCCTCTGACCCTGTGTAGGTGGCAGGACTCTCCAGGAAGTCATCAAACCAATTCGGATCATCGGGATTAGTCAATTTGCGTGTCACAAAGTCGTAAAATTGTCGTTCCTCTACCTGTATAAAGACCTCTGTCGCGTGTTGACCGCAATAGCAGTTACCATACTTATGGGAAGAGTCGCCCGTAGAGTTAATCGAATAGCGATAAGCTCCCGTTGGCGTGGCGACATATTCCCAGTTTTTCACAGGCATCGCTCTGACCTCCTCAATTCGCTTCACTCGTTACCAAGACGCGCCTTTATGCGAAGAGTTTCCCCTGCGCCTTTTCGCCGAGCGTTTCTTCCCACTTCGCTTCGAACCACTCGAAGCCGTAACGGGACTTGGACTCGACCGCCGCTAGCCCGATTAGGCGTGTGGTTGCTGTCCGCTCAGTTTTCAAGAAAAGAAAGAGATGAGAGGAGGCGTGAGATGAGATTCTGAGAGAAACTTTGAAGGATGTTGAGCCAATGCCGCTCAACTGAGGCTCCCGTGGAAACTGGTATAGTTGTCCATGCGCCGGAGGCTACCCAGTTTCCCTCCGTATCTGTGTGGCTGGTAATGTAAGCGATTGTTGTTTACTGATTGGACTCTGAGCTATCTGATTCTTTTTTCCATCTCGATCATTTGTGTAAAAGTATAATCCTGCCAATTAATGTCAACGCCCTTCCGCTTAAGGCGCTCTGCAATACTCATCCGTAGATCCCAATCGGACATCTCCGAAAAAGAGTGCTTTTGCCAATCAACATCGAGCCCCTTTCGCGCCAATCTTTTGGCGATGCCCATTCGCAGCTCCCAGTCAGACATCTGACTGAACGAATACTTTTGCCAGTCAACATCCAGTCCCATCCGGCGCAGCCGATTAGCCAAGTTGATTCGCATCTCCCAGTCAGACATTTCATTCAAAGAATGGCTTTGCCAATCCACGGGGAAGCCGAGCCGTTCGAGTCGCACAGCAACGTTCATCCTGAATTGTGAGTCAAGGTCTTTGATAGGTGCGGGTGAAGGAGCACGCGTTGAACCGGAGGGAGCAGACGGATCGGCAGAACTGCTAACGCTGATGGAAGGCTCACTGGCATCAGAAATCCGGGGTGATGGGGTCGGCCTCTGCGGTGGTACATCATCACTTGACGTTGCTTCCGTAGAGACGGATGAAGAGATAGTAGGTGTATCCGCTGGTTCTTTTGTCTCTGAATTTTCGCTGGCCACATAAGCTGATGGTCTCAACGACGGTGTTTGGTTAGTTACTGTCGTCCCAATCGGGGTAGGCTGAGAAGCAGGAGATTCGACTGCTGGTTTTCCCTTCTTTGAGTCGCCACTGAATATGTAATAGGCGAGTCCCGCCACAATAAGAATGATGAATAGCCAGATTCCAGCCTTCGATGAGGTTTGAGGGTGCGGCGCGGCAGCCTGAGAGGGCGTTTCAGCCTGTGGTCTGACTTCTCTTATTGTTGATGTCGCGTTCTGAGAGCCGGCAACCGGATTGCTGTAGTTGCGCTCCCTTCGCCGGTTTCTGGGAGAATATCTTCTGCTTGTTTTGGTTCGGGGCGATTGTGGAGACGCCGACTTTGAAGGAGGGGTGTGTTCTTGAGTGCTCTCAGTATTAGCAGAGGCCCCGCCGACATCGAAATCTTTCAGGAATTCCAAGTCCTCATACGGCGACTGCGGGCTATTTGGAGAACGGTATACTTGCTGCCCCTTGCTGGAGGGCGGCCTCTTGCAGTTGTGTTGGGTGTCGTAACCCTCAAACGCCACCCACTGGCCCGCTGGCATTTGGCGCAACTGGATGCTGCGACCGCAATGCCTACATTTTGTGTAGTAAGACGAACCCATCTTTTAATGCAATAAGCCAGCTTCGGCAATGAACCGGCTGGGAGAAACAGGGTTACCGCAGGCGCGGTTTACATACGATACAACGAGATTTGAACTGGCCCGTGTCATTGCGACGTAAAACAAGCGGCGCTCATCCTCGATTGGCGCTCGTTTGTGGGGGATTATTCCATCGTTGCAGGTGGTGAGAATGACCGTGTGCCACTGCAGGCCTTTTGACTTGAAATATGTCAGAAGCGCAACTCCTTTTTCCTTGTCCTCTCCTGCCCCGGTTTCTCTTGCGCGCTGCAAGGCACTATCAATGACAGTGACGAACTGCTGAGTGTCGCCCTTGAAATTCGCCGCCAACTCGAAGATTTCTCCTAGTGGCACCCTGTCTTCCAACACTTCCTCAAGACTGCCGATCATTCCGCTGACGCCCCGGAATCGCTTCGCCATGACGCTGAGCGTTTCTATCAGCGAGGGAGCATCAATAGCTTCCTGAAGTGCTGGGATAATGTTGCTTTGCTCAATTTTGGGCACAATCGCGATGATTTCATTTGAAGATACTGCCATGAAAAAATCGTTGGCTTTATGGAAGCAGGAGTATAGTTTGTTGATGACCTTCTGATCCAGATATTTGAAGTAGGCCTTCAAAGTGAGCACAGCATCACGCGGATCGGGCCGCAGGCCAGCTTGGAGACTTAGCTTCAGCCGCAGAAAACCGAGCAATTTATCCAGCACTTCATTTGCGAGGATGTTGTCCTGCTCGCGCACATAATAAGGGATGTCGTTGAGAATGAACTCAACCTGAAGCGGGAGGCTTTGCGCGTTGGTTCGATAGAGGACCGCGAAGTCTTGGAAGTTGATGCCAGCCTTTGCCCGCCGGACTTTATGGATGAATGAGACTATGAACTTGGCCTCCAGCCCGGCGG
>JAKEHZ010000056.1 GCA_022614735.1 Acidobacteriota bacterium | reverse complement strand
CCTAGCATCCAGCATCTAGCATCTTTTTCGTTTGTTTCGTTATTTTCGTTTGTTTCGTATTCTCTTACTGCGAACGCGAAGACAGACGTTTGTAGTACTCATCAACCAGCTTGCGATAACGCTCAGGTGCTGCGCCTTCGTCCGAGAGTCGCAGGTTGTTCTTACCTAGCTTGGCCTGGAGACGTTTGCTCAATTCCATTTCAATATTACGCAGCGGGTCGATCGCCTGAGTTTTCAATAATGCTGCAGTCATATCGTCATCGCGCATTATCAAATCACTCGCCTGGCGCAAAGCTTGAATTGCCTGATCGATATCACGCGCGAGATTGCGGTCACGGGGCAGGCTGCGGCGTAAATCTTCGGCGTCGCGCAAATATTGGCTAAGCTCGGATCTGAACTGGCGGTCGACGGGAGTACCACGGGGTGGGCCACCGCCTGCTGGGTTATTCGGACTTTGTGTGCTCGGCATTCCTTCATTGCGTTGAGCATTTTGCGGACCACTGCCTTGTCCTTGATTCTGGTTCTGTCCGGGATTTTGTCCGCGCCCCTGTCCCTGTTGTCCCTGTTGTCCCTGTTGTCCCTGTTGCCCTTGTTGCCCCTGTTGCCCCTGTTGCCCCTGTTGCCCCTGTTGCCCCTGTTGTCCCTGCTGTCCCTGTTGTCCCTGTTGTCCCTGTTGTCCCTGTTGTCCCTGTTGCCCCTGTTGTCCCTGTTGTCCCTGTTGTCCCTGTTGTCCCTGTTGTCCCTGTTGTCCCTGTTGCCCCTGTTGCCCCTGTTGCCCCTGTTGTCCCTGTTGCTTGCCCTGTTGTTGCTGGTTTTTGTCGCCACGTTGGGAGTTGGAGTTGAGTTTACGCCGCAGCGACTCTAAATTAGTGGCAAGCTGGCTTGCGCGGTCGAGCGCATCCTCGGTCTCGCCGCCTGGCCCTTTTCGTTGAGCGCTCTTCTCAGCTTCTTGAAGCTGCTGTGCGACGTCGTCCAGATTCTGCTGGATTACCTTGTCGCCCGAGCGTGCGACATCAAAGTAGTTGTTGTCGACCATCTGTCGCGTGGCCCTTATGCGATCGGGCACACGGTTCTGGCGAATTGAATTTGCCGCCTCACGCAACCTGTTTGACGTAGCCTGCTGATCCTGACCGAGGGTGCGAGCCGCCTGATCGATGTCTCTTTCAAGATTGCCCACCTCATTGGCCAGCGCATCCTTGCGCTCGGAGAGTTGCTGCTTCGATTGATTGACCGATTGGTCTCCGGCCCGATTGCGTCGCGCGAGGTCTTCGACATCTTTCGAAATCTCCTGTTGCCGCGCAGCTGCGTTTGCCGCCCGTTGGCGCAAATCCTGAATCGATTGGCCGCCCTGCGACTGCTGTAACTGATTGAGGCGACGTTTCGCATCTTCAATTTGCTGAAGCGCTCGCAGATTACGGGCGATGGACTCTTGCTCTTTGTTGTTTTGAGCGGCATTCTGGGCACGCTGCATCTCCTCCGCCGCCTGGTTGAGCTTGTTGGCCAAATCCATTAATTGTGGATCGCGGCGTTCACGCGAAAGCCGTTCAAGCTCGCGCGCTGTCTTACGGGCTTCATCCATCAGCTCTTGCTGCTGGCGTCCGCCCCCGCCTCCGCCGCCGCTGTTACGCGATTGCTGCATCCGTTGTTGCTGCTGTTCCAGCTCTTTTTGCATACGACGCGAGAGCTCTTCGAGCTTACGCTTGGTTTCGTCGTCCTGTTTTTGAGCTTGCTGCTGCTGTTCACGCCTGAGCGTCTCGTACTGGTTCTTCATCTTATCGAGCTCGAGCTCGAACAGGTCGGCCAGCTCTTCGGCCTGCGCGCTACTGCCCTTGCCATCCTGGCTGAAAGCGATCTGCATTTCGCGGAAGATTGAGTCAGCACGCATCAATTGTTGCAACGCTTTCTGCTCATGTGGGAGAGCGTCTTTGCCTTTGCGCGCTTTCAGCTCAGTGACCGCCGGATCCATCATCTTTGCCGCCTCGGTCAAATGTTCGACGAGCTTCATGAAATCAGGCTGCTGATTGAGCTGCGAGCCCAAACGGCGCTTAATACGGTCGATCAAGGCTGTCGCATCCTGGCGCACTTTCTCCTGAGAGAGGGTGACTGTGTTGTAATTTTCCGTCTTCTCACTCTCGGAATAAGTCGGCTCGTCGCGGTTGATGCGGAAGGTCGCGGCGACGATCTCTTTTTGCCGCTTGGTCAACCCTTGTTCTTGCTCACCGCCACCCTCGCCACCCGGTTGTTGAGACTGCCTGTAATCTTTCTGGAATGGTTTGATTTCGATGAAGTAGATGTCGCTTGTCGTTTCGTTGCGCGCATCGCGAGCTTTGGCATAGTAAGAAATCAGGTCTCCCGGCTGAAGGCCGAACTCTTCCAGGAAGAAGGTATGAGCGCCGGAAAGCACACGAGCCGAATCGCTGCGGAGTTTCTGTAAATCGACTTTCTTCTCTTCACCGCCGTTGACCGAGTAATGGAGATCGAGGGAAGCCACACCGTAGTCGTCCTCTGCTTTGGCTTGTGTGAAGATCTCTTCGACGCTTGTCGCTCGCGTATCGCGACCTGGCTTTTCGAAGGTTACTGTCGGCGGACGATCCTCGAGCACGGTGATGTCGTATTCGTTCGAGCCGCTATAAACGTCACCGTCAATGCTGGTGAGTTCGATATGATAGCTGGAGTTCTTGCTAACCGTGATCGTTCCGGCAAAATCATTTTCGGAGGAACTCTCCATTTCAATCTTCTTCCCGTCAGCGAGCACAATTCGGGCGGCTTTCGCTTTGGCTGAAAGTTTCGCTGTGATCTTGACGTTAGTGCCGGCGAGCACGGCGATGTCAGGAGCATCTTCGATGGTCTTTGGCGGGAGGCCGGTGTAACCGGGCGCGAACTGCGTCTGATCGATTCGTTTGACGAAAGGCAGATCAGCGACTGTCAGTTTGAAGACTTCCGAGCGGCAGCCCCCCGATTCGACGAAATACTGAGTGTCTTCCTGAATGTTGAAGATAAAGAATTGAAACTCGTTTTTGCTTCTAGCGGGCTCCATCTGCTGGCCTATCCATTGGTCGTCCCTTTGACTCTTACTGCCATCAGCCTTGCGAACAAAGATGGTCGCCTGTTCGTCGTTGAAGTTGATGAGTGTGGCAGCGATCTTCTGATCCGACCCCTTCGGCACGCGGGCCGTCCCGGGTTTGACCACAATGCGGACAAGGTTGGATGCTGCAGCCTTGCTGGCCGGAATGAAAATTTGCGCGACGCCGCTCCCGATTTCATTCGGGCCAAACATCAGAGCGGTGATGAACAAAGCGACAGTTGCGGCCGCTGCGCCACCGAATTGCCAGTAACGTTTGCGCGGGATAATCTCGTCGACACTGACATCGCGCGCATGACGATCGGCATCGCCAACCAGACGGTCAATGATAGCAGTCGAAAAAATCGCTCGTTGCTCTTCGCTCGAAAACTCGACCGCGCTGACCAGACGATCGTTGAGGCCGGAATGCTTCTCCTCGACAAGTAAGGCTAATTGCGCATCGCTGATCTTGCGTTTCAAAGGCCGGATGAGGAAAAAGTAGACTGCGGCGATTAAACCCAAAATCGCCAGAATTCGCAGCGAGACCAGCGCGCCGGTGCTGTAACGATAGCGGTATGCAGCAAGTCCTGCGATGATCAAGAGTGTCGCCGAAATCGCAAGTGCGATCGCGCCGCCGCGCAAAACAGTGAGATGATTGCGACGCGTACGCACCGCCCGGATAATGCCGAATAGTTGATCGCTGTTGTAATTCATATCGCCCTCTTTCAGGAAAACTTTTTAACGCAAAGACGCAAAGGGGCAAAGACGCAAAGAAGGTTATTTCTTTTGGGTCAAAGTCCGTTTTGAGTCAATTACCCAATTACCCTCGCCATTTTCGTCCGCCGCGCCAACAATGCCTCAGCGACGAACAACAGTAAAGCCGCAATCAGCAACACCCACCACAAGCGCTGGCGCGATTCTACTTCTTCATTGCTCAGCTTCTCACTCCCCGCAGCCGCCTGCGCCGATTTCGGATCGGCGCCGGTGACCGAAGAAATAAATTCTTCCAGGTTTAGCCTCGATAAATCCGATTCTTTGCTGTCAAGGTTGACCGCCGCGAACTCTGAATTTCCGGGATAGCGCAAGCGATAAAAACCCGGTTCGCGCGCGTTGATGATCAACTCGCCCATCGCCGTTTGTTTGCGGTCGGTTATGCGTTCGCCGTTGGGCGCGTCGACTGCGGGAGGAGTGCCGTCTTTAGCAGCTGCCACAGTGAAAGACTCACCCAGCCGATGCCAGGCGTTCTCATCATGCTCGCCCAAATACCGCGTCATCTGCCTCACAAGCGGAAGATAGATCGGCGTGAGCGGTAAATCATTCCAGCTCGCGTCGAATGTCGAGGTGAAGAGCAGTATCTTACCGCTGCCATGCGCAACTTCGATCAAAGCAGGACTGCCGTCTTCAAAACGCGCGAGCACCGCAGCCGATTCGCGCGGTGTGGCCCGGTGATAGCCGAAAACGCGAGCCGATGCGAGCCTCCCGCTCTGGCGGAAAACTTCAAAGATCGGATGGTCGGTTTTGATCTCGCTCATGACAACATAATCGCCGCGCAACTGCACTGCTTCTTCCAGCTTCGCCGGCGCGACATTCTGAAATGATTGATTGAATTCGCTCGGTACGGTGTGTGGTCCGGCGGAGATTATCAACCCGCCCCCGCCCTCGACAAACCTGATGAGCTGCGTGGCCAGGGCCTGATTGATGCCACCGGCATCGTTGAGAATGATCACACGGTATTGACTGACTTCGGTCGGATTGACCGAGCCCGCCGTCTTGACCTCCAGGGTGAATGGCAGGTTTTCACCTGTCGTCAGCGCATTGCGGAGGTAGAAGCTTTCACTGCGACCACGTGTCGCAGATTCAATCGATAGAGCTTTCAACTGGTCTGCGCGTCGCAGTGTAAAAAAGAAGCGATTATCGAAGGGGAAATTGTCGCCTGCGATCTGAATCATCGCGCGGTTGATGCCTTCGTTGAGATTGAACCCGGTGAACTCGACTGTCGTGGCATCGCGCGCCGCGATTTTGACCTCGCGCATTTCGACTGTGCGCTCGTTGAGTTGGAATTCGACACGGACGCCCTGTTTTGCCTCGTCACTGAAATTGGCTATGCGAGCGGTGAGCTTGCCGGCGTATTTCGGTTGATAAATCAACGGTTCAATGACGACGTCGGTGATCGCGAGGTTGGGCGAACTCGGATCGCCCAGATCGATTGTCGTGAGCTTGATGTCTTTAGGTAAACGATATGCGGCTTCGGCCGGATTGCGGCCGGCGGCCTGGAAATCCGAGACCAGAACGATGTTCTTAATGCCAGCGCGGGTCTCCTTGAACAGGCCTTCCGCGCCTCGCAGGGCCTGGACATAATCGGTTCCACCAAATCCGGGTTTCAGGCTCATCAGAACTGATTTCACCTGATTGATGTCAGTGGTGAATCTGCTCTGAACATCATAGCTTTGCCCAAATGTGACAAGCGCTGCGCGGTCATCGCCGCTCAGTTGATCGAGGATTGTGCGTGCTCGCTCTTTGGCCTGCTCGAAACGATTGCCA
Source organism: Acidobacteriota bacterium (assembly GCA_022614735.1). Classification (GTDB taxonomy): domain Bacteria; phylum Acidobacteriota; class Blastocatellia; order RBC074; family RBC074; genus JAKEHZ01. Next base: position 11,813 of record JAKEHZ010000056.1, on the reverse strand, counting down.
TATCGCATGCTGAAAGACGTGTCGAGCAGAACGACGTTCGCGCGTTGCCCGGTACTCTCGGCCTGACCGCTGCCGAAGTAGGGCCGCACGAATGCGAGCACCAGCAGCAGTAATGCCAGGCACCGCAGCAGGAGCAAGAGAAGGTTCTGCAATTGCCGCCGCCTGATCGTACGTTGCGGCACCCGCCGCACAAACATCAGAGAAGGGAACTCGATACGCGGAGCTTTGGTGCGCCGCACCAGATGCACGACGATCGGTACGGCAATAGCAGCAAGGCCCAGTAGAAATAATGGATTAAGAAATGACATCTCAGCTTAATGTTTTGACCTCTTGGCCAGGAACGAGAACAATGCGAAATCCAAGGGTTTATCAGTTGTCAGTAGCTCGTAATCAATCCTGTTTCTCGCTGCGCCTTCGCGAAGCTTCTCGATGTGTGCGCGAATAGTATTGCGATATCCTTCGCCCAGAATATCGGGCATGACGTGGATCTGCTCTTCGGTTTCGGAATCTTCGAGTAAGACCGGCTCGGAAAAATCAAAATCCAGCTCGTTCTTATCGAGCACATGAAAGACAGCCACATCGTTACCTTTAAACCGAAGATGCTCGAGTGCGCTCATGATCGCCTCGGGTTCATCATAAAAATCCGAGATCACAATGATGATGCCGCGTCGCGTTATCCGCTCTGCGGCGACGTGCAGCATCTTCGACAACCTGGTTTCGTTTCCGGCTTCGAGCTGTTCCATCCGTCCGAAGATCGTTCGCATATGACCGGTTCGATTGTGTGCCGGCACATGTGTCCGTATCTCGTGGTCGAATGCGATCAACCCGACTGCATCCTGCTGTTTGTTAGCAAGATAGGCAAGCGATGAGCCCAGAAACTGTGCGTAATGGAGTTTAGTGACAGTTCCCGTAGAATATCGCATTGAACCGCTGGAATCGATCAGGATGTGGCATTGCGCATTCGTGTCGGCGCGATATTTTTTAATATAGTAGCGATCAGTGCGACCCAACAATTTCCAATCCAGATAGCGCAGGTCATCGCCGGGCATATACGGACGATACTCGGCGAATTCAGTCGAGAAACCGGTAAACGGCGAGCGATGCAAGCCGGAGATGAAACCTTCGACCACAGTTCGAGCGAGCAGTTCGAGCGAGCTGATGCGCGCGAGCACTTCAGGCGATAAGAAGCGTGTGCCGATGGCGGAATCTTGATTCGTGAGTTTCATCCATTGCCTCAGTAAAAATCAGGCAGGGAGAAAACGGGTCAACAAGAAAGGGCGGAAATAACGGAACAAACGGAAATTCTCTGGGATTTTTCCGTTTGTTCCGTTATTTCCGTTTGTTCCGTTTTCTCTTCTTCCATTCATTTGTTTCTTATTCTCTCCTACAATCCGGACTTCGGTTCAGGAACCGTTTCGACCAGCTTGTCGATCACCTGATCCGTATCAACCTTCTCAGATTCAGCCTGGAAATTGAGCAGAATGCGATGGCGCAAGACCGGGTGTGCAAGCGCGCGGATGTCTTCACAAGATACATTGTAGCGCCCGTGCAGAATAGCTCTCGCTTTTCCTGCAAGGACCAGAAATTGTGAAGCTCGCAATGAACCGCCCCAGGTCACCCAGCGGTTAATGAATTCCGGCGCTTTGTTGCTGCGCGGCCGGCTGGTGCCGACCAGGTTCACCGCATAGCGCGTGACCGAGTCGGCCGCCGGAACTTTCCGCACCAGCTTCTGGAAAGAGATGATCTCATCCGCCGACATCAAACGCTCGAACTGCACATCTTGGGGTGAAGTCGTCATTTTGACCACTTCTACTTCATCCTCTTCAGGCAAATAACCAATGCGGACGTTGAACATAAAACGGTCAAGCTGTGCCTCCGGCAACGGATATGTGCCTTCCATTTCGATCGGGTTCTGCGTCGCGAGCACAAAGAAGGGCTTCGGCAACTGATAGCTCACGCCCTGTACAGTTACGTTACCTTCCTGCATCGCTTCTAGCAGGGCCGCTTGCGTCTTGGGCGGAGTTCGGTTGATCTCGTCTGCGAGGATCATGTTGGCAAAGACAGGACCGCGGATGAAATGCATGTCACGTTTACCTGTCGCGCGGTCTTCATCGATTATCTCAGTCCCGGTGATGTCCGCGGGCATGAGGTCGGGAGTAAATTGAATTCGTTTGAATGATAGGTCAAGCACGTTCGCAATAGTTCGCACAAGCAAAGTTTTCGCGAGCCCGGGCACACCTGTGATGATTGAATGTCCGCCGACGAAGAGCGAGATCAACACTTGTTCGACCACTTCATCCTGTCCGACGATCGATTTGCGAATCTCGCGTAAAATGTTTTCACGCGCAGCGATCAGTTTGTCCAGTACTTCCTCGTCTCGGAACACTTGTGTGTCAACTGCCATGCTGTTTCCCCTTAGTAGATTTGAGAATTGAGATTTGAAATCAGTGCGTTAGCGCATAAATAATATAATTCACGCCAAATTTGTAAGCCTCATTTGTCTCCTCGATCGGCCTGAAAGGATCGTCTGAGAACTGCCAGAAATCGCTCATGTCGTAATTATAGTCGACGACCATCATGAGGCGTCCCGTCTCGTCTTCCAGACCCCAGAATTCCGGAATCTGTGTATCGCGGGTGACGTAGCCGCCGCCATACATCGGGTCCAGTTCCAGAGTTTTGATCGAGAAGAAGCAGTTAAAGACAGGATGCGTGACATCCAGCCGTTTAAGCGCATATTCGGGAAAGGCTCTTTTGACGTTTTGTTGAAAATTTTGAAACTCGTATGGTGTACGGAAATCATCGACCATGAGGAAGCCGCCGCGCAGCAAATATTCACGCATTCCCGCAATCTCTCTATCGGACAGCTCCATAAAGCCCACTTCGCAAAGATAAGCGAAGGGGAATTTGAAGATCGCCGGGTCGTCAAAAGTTACGATCGGCTCGTTGACATCCAGATTGGCGTCAATCTTCGAGAGCTCATCCATGATCTTCATGAGGTGACGGCCTGCCACAGGGTAATCGTGCGACCACGGTGGCCCGCCATCGCCGAGGATGTTGTTGTAGCGGTATCCGGATGCGTATTGGCTCGTATCGAACCGAACCCGCACGAAAGTGAAACGCCCTGACAGGCTCTCATCCGCTTTCGGAATGCCGCTTTCCGAAACCGGAGGGAGGTTCATCGTCGGCTTCTTTCTATGCGGCTGGCGCTGTCCCAGAGCCAGACCGGCCAGTAAACAAAGTGCGATGATGGAGACGGTCAACCTTCGCTTTTTCATGATTCTCCTCTGCAACTACTGGGAGCGCTTGCGCTCCCAGTAGTTGTCATCGTTTCTTGGCGTCGCAAAGCGCCATGAATGACTCCTCCGAAGTGGTGCAGTTATTGATTTGTCAGTTTCAATAAAAGTTCCTGTGCCTTGTCGTATCCGGGCGCAGTCTCCAGCGCGCGTAATACGGAACGTTTCGCCTCGGTATTCTTACCCGCAGCGAGATAAGCGCGGGCGATATTGTAATGGGCCTCTGCGATATTCGGCGGGTTTTCGGCCAGCGCAACCTGGAATTCGCGAACTGCCGCCTCTGCCTCTTTGCGCTCGAGAGACAGATTTCCTGCCGTTGTGTGCGCCGCATGCTCAAACGGGTTGACGTAAAAACTCAGACGCAGCAGTTCAAGAGCACGCGCTTTATCGCCCGCATCGATCTTGAGCTGGATGAGCTTCTTCAGAGCGCCATAATTGTCCTCATCGACTTTGATCAGGGCCTCGAGCGTCTCAGCCGCAGCAGCTTTGTCGCCCCGCTTCTCGTAAATCTCCGCGAGCGGCTCGTAAGCATTGATATTACCACCCTGATACGGGAACAATTCGATCGCACGCTTCAGGTGCGGGAGAGCTTTATCGTGGTTTCCGTCGGCGTAGTAGAGCAGTCCTGCGCGAATGTTCAGGACAAAGTCATCCGGTTTAGCCGCGGCTCTCGCAAATATCTCCTCTTTTGGCGTCTGTGAACCCCCTTCTTTCCACCCCGGTTCGAGCGCTTTGACGTATTTATCGATTTTGCCGCGCACGTAATTGTTAAACTCGCGATCGAAGTCTGATTCCGAAAGTTTCAGGACTTGTTGCAGGATTTCCGGCGTCTTTTTCTTTTCGCGATAACCTCGCAGCATCTCCAGGATCGCATCAAAGCCGTAACGATCGCTGATGAAATGACAGACCTGTGAGGCCACGAAATAAGCCAGCATCACATCGTCCGGGCGCTTCGGCCGCATAAAGCCGTTGTCTATGTCGGCTATCTTGAACCATCTGCCATCAGCAAAAGCCTTGATGTTTTCTCCGGTCCAATCATCACCCCAGCCGGGCCGCGCGTTGTGCTCTTCAAAAACTGATAAACCCTCGGAAAACCAGCGTGGGATCAGATGATCGGTGATTTGCAGTGTGATAACGTGCGTGTATTCGTGCCAGAGCGTGCTGCCCCAGTTGAACTGTCCGCCGGGTCGCGCGGAGGGAGAATCCTGAGCGATGACCTGTCCGAAACAGACACCGAGAGCGCCGAGCCCGGTCAAGCCCAATACCCTCACTTCGAAATCCGCGTGATTCGGAAAGAATTCAATTGAGATCGGGGCGCGCGGTGTAAATCGGTATTTCGCCGAGAGTTTTCGTTGAGCCTCATCGAGCAGATCGGCGGCGTAGTTGATCAGCACATCACTCTCGTTTGCCGCAGCTTTGATGATGAAATCCCCTCGCTTGGACTCGCGGTAATCCTTCATCGTGTCCAGCAAATCGAGCGTGTTCTTGGCCCAGAGGTTGAAAGTGTCGCCTTTGAAGGCTATCTCCATCTCCGCTCGCCCTTCATCCATCTTGCCCAAACGCAACAACCCAATTCCCAGCGCCAGATGAGACGACCACAACTTCGGCGAGAGCTTTAATGCTTCGCGTAAAAATGCCACGGATTCCGTGTAGCGGCGCGTCTGGGTGGCGAAATGCGCAATCACTTCATAAAGCATTCCGTAACGCGGGTTGATTGCCAGCGTGGCTTTGATTTCGTTGTCGAAATCGCTCTGGCGGTTCTGCAGCCAGAACATTGCAGCGCGGAGCGCGTGAGCATCCGGCCAATTGGGATTGATCTTAAGCGCTTCATCCAGCTGCTTGGATGCAGAACCGAATCGCTCGGCTTCCAGATCGATCGCTGCAGCGAGGGTCCTAGCTTCGACATAGTTCGGATTGATCTTGAGCGCCTGCGCGAGAGCGGCATTCATCTGATCGCCGCCTTCGATCCTTTTATTGGCGGCGATTCCCAGATGAAGTCGCGCGCTATTAGAGTTTATCTTCATCGCGTCGGCGAAGAATTTGGCCGCATCGGCATAATTGTATTTCGTCGTGTAGAGCTCGCCTCCGCCGAGCTGCGCCTCGAGATATTTTTCGTCAGCGTCAATCGCTTCGAGATAGATCTCGTTGGCATCTTGATATTTTTCAAGATGTGTCAGGGCGCGGGCGACGAGAGTCAACTCTTCGGCAGTATCCGGATCGTTGTTTTCGTAATGACTTACGAAAGTTTGGAAGATCACCTGCGCAGCTTCCTCTTTGCCGGTGAGTTTGAGAACTTCCGCGCGGCGCAAATCGGCGCGTAGTCTGATCGCTGCCTCTTTGGTGTTACGGGCTTTTTCGAATTCAGCGATCGCTTCATTGTAACGCCCGGTAATTGCATAAATCTCACCGAGCATCAGGCGAGTTTGCGCCTCGTTCACCTGCGATCCCAGGAATTTCTTTGCGTCGCGTTCTGCTTCCGTATATTGACCGGTTTCAAGATAGGCCTGCAGCAGTCCTTTCTGTGCTGCCCCATCGTTCGGATTTGCCTGCAAGAGACGTGTGAACGATGTGATTGCGGCTGAATACTTGCCCTGTTTGAGCTCTTCTTCAGCGGAATCTATATTCTGGTTTTGCGCGGCGGCACAGGAAACGAGCAGAAGGAAGATCAGACAAACCACGGGGAAGATGGAGAAATCAAAAGGCAAAAGGCCGGCACTTTTCTTCTTTTTTATCATTTTCCTCATTCTACTTTTGATTTTTGCCTTTTGCCTTTTGCCATCTATTCTATTTCTGCCTGGCCTTAATGCTTTGATTGATTTTTGCCAGTTCAATTAGCAATTTCTCAAGCTCGGCTTCATAAACATCTTGTTTCATTTGATCCTTGCGGGCCTTGAGTTGTTCAACCTCACCTTCAAGACGCATGCGCGCGGTAAAAAGTTTCGCTAGTTCTGGATCGCCGCCTGCCTGTTGCTGTGGCAATGAATCGAAATAGGTCGTTCTCGCCAGCAGACCGTCGCCGGCTTCGGCTTTTTGATGTCCTGTGCCATCGCCATTGTCATCAATCAACGAGTGTTCGGTCACGAGCTTTCCCGCCTGCTGGTAAGAATCGTTCGTCAATTTGCTCGCATAATTGAAGGCTTCCAGCACTGAGACGCGCCCGTTCTTATCCGCATCGGCTTCGGGATTGCCGAGAGAGGCGACGAAGTATTCGGCAAAGCGAGTGGCGTTCTGCTCATTTCCGCTGCGAGTCGCAGTGATGATGATGCGACCGTTGCCCGAGAGCGGCTTAATGAATTCACCGCTTGCGCTCGACATATTCACAATGACGATATTGCGAGCGGGCAGATTGTTGATCAACTGGGCGTAATCATTCGCGGACAGGTCAGCACCGATGATCATGAACTTGGCGATCTTATCCTGAAAACTGCCGTGCCCGATGAAGAAGATGAATATTTGACTGTCAACCTTTGTCTTGCTGCGCAGTGTAGCGAACGTTTGCCTGACGACATCGGCCTTAGCGAGTAGTTCACCTTCCATTGGCTTTTCGGCCAGGACTATCACTTGATCTTCAGCAAAACCCAGACTTTCGGTCAGAGCACTGCGCAATTTAGAAGTCCACTCACTGAAAGTTTTGGCATAACCCTCTTCGCCGCTGACGCCGCTGATGATGACGGCGAATTTATTCTTATCAGCAGGCATGCGCGGTGCGACAGGGCGTTCTATTTTCGGCTTCTCCTGTTTTTGCTTCTCCTGCGGTCTCGCCACGATAGGTACGTCCTGCGCACAGGCTGTGACTCCGAGGAGGGTTAAGAGCAAAAATGTCATAATCGAACTACGCATCACTCTAAAATTCATAAAAATGTTTTACTGCCAAGATGCCGGGATCGCCAAGAAAGCTTTAAAAAACCTTGGCGTCCCTGGCTTCTTGGCGGTGAAGTTCTTTCCCGGGTAATTAAAGAACGTTCTCAGGCCAATCCTTTGCGCTTCCGCAAAAACCATTCGGCGCCCGCCAGGCCGATGAGCAACATAAAATTGACCGGCATATCCCATAGATCTTTACTCACACGCTCGGAGTTCTTACCCTCGAGCATGGTGATCTCATCGAGCAGATCGGTTGCGCTATTGAGCGTAAAATATTTGCCGCCAGTCTCAGCCGAGACGCGCTTGAGTAATTCAACATTCTGCGCGGCATCGTGAAATTCGCGTGTGCGATCAGTGACATAAAATGTTGATTGCGCTGCCCCCAGGGTTGCGCCCCCGCGCAGAGCCGTCATTTCGACACGGTAAAGGCCCATCTCGTCAGGGGTGAATTCGCTGCGATAATCGTTGACCTTTTCGCCGTAGTTGATCTTCAGCGGGACCTCAATCGTCCGGCCTGATGGTTTGGTGACGCGTGCGGTCACCTGTGCGTCTGTGATCGGGTCGAACTTCTTGTCGTTGACTTCACCATGGAGGTTGACGACATCAGCGGGAGCATAGACATCACGCTCAGCCGCGATTTCGAACTGGTTGGGTGTCGTCGAGACCAGGTAACGCAACAATTGCCGCCAGAAGGTTTCGTGCGAATTGTTTTTTGAATCCAGCTCCATCCGCCAGCGCCACGTGTCATTGGTCGTCATAGCCATCGTGCGCCCGCGACCGTAACGCTCTTCGGCGAGCAGTGGGACGACCCGGTTGCGGTCGTTGATGCTTCGCGACTCGATGATAACGGTAGCACCGGGTTTCGTCTGTGTGAGTATCTCGGGTATGGAGATCGGCGGCAGTTCTTCCCAGGCCTTTCCGCTGAGATTGCGGTCCTCGTTGAGACGGGTGACTGCATGAGCGCGTCCGCGCGGTGTCAGAGCCGCTTTGTAATTCATAACTACCTGCATCTCGGGCTCTTCAATCTGGTCATTCAGGTAGAGCGGCAGCAGGTCGGCGATGGGAGAATTGGCATACTTACCTGCGTCGAACGAGCGCGCGCCGCCGATCGCCAGAACGCCACCGCCGCGTTTCGCTGCGAACTGTTCGATGTTTTTCAGTTGATCATAAGAGAAGAAGTTCGCCTCAATGCTGCCGATGATCAAACCTTGATAGCCGAACAGCTCTTCAACAGTAGCCGGGAAGCCGCTTGTCAATTCGCTGCCGCTTTCGACACCCTGGCGGTAGAATTTACCGTCTGCCGTGCGGTCGGAAGAAACGAGAATGAGGTTCTTCTCATTCTTCGCAAAAGCCTTACGGATAAAGGCGTATTCCCAGCGTGGCTCGCCTTCGATATAGAGCACTTTCGGACTGTCTTTGGTCACTTCGATGAGGGCGTCTTGCGCGTTATTTTCTACCGTCGCTTCACCGTCTAGCGGTTTGACTTCAAATGTGTAACGATGTGCGCCAGCGGAGGTCGGTGTGAACTCGATCGTCACAGTCTGCGCCTCGCCGCCCTTAAGATCGAACGGTTGGGTTTTGATCGCGCGCCCGTCTTCAGTCACTGCAATCGCGACCTTGATGTTGCCGTAACCGCTCAAACGGACCAGCGTATCAGCGCTCACCGCAGAGCCGACAAGCACACGACGCGGCGTCGTCACGCGCGCCATCTCGGCGTCCTTGAAACGAGCCGGATTGCCGACGCCGACGGTAAAGACGGGAATATTGCGCGCGCGCAGTTCACGCAGTTCAGCACTCAAGTCTTTCGGAGTATTGGCGCCGCCATCGCTGACTAAGACAATGGCCGAGAGTGCGGTGCCGCTTGAATCTTTAACGGCGTCACGTAAAGCGCCGGTGAGATCGGTTGCTGCGCCCTGGCCCTTCAATTCGCTCGCATCTCTGAGCTTCGTCGCGTTTGTCGAAAAGCCATAAAGATTGACTCGGAATTTTGCATCGAGCCCGCGCGCGAATTGATTGTTCGATGAGAGAATTTCTCTGGCGGCCTCGATGCGACTACGATTGTTTTCGTCCTCCAGTTGCATACTGCGGGAATCGTCGGCGAGAATGGCGACGCTGGTGCTCTTGGGAATGATCGAAGGAACGACGACGACCGGTCGCATCAGCATGATCAAGAGCAACGCGAGTAGAGTTGCGCGCAGCGCGATCAATCCCCACCTACTCTGAGAGTTGATGCGATACCCCGGACGAAAGTAAAGAAAATAGACAAGCATCCCGAGAGCGAGCACGATCAGGCCAATCAACAGCCACGACGGGCGGCTGGCAAAGCTGAGCTCACCTTTGGTAAATGTTGACCACTTGTGCTTGAAGAAGAACTGAATGAGTTGATCCATCTCCTGCTACTCCACATAAGCGCCTGCACTAGTCGCGCCTGAGATTTGGGACACGCAAGATGTGTGTCTGATGCTTAGCATTATAACCAACGACTTCGGTGAGCGTAAAACTATTTGCGTTCGACTGGGGTGAAATGATGGAATTACACGCCAATAATCAATAAAATTTGATGGAGAACCAAGCCATGGACACAGTCGTTGTTGATTCAAAGGCCGATTGGCAGTCGTTGTGGTTCAGGTCATTGGGTTGGCTACCGCTCATCTTCTTCATCGCGCGTTTGGTCGCGTATGTCCAACTGGACCAGCCGAGCCAGATGTTGTGGATGTGCCATCTCGCCAACCTGGTATTGGCCGCGGGTTTGTTTCTCGCCAATCCGCTGATAATCCGCACGGCTGTCGTCCTGCTCGTCTTCGGCATCCCGCCCTGGGCAATCGACATGTTATTGACCGGGCTCATCACACCTGTTTCCATCGCCTCACATCTGGGCGGGATGATCGTCGGATTGCTGGCGATAGCCAAGGTGCGCGCGAAATCGTGGACCTGGTTGATGGCCCTTGCTTCTTTCGTCTTTGTGCAGATCATTTGCCGCTTCGTCACGCCTCCGGCATTGAATGTCAACACAGCACATCGTGTTTACGATATCTGGAAAGATACGGTCAGCAGTTACTGGCAATACTGGCTGATTTCGACGCTCGTGATCGGGGTGAGCTTGTGGGCGATTGATTGGGTGCTGGGGAAACTGTTCCCACCAACAGCTCAACGCTGAGAAGAAATCAAAAGGCAAAAGGCAAAAGGCAAAAATAAAGAAAAAAGTTCTCATGAAATCAAAAATAAAAAGGCCGGAATGTGCTTCTTTATTTTTGCCTTTTGCCTTTTGCCTTTTGATTTCTTCCTTTCGTTTGTTTCGTATTTTCTCCCAGGCGTTCTCAAAGGATCAAACTAATATTATTTTTTTATATAAAACCTCAACAAAAACCTCAACAAGCCTTCCGTAGATGTATAATGCGTCATCAATTCTTCCCCTCCTACCGATAGCCGGAATCATTCTTGGCTAAAACAATAGAGGTTTACTCATGGGAATTGATGGACAGTTAAGTAAATTAACCTTGATTTCGCTCGTAGTTGTATTGGTGGGATCGACACTTGTTGAGACTGTAGCGCAGAATCGGCCTAAACCGGTGCAGACCAAGTCTACGCGTCCGCAAAAAATTGATCAGCCGAAGAAGACACTGACTCAACAGGTGGTGGCGTCTGAAGATCAGCCGATCGAGGTTTCTGATGAGATCGTCAAGATTGATACAGGATATGTTCAGCTCGATGTGACTGTGGTCGATCAGACCAACACTCCCGTTTACAATTTGAGTAGAGAGAACTTTACGGTTTACGAAGATAGGGTTCAACAGGTGATTGAATCTGTGAGCCGCGAAGAAGTGCCGATCAGCTTCGGACTGGTCGTCGACACATCAGGCAGTATGCGCTCGAAGATCCAGGAGGTTTCGGGTGCAGCTCTCGGCCTGCTCAGACAGATGCGAGCGGACGACGAGGGCTTTGTCGCACAATTTCAGTATCAGACTGAACTCATCCAGACATTCACCCGTGACAAGCTCAAGCTGGAAAAATCTTTAAATGTGTTTCAGCCGGACGGTGGCACCGCCCTCCTCGATGCAATCATTGCCACATCCGAATACACTGCTAAAAAAGGAAAACAAAGGCGGAAAGCGCTCATTATTATCAGCGACGGATTGGAGAGAAACAGCGCGATCAAAGAAAAAGAGGTGATGGAAGCGATCAAAGAGAATGAAGTCCAAGTCTACCTGATCGGTTTTATTCCTGATGAAGAATCAAGCAGTTCTCTCAGTTTGGAAGCCAACAAGAAGGCCAGGGAATTACTCGGACGCCTCGCTGATGAATCAGGCGGTCGCGCCTTCTTTCCCAGGGACGTTAATGAAATGGACGCGATTGCCACGCAGATCGCCAAAGACCTGCGCTCGCAGTACACACTCAACTATTACCCGACTAATGAGAACCGGGATGGCACTTATCGTTCAATTCGGGTAGTGGTTAATTCAAAAGATAAGCGAAAATTGATTGCGCGCACGCGGTTGGGATACTTTTCGCGCACCGATCGGGAACCCGAACGATCGGAAGTGCAGAGAGAGCCACGGTAGGAGAGAATACGAAACAGAAGAGAGAATGCGAGGCAACAAGAATTGGCGAAAATAGACGAAACAAGCGAAAATGGGCACCTTTCGCTTGTTTCGTCTATTT
>JAKEHZ010000346.1 GCA_022614735.1 Acidobacteriota bacterium | reverse complement strand
GTGCCATATGACAAGATCTGCCGGGGCAAAGAAATGTGACATTGTCGAGGTAGTTACGTTTATTTTACGGTTTCGTGGACCACACGTCCGTCAAAGATCGTTAATACTACTCTGACTTTCTCTATCTCAACCGGATTGATTTTGAAGATGTCGTCTGAGAGGACGGCCAGATCTGCAAGCTTCCCCACCTCAATCGAGCCTTTGATCTTTTCGTCGAAGCCGGCATAAGCCGAGCCGAGGGTGTAGGCGCGGACCGCTTCGGCTACAGTGATCATCTGCTCAGGAACCCACCCCTGCGGGCGTTTACCATCGAGCGTGCGGCGCGTGACTGCGGCGTAAATTCCCATTAAAGGCTCCATCGGCGCGACAAACCAATCCGAACCGAAAGCCAAAATCGCTCCCGCGTCGAGCAGCGATCGAAAGGCGTAAGTCCCTCGGGCGCGCACCGGCCCAATGCGATTTTCAGCCCAACGCCCGTCATCAATCGCATGGTAAGGCTGCATTGAGGCGATGACACGTTGACTGCCGTATCGTTTGATCTCCTCCGGCCGCAGATGTTGGGCATGCTCTATCCGGAAACGACGGTCACGTTGGCCATTCTGCTTTTCGACTTCGGCGAACATATCCAGGATTGCTTTATTTGCCTTGTCGCCGATGGCGTGAGCCGCAATCTGAAGCCCCGCTCTATCAGCGTTCAAGATATTTTTGAGCATCTTGCCTTCGGGAATCATTTCATCGCTTGGCAATCCCGAAGTCTTCGGCTCATCAAGATACGGCTCAAAGAAAAGGGCTGTTGTAGAACCGAGCGAACCGTCAGCAAAACCCTTCAATGCGCCGATCTTCAGCCTGTCGTTGCCGAACCCTGCGCGAACCCCGACGCGTGAGAGGCGCTCCCAATCAGACAACGGTTGATATCCGTAAATCCGCACGGTCAGTTCGCCGCTCGCGAACAGTTTTTGGTATACCGCAAATACATCCGGCGAAGCGGACATATCCTGCACACTCGTCACACCGTTCTCAGCCGCGTAGCGCATCGCTGCACGGATCGCTTCGGCGATTTCATCATGACCCGGATTGGGAATGACTTTGCTGACGAAATTCATCGCCGCGTCTTTGAGCACACCCGCCGGCTCGCCCTTTGCGTCGCGCACGATTGCGCCGCCCGGCGGATCTGTCGTTTCGCGTGTGACGCCGGCGAGCTTCAGGGCGAGAGAATTGGCAAGCGCCATATGGCCGTCGAGACGATTGATAAATACGGGATTGTTCGGCGTCACATCATCGATCAGCTGTCGCGTGGGCAATCGGGCGGGCGACCAGTTCTCGTGATCCCAGTTGCCATTCAAAATCCAACGGCCGCGAGGCAGCTTTGCAGCATAATCACGAATCCGATCGCGGAACTCTTCTGGTGTGCGCGCATCGCGCAACTGCACGCTTGAGAGACCCGCGCCGCCGGCGAAGAAATGGACGTGCGCGTCATTGAAGCCTGGAACGACACGATTACCCTGCAAATCGATCACCCTCGTATGAGGCCCAATCCATTTGCGAATCTCCTGGCTCGAGCCGGCCGCGATGATGCGATTGCCGGCACAGGCAACAGCCTCGGCTTCGGGTTGTTTTTCATTGACCGTCCAGATTTTTCCGTTGAGAAGAACCAGATCAGCCGTCGCTTGCGGTATGACACTGGATAGAAGCAGGAGCGAGAAGATTATGGCAAGTTGAGTTTTCATGAGGACTCCGTCTTGAATGAAGAGCCAAGAGAGAATACGAAACAAACGAAAATGGCCGATCAATTTCGTTTGTTTCGTTATTTTCGTTTGTTTCGTATTCTCTCTTGGCTCTTCATGCCGCTATTTCCTTTTGAAATTGACCACAGTCGCAAACGTCGGATCCTCGATCTGGATAGTCGAATGAGTGAGCGCAAAGCGTTCGGCCAGCAATTCTCGGAGCTCGCGCAGGATGCGATAACTTTCACTGGCATCGTTTACCACGACGTGAACAGTAACTGCATGACGTCCTGAAGTAATCGTCCAGATGTGCAGGTCGTGAACAGCCCGGACTCCGGCGACTGTTCGCATGGCCTGCTCGACGGCTGCGATGTTGATATGCGATGGCGTGCCTTCGAGCAATATGTTGACCGCGTCAGCTACGAGGCGCCACGAACTATAGATGATTAGAACGCTGATGATGACGCTGAAAACCGGATCGGCCCATCTCCATCCACGCCAGATGATGAGCACGCCGGCCGCAACCGCCGCAACCGAACCAAGCAGGTCACCAAGCACGTGTAAAAATGCTCCGCGTACGTTGATTGTCTCTTTGTGACCTCTAGAAAGCAGATAAGCGGAAATCAGGTTGACGATCAGACCGCCGCTCGAAATCAGGATCAATGTCCATCCTTTTACTTCTTCAGGGTGACGAATACGCTGGTATGCTTCAAAACAGATGAGCAATGAGAGGACAATCAGCATGACGCCATTAATAAGGGCAGCGAGAATTTCGAGACGATAGAAACCGTAGGTCTTTCGCGGCGTCGCAGGGTGTGACGCAAAACGCACAGCAAGCAATGAAAGAGCAAGCGCTGCGACATCCGTGAACATGTGCCCCGCATCGGAGAGCAAGGCAAGGCTGTTGGCGAAATATCCGCCGATTGCCTCTGCCAGCATATACGTGAAAGTCAGGACGAGAACTATGAGGAGCAATCTCTGCGAAATTCTGCGGTCATTATCTTGATGAGGTAGAAGCAGATGACGCGCGTCGTCCTGGGAATGAGGCTGATGGTCATGATAATGGTGCGCGTGACTGATCATCGCACGTGATCTTAACGTAACTTTTTTAGGCAGCGCAACATTTCATCGCCAAGAAGCCAGGATCGCCAAGATTTTTAAGCTTTCCTGGCGATCCTGGCTTCCTGGCGGTGAATCTCTCTCGTTCTCAACCGGCCGTCACTTCGTAGTAGCGCTCGCCGGCGCAGGCGCGGCAGAGAATTCTCCCATCGCGGACGACTTCTCGAGAGTCGTTAATTCCTTCACCGCAATCATCACACATCACGCGTACAAGCGGATGGCCGGGACGATCGGCCTCCGGCAGGCGTACGCGCACGCGCTCCCAGCTGAAAAGACTTTCGTCCGGCAATGTCTTGTAAGCTTCCAGCTGCTGCTGTTTTTTGGTGGGTAAATGGCTGAAACATTCTCTCGCCAGATCACGTGAAGATTCGAGCGCTACAACACGCACAGCTTCGTCTGTCCCTGTGTTAAGAAAAGTTGCCGCGAGCTTGCCGAAGTCGCGATACTTGAGCGTGCGCCTGCCCAAACGACAACCGGTGACAGTGTTGATTGCATCAGCCGCGCAACGGTCAATTTCCACATAGACAATCAGGCGTTTACCTGCTTTGGGCTCATCAACCCCAACCAGGCGACAGCCCAGCATCGCCATCCGCACACCGAGCACCTGTCCGGGACACATATGGCCGTGGTTCTTCTCGGCTTCGATCAGATATTCGGGCAAGGTGTTCATGGCATCTTCAGTCGGTTACGAAATCATATGTAAATACTCAGCCTCTCTGCCGCTTATGGTCTTTGAAAAAATAATGGGCCCACGTAGGGGCAGACCTATGTGTCTGACCCAGTGGCGCCCGACCCGACCAGGGCAGACACATAGGTCTGCCCCTACGTGGGCCCATTATTTTTTCAAAGACCATAAGCGGCAGAGAGGCTGAGTAGTCAATAAAGCAGGTATGGCGCCCGCCTCTCGGCAAACTCATTTTCGCCCTCCTCCCATGACTTTGCAATCTCTTCAAGCGACACTCCACTCTCAATCTGTGGACGAAGCTTCATCGTTCCGGCAATCACATCAAACGGAAGACGGTCATAGACGTATTCGTAGGGGGGCACCTGCCATTGAAAATCTCCCGGATAAAGCTCTCGTACCGTTTTGATCAATGCTACGCCCGTGATAACCGGTTTGAAAGTCTCGCGGTCGAGCACGTGAA
Organism: Acidobacteriota bacterium; assembly: GCA_022614735.1. Classification (GTDB taxonomy): domain Bacteria; phylum Acidobacteriota; class Blastocatellia; order RBC074; family RBC074; genus JAKEHZ01. The sequence continues at coordinate 16,561 of JAKEHZ010000346.1, read as the reverse complement.
TTTGAACGCCGTGACAGAGCAGACCCGCGTGCTTTTGAAAAGTTGGAATGAAGCTGTGCGACCGGAAATGAACTCCGGGCAAACCTAGCCGGTTCAATCGCTCAGTCAGATCGGAGGCAGAGGCAAACGGCGCGCCGTTAACTTCAAAAGGCCGGGTGGTTCCCCGCCCTTCGCTGATCTTTGTGCCTTCTACCAGGACCGCTCCCGGGTAGACTGTTGCTGTATCAATGGTCGGCATATTAGGCGATGGGATCACCCACGGCGCATCGGTGTCATCGAACCAGAACTCACGTTGGTAACCACCCATCGGCACAACTTCCAACTCACACCCAAATCCAAATTCTCCATTAAACATTCGTGCGAGTTCGGCAATAGTCAATCCGTGCCGCATGGGTATGGGATACATTCCGACGAAGGATTCGCATCCGGGCTCTAACAGATTTCCCTCAATCGCCGTGCCGCCAATCGGATTGGGCCGGTCGAGAACAACGACACGCTTGCCGTCCTTGGCGGCTGCTTGCATAGCCAGTGCCATCGTATAGATGAATGTGTAAACGCGAGTACCGACATCCTGGACATCGAAGACCAGCACATCTATATCGCGCAACATCTCCTCAGTCGGTTCGCGGACCTGGCCGTAGAGTGAATAAGCCATTACCCCAGTACGCGGATCTCGAAAGCCATCCCACTCGATCATATTGTCCTGGGTTTCACCGCGAATACCGTGCTGCGGTCCAAAAAGAGAAGTCAAATTGATCTCGGGATGCGCGAGAAAGAGGTCGGCCGCGTGAGAGAATCGATGATCAACCGTTGATGGATTGCAAATCAATCCTACACGAGAGCCCTTTAACAAATTTACTCGTTCAGAAAGTAAGTTTTCCAGTCCAAGAGAGATTTTATTCATTAGATTCTTTCATTTCCAGTACATAGCCAGTATTCAAGATTAGAGAAGCAAATAGGGAGATGAGTGAATTACTGTCAACTTTAGTATCAAACCAATATTACTGGCTGAATAATTATACTGGGGGGGAAAATTTCAAAACAAGATGGAACTTTTCTTTTCCTAGAGCGTGTAGCTGTTCAAAATCAGGTGATCATAGCTTTCCGAGTACAGTGAGGGTACTCAAGAGCAGAATATAACGATCACCAGCATCCTTCCATAAGAAGTTCGCATTAGAGCTTAGCGGTGAGTGAGGCACCGCTAAGCTCTTCGAATTTTTAGGGTCCTTAATAAGCGGTACGGGAAGCGTAAGCGATCTGAACCTTGGCAAGCAACCGTTTTAGCCAAGATCAGGTCGCTTACGCTCCCTGTACTGCACCGGCTGCACTACCGGCTTTGTTCAAAGCTGAGCAGTTACTTTTTTTGAGAATCTTTGGGAACATCCTGGAACTTTCTCGCAGTGGCAGCGTGTAAGCGGGCAAGAAAGGTGATCAAAGCTGCTAAATACAGTGAGGGTATTCAACAGCTATCTTATTAGGGTCACCAGTAATTTTTGCGTGTGAGTATTGCATTTCAGGCTCAGTGGTGAATGAGGCACCCTGAGCCTTTCTCCTTTTTAGGCATCAATACAGACCCACCTACATAAAAAGATTCGATAGTGACTCAATCTTTTCTTCCAAAACCATCGATTTCTCACATGACTTTTGAAGCTTCTCGGTTATAATCCGCCTGTCCTACTCCCAACTAACAGACCGAACACTAATCAAATAAAGCCCCAACACAAATTCAATAGATTGTTCACTCTTCCACTGAGGAGGTCACATGCTGGGATGTCAGTTATTGGGGCTAGTAGGAGTGTCGCTACTGGTCAACCTACTTCCTGCTGTCTACACACAAGAATCGATTTTACAGCCCGTATCTGCTTTGCAGCGCAACCAGCCTAAGGAACTTTCCGGTCTTCTCCCAGACCGTCTATCCGTCAAAGATCTCGAAAAATGGAGAGCAATCGAGCGGCTCGTATTCGCTGAAGACAACGAGCGGCAGCCATTGCATCCTACTCTTCGGTGGTTGTGGGAATGGATAGATACAAGCGGGCATGCAGTCTATGTTGAAGTAATCCGTCTCAATCGCACATCTACATGTACGGCCGGAAACTTCAGCATCGAGTATTTCGATCCAGGGGGCGGGAGACATGTCACGGTAATTAAGCTCAACCTGCCGAATATCGACCAGGCCTATGTCGGACCTCATGCGGCGCGCGCAGATGGCTTTGTTCCTTTCGTCGATCTCAACAAGGAAGAGCGATACGCGGAAGTTCTGGGCCATGAGATGACCCACGCTGTTCATATATTGAACAGTCCTGAACTCACAGGAAAAGTCAAAAAGTATGTTGAGGAAACGAACAGCTTGTTTCTCAGCCAACACGTGCGAAGGAAGTCCGGATCAGTCGCCCCTGAACTTAAGAATTTACTTTCAAAACGTGATGACTTGTTAAAAGAGCTTGAAGCACAAGCCGAGAACACAGAGAAGAAAGTCTGGCGAGAACTGGTTGCAAGCAAGCCCATTAGAGAGAAGATGCCTGTACCGACAAACAGGAAGTGAGTATTAATGATTTAAACAGGAAGCATGTAAAAGGTAAGGCCGAGAATCGTGTAAACGGCCAACAGCAAAACACCTTCCATCCAGTTCGATTCGCCATCTTGCGCGATCAGGGCGACGACCGCCACTGAAACCGCAACCGTCACAACTTCCAGTGTTGTGAAGAGGAGGTCCATCGGTTTTCCGAACAGGTAACTCACGAAGACCAGTACAGGCGCGACGAAGAGCGCTATCTGCATACTCGACCCGATGGCGATGTTCAGCGACAGATCCATTTTGTTCTTCAATGCCATCAGCACCGCGGTCGAATGTTCAGCCGCATTACCGATAATCGCTACCAGAATAACTCCGACGAAAACTCCGCTCAGACCGAGCACGTGTGAAGCTTCTTCGACCGCTCCAACCAGGAATTCGCTCATCAATGCCACCAGCCCCGTCGCCACCAGCAGCACGATGAGTGATCGCGACTTGCTCCAGCCGTGTGCCCCGGTTGCCGCTTGCTCTCCCTCCACTTCAACAGCACCAGAATAAAGATGGGAATGCGTGCGCAGGGTGAAAATCAGACTTAACACATAAGTGATAAATAAGACTATGGCGATTTCCAGACTCAAGTCCTGTTCGCGCACATTTGGCTTATTGGCTACCAGAATATGAAAGAGCGCGGGCATCAGCAGCGCGATAGCGGACAATGCCAGCATGGTCGAGCCAAGCATGGCTGCTGCCCTGTTGAAAACCTGATTAGGATACTTCAACCCCCCAAGGAGTATACTTAGTCCGAGGACCAGCAGGATATTTCCCACAATCGAACCGGTAATTGAAGCTTTAACTACATCGAACAATCCTCTTCGCATGGCCACCAGGGCTATGATCAACTCGGCGGCGTTGCCGAAGGTCGCATTGAGCAATCCTCCAATCCCTTCACCCATCTTTTCCGCAAGGTGTTCGGTCGCGCGCCCCATCCAGCCGGCCAGCGGAATTATAGCCAGCGCTGATGTGACGAAGATGGCAATCGGTTTTGCGTGCGTCCACTCAAGTACAATGGCTATCGGAACGAAGATCAATAACCAGTTGAGGAGATTCTCCGGGGCAATAATTTTTTTCAACACGCCAGGTCTATCAATCCTTTCTCTTCAGGTTCAGCCGGAATAGTCAGGTTCAGCCGGAATAGAACGATGCCGCGCGATTATAGAAACCCCATCAAACTTAGTAAACTTCCCCGGCCAAATACGAGACCAATCCATCGCAATATCTACAGTCGTGCAGCCGGCTTCCCCCACGCAAATTTGTTTGTTAAGCTTTCAAGGTCAAGCCTCCCAATGAAACCCACTTAATTACTGATATTTCATCGGAAGGAGCAGAGATATGCAGAATCTACCGAGATCGATTATTCGTTTTAGTCTAATATTGTCGATGATCGCCATTTCCGGCGCACTTAACCACTCAGATGCACAGACGACCAGTAAAAAATCGAGCACTACCGCGAAACGTACTCCTAAAATTCCGGTCGGCACAGAGATGAGGGTTCGGCTGGAAAATGAAATTGATACGAAAAAGGCAAAAGACGGCGACACTTTCACAGCAATCGTCCTCTCTCCCGAGAAATATATGGATTCGACGGTTGAGGGCCACGTCGCCGCAATTAATCAATCGGGTAAAATGAAAGGCCAGACACAACTCTCTCTGACTTTTGACAGAATTCGGCTTAACAATGGCCAGACAATCCCAATCGCGGCCCAACTCGTCCAGGTCTACGATGAAAAATCGGCCAAGGAGGTTGATGAGGAGGGCAACGTCAAGAGCGGTAGCCAGGGTAAGACGACGGCGAAGCGCGGAGTCGGCGGTGCGGCTCTTGGCGCGATTATTGGCGGCATTGCCGGTGGAGGCTCAGGCGCTGCTATCGGCGCAGCCGTTGGCGGTGGAGCGGGCGCAGGCTCAACCCTCATTACCGGCAGCAAGAAGGTCAAACTCCCGGCTGGAACTGAGATTTTGATCAAAACAACCAAATAAGAGAGAGCGGGGAGACTGGGGGACGGGGGGACTGGGAGACGGGGCGATGGGGAGTATTTTCATTTTCAATTTGTCATTTGTCATCACTATGCGTGCGGTTCGATCAATGACAAATGACAAATGACAAATTGAAAATGAAAATACTCCCCATCGCCCCGTCTCCCAGTCCCCCCGTCCCCCAGTCTCCCCGCTCTCCCACTCTCTCTTCAAAGATGAACCTCGAACGTTACTCCCGCCAGATACTCTTCTCAGGCATTGGCAAAGAGGGTCAGGAACTACTCGCAAACTCGCACGCGGTTATCATCGGCTGTGGCGCGCTCGGAGCGATGCACGCCGAGATGCTCGCGCGCGCGGGAGTTGGTCGTCTTCGACTGGTCGACCGGGACTTCATCGAAGAATCGAACCTCCAGCGCCAGATCATCTTTGAAGAGCGAGATGTAGATGAGAGATTGCCCAAAGCGGTGGCTGCCGAAGCGCGTATCAACCGTATCAATTCAGAGATCAAAGTCGAAGCTATCGTCAAAGACGTCAACTACTCAAACGTTGAAAATTTGATTGGCGATGCGGATGTTGTGCTGGACGGCACGGACAATTTTGAGGTTCGTTTTCTGATCAACGACGCGGCCGTGAAATTGAACAGACCCTGGGTCTATGGCGCAGCAGTCGGCTCTTATGGTGTGCAGATGACGATTCGTCCTCACGAGACTCCTTGCTTGCGCTGTCTGTTCTCTGAAATGCCCGCGCCCGGCACTTCGCTGACCTGTGATACAGCCGGGGTGATTCTGCCCATCGTTGCAACGGTCGCCTCATATCAGGTCTCTGAAGCAATGAAACTGCTCACCGGCCAGACCGAAAAGCTCCATGGCTCGCTTCTCCAGTTCGATTTATGGGAAACCAAATTTACCAGACTCAGGATTGATCGATTGCGCGGTCAAGACCAGTGTCGCGCCTGCACACAAGGTCAATATGACTTTCTCACCGCACGTTCCGGACAACTCACGATGACCCTCTGTGGGCGCAATGCCGTGCAGATTACGCCTGCGGTGAGCACACAAATTGATTTCGCAAACCTCGCGGAACAACTGCGCGTTGCGGGCGAAGTGAGTTACAATCGATATTTACTGAAGTTCAAGTCGGGCGAACATGAGATCACAGTATTTCCCGATGCCCGCAGTATCATCAAAGGGACTGACGATCCGAATGTGGCCCGGTCACTCTATGCTCGCTTTATCGGCGCTTGACGGGGAAGAGAGAATACGAAACAAACGAATAGGACGAAACAAAGACAATTTTCACAGAAAGCCGAAACTAGTTAACAATTTCAACACAAAGGGTCAAAGGGTCAAAGGATCAAAGAAGAAATAAATCAAGACTTTATCCCCCTTTGACTCTTTGACCCTTTGACCCTTTGTGTTGAAATTGTTAACAGGAAGATGAAACTTGCCGAAACAAACGAAAAATTTGCGCTTTTTCGTTTATTTCGTTTGTTTCGTTTGTTTCGTATTCTCTCTTCTCATACTGCCTTTACCAAAAGATGACGAAAACCGAAATCATCGTCCCCGCATCCACATCAAACTTAGGCGCAAGTTTTGATACCTGTGGCTTAGCCCTCTCGCTCTATCTTCGTATCGAAGTCGAGCCACAATCTCACGGGTTCGAAATCATTCCCACCGGTGAAGGCGCTGAGAAGATCCCACTCGATGAATCGAATCTGATTGTGCGCGCCGCGCGCTACGTTGCCGCGGAGCGCAGCAACGGCAGGAAGGGTCTGCCCGGCGCCCGGTTGCGCGTTGACAGCCAGATTCCACTCGCACGCGGATTGGGCAGCAGCAGCGCAGCGATTATCGCCGGCATTTCAATCTATGAAGCCTTGACCGGCGACCGGTTGAACCAGGAAGACTTCTTCGATTATGCGCTTCATTTTGAAGGTCACGGCGACAACCTCGGGCCAAGCACTCTCGGCGGAATAGTCGTCGCAGTCGTCCAAGAGTTCATTGATTATTCGGGCACAGAACGCCGCTCGATGATCGCTGTCAGACGACCCTGGCCTGAAGCAATTAAGATCGTCCTCTGCATTCCCGAGATCGAAATGGAGACGACGAAGATGCGAGCCGTCTTGCCGCAAATGGTGACGCGACACGATGCTATCTACAATTTACAGCGCGGGGCATTGTTGCAGGCTGCTCTGGCAGAAGAACGCTTCGATTTGCTCAACGAAGCCCTGCGAGACCGAATGCATCAGCCGTACCGTGCTCCACTCGCGCAAGGCTTGAGCGAAGCCCTGCATCTCAATGACGAGACCGGGAAATATCCCGGCTTGTTAGGCGTCGCCATCAGCGGCGCGGGATCAACGATCATAGCGTTTGCGACTGAGAATTGCGAAAAGATTGCTGAAGCGATGAAGGCGCGGTTTGCGCTTTGTGGCGTGAAGTCCAGGGCCATGGAAGTGAAGGTTGATAATCGTGGGCGAGTGATTTCGGATGTCCCTACGGGACAAAGCTCACACTGAAGTTTTTATCCTGTATGTCATCACTCACCAAAATCCCGGCAGGTGTGCAGTACTTCTTCGACGACGAAGTCAAGCTGCGCCGTTATGTCGAGCGACGCGCGATGGAAGTCTTCGCCGGCTGGTCGTACGACGAGATCCTCCTGCCGATGTTCGATTACCACGACCTCTTTGCGCGCGGGATGGGTGAAGAGAAAGCCGAGCGGACCTATCGCTTCGTCGATCGCGACGGCGCTCTGCTCGCCCTGCGGCCGGAATTGACTTCGCTCGTTGCGCGCACTGTGGCGACGCGGTTCAAAAACAAACAGCGCCCGCTGCGTATTTGTTATTCCGGCGAGGTCTTTCGTTACGATGAGCCGACCGAAAAGTCCGCGCGCGAGTTTCATCAACTCGGCGTCGAACATATCGGCCAGCCGGTCATCGTCGCCGACATCGAAATCCTGCTTATCGCGGCAGAAGTCTTAACTATGCTCGGCCTCGGCGATTTCCGCATTGCGCTTTCACACGTGGACTTTTTTAATGGTGTTGTCGATTATCTCAAACTCGACAGCGCAGGCCGCGCGCAACTGCGTGAACTGATCGATCGCCGCAACAGCCTCGCGCTGTCTGAATTCCTGACGCGGGTGGCGTCGCACGTTGAAGAATCACGCCGGCAGGGTTTCTGTCGTCTGACTCAAATCGCCGGTAAAGACGACGCCATTGCGCAGGCACGCGAAATCCTGATCAATGAAAGGTCACGCGCAGCGGTCGAACAGATCGCAGAAATCTATGCGACTCTGGCCGGTCTCGGTTTGAAGGAGAATTTCGATATAGACCTGGGAGATGCGGGCGGTCTGGAGTACTACACCGGTTTGACTTTCAAAGTCTATGTGCCGGAGTGGGGTGTAGAACTGGGCAGTGGCGGACGTTATGACAATTTGATCGGCAACTTCGGCGCGCCGGAACCGGCGATCGGGTTTTCTTTCGCTCTCGATGGATTGGCTGGAGCGATCTCCCGCCGAATTCCTGAATCAAATTGGCGCAGCGCTGAGGCAACGCAAAACGTCAAATCCGATGGCGATCTTGTGCGAATATTCGACGAAGCCCGCAAGCTACGGGTGCGGGATAAAAAGGTGAAGATCTGTGAGCAGTAACGACATCAAACCCGGACACAAGTTAACCATCGCACTTTCAAAAGGCCGGCTGCAGGACGATGCGATCGCGCTCTTTGCCCGGGCAGGCATCATCGTTGCTGAAAGCGAATTGAACTCGCGCAAACTGCTCCTCAATTCGACCGATGGTCGTTTCAGCTTCGTCTTCGTCAAACCGGCTGATGTGCCGACCTATGTCGAGTATGGTGTGGCCGATGTGGGTGTGTGTGGGCGTGACGTGCTGCTCGAATCGCAAGCCGGCGTGCATGAGCCGCTCGATCTGGGGATCGGACGATGCAGAATCGCGGTCGCGGGGAAGCGCGAAGTCGTAGGCCAGGATTACAATCTGCTCGCAACTGTGCGCGTAGCGACCAAGTATCCGCGCATCACTACCGAATACTTTCATACAAAGGGCGTGCCGATTGAAGTCGTCTCGCTTTCCGGATCGGTCGAACTGGCTCCTCTGCTTGGGCTGTCCGATCGAATTGTCGATCTCGTTGAGACCGGCCGGACGCTGAATGAAAACGGGCTTGAGGTGATTGACGTAATCACTGAATCAACTGCGCGGCTGATCGTCAATCGCGCAAGCTTTCATTTGAAACGTGTCGAGGTCGGTGCGCTAATCGCCGATCTAACCGAAATTCTAAAACCATGATCGAAATCGTTAAGCTAACTGATTCGCGTCTTGGAGAGAGTGAGAGGCTGCAACGCATTTTGAGTCGCAGCCTGGGACTGGACGGCGAAATTCTGGCCCAGGCCGAAGCCATCGTGCGCGATGTTGCTACGCGCGGTGATGAAGCCGTAATCGAGTATACAGCCCGCTTCGATGGAGTAGCGCTGGCCGCGAATGGGATGCTGGCTGATCGTCAGCTGATTGAAGAATTGTCCGCGCAAGTTGATCAAGAACTCCTTGCAGCGATGCGTGAGGCCATTTCAAACATCCGTTATTATCATGAACGACAACTTGTGCGTGATTGGGAGATCGAGGGGGCTAATGGCGTACGTTTAGGTCAGCGCATACGACCGCTGGAAATCGTTGGACTGTACGTCCCCGGCGGCAGCGCCGCCTACCCTTCGACGGTGATGATGAACGCCGTGCCCGCGAAAGTCGCAGGTGTCGAACGCATCATCGTCGCCACGCCGCCGGCACAGTTCACTAATAATCCCATCATCGCCGCTGTGCTCAAAGAACTGGGATTATTTGAAATCTATACCGTCGGCGGCGCTCAAGCGGTTGCTGCTCTCGCTTGCGGCACAGAGACCATTCCTCGTGTGGACAAGATCGTTGGACCGGGCAATCGATACGTGGCTGCGGCCAAGAAGCTCGTTTATGGAGCTGTAGACATTGACTCTATCGCGGGCCCCAGCGAGATCGTCGTCATTGCGGACGATACTGCGCGCGCAGATTTTGTGGCTGCTGATTTGCTTTCGCAGGCCGAGCACTCGGAAGATGCCGCGGCAATTTTGATTACGCCAAGCGAAAAATTTGCGGTCGCAGTTCGTCAAGAGATCATCAATCAAACTCAAACTCTTGCGCGCCGTGAAATCATCGAAAGGTCGCTGGCAAATTTTGGCGCACTGATCGTCGTCGAATCGCTCGATGCCGCCTGCACGCTCGCCAACCGCCTCGCGCCTGAGCATATCGAAGTCATGACAGCCGAGAGCGAGGCGACGGCTGCCAAGATTCGCAATGCCGGCGCGATCTTCATTGGCCCGTACTCGCCGGAAACGGTCGGAGATTACTTCGCCGGGACCAACCATGTTCTGCCGACCGGCGGCACAGCGCGCTTCTCTTCGGCTCTTGGCGTTTATGATTTTCTGAAACGGACGAGCATCATTCGCTACACGCAGAGTGAATTGCATCGGACAGCTGCGTCGATCGAGCAGTTGGCGCTGGCTGAAGGGTTTGACGCGCACGCGCGAGCTGTTACGATCAGAGTTGAAGAATAATCACACCCCCAGCTGCAGTAGCGGGCGGGTGAACTTGGTAAAAGGAGCAAAACCATGAAAATCCATCTTATTTTGATTGTCGCGCTCTCGGTGGCGCTTGCTTCTCTATGCCTTGCCCAAACCGGGGAGGAGAAAAAAAAGACCGACCCCGCAGTTGCTCAGGCTCAAGACGCTCATTCAGTGATTGCTCCGGATGCTATCAAATGGCAGCCCTTCATCCCTGGGGCCGAGAGGGCCACTATTTCCGGCGATCCCAGCAAAACAGGCCTATTTGTCATCCGCATCAAAATGCAGGCGGGATTGAAGGTTCCGCCACACTTGCATCCTACGGATGAACACATCACGGTTCTCAGCGGAAAGGCCACCATCGGTATGGGCGAGAGGTTCGATCTGGCAGCCGGACAAGAGATCATCGCCGGATCATATGTGCTCATGCCGAAAAGGATGCCGCATTTCCTCCAGGCCAAAGAGGAAACCGTCGTTCAGGTACACGGCATGGGGCCGTTCAAGGTTATCTGGGTGAATCCTGCTGACGATCTGACGAAGAGGGCTGCCGCCAAATCGAGCAACTGAAATGTCGTCGCCACTGGACAAAATCAAACCGAACGTTCGCGAGATCACCGCCTACACGCTCGCGCCGCTTGAAGCGCCGATCAAGATCAACCAGAACGAAAACCCGTTCGGCATGCCTATCCAAATCAAAGAAGAAGTGCTGCGCCGAGCGAGGAATTACGATTGGGCGCGTTATCCCGATTTCGTTCCAACTTCGCTCCTGAAAAAGCTGGCTGAATACGCCGGCTGGACACCCGACGGCGTGATGGCAGGAAACGGATCGAATGAAATGATTCAATCGGTCGTCAACTCAACAGTCGAAAAAGGCGTGCGCGTGGTTTTGCCGGAGCCGACCTTTTCGGTCTATCGCCAGGTCATCAACGTCGCAGGCGGCGAGATCCTTTCCGTTCCACTCAACGAGGACCTGACTTTCAACATCCCGCGATTAGCCAGCAAGATCGTCGCGAGCAAGGCCGATCTGACTATAATTTGCTCACCTAACAACCCGACAGGCTGTGTCATCTATACGCGAGACCTGACATCTTTGCTGCGAAACACGGACGGTTTGATTGTGCTGGATCAGGCTTATCTGGAAATCGGCGGAGAAAATTTCGTGCCTCTGCTGCGACAACACAAAAATCTCGTCATCCTGCGGACGTTTTCCAAGGCGATGGCCATGGGCGGGTTGCGCGTTGGCTATTGTCTTGCGGCGCCGGAGCTCATTCGCGAATTCGCCAAGGCGAAGATGCCTTACAGCCTGAACTTCTTTTCGATGATGGCTGCTGAAGTAGCGCTCGAAAATCTCCATCTTCTGAGGCCACAGGTCGAGGCGTTGCGGTGCGAGCGTGAACGATTATTTTCCGAATTGCAGAAGATCGAAGGGCTGATGCCTGTTCCTTCTGCCGCGAATTTCTTCGCGGTCAGGACAGCAATTCCACCGAAGCAGTTGTTTGAAGGGCTGCACGCGTGCGGTATTCTGATTCGCGATGTGAGCAAAGCGCCGATGTTATCGGAATACGTCCGCATTACTGTTGGCACGCCGGAAGAAAACAACACGCTGATCGCGGCGTTGAAGGAGATATTCAAGTAGTCGGGGATGAAGAGAGAATACGAAACAAACGAAATAAACGAAACAAACGAAAAATGCCCAGCTTTTCGTTTGTTTCGTTTATTTCGTTTGTTTCGTATTCTCTCTTCATCTCTCTCGACAGTCCGGACTTATTTATGAACCGCAAAGCCGAGATCAAACGAAAAACCAAAGAGACCGATGTGAAGATCGCGCTGAGTTTAGATGGCACGGGCGAGAGTCACATCAATACCGGCGTCCCATTTCTAGATCATATGCTTGAACTATTCTCGCGGCACGGGCTGTTCGATCTCGAAATAACCTGCCAGGGCGATCTGCAGATTGACGACCATCATTCGGTTGAAGACACTGCTATCAGCCTTGGCCAGGCCTTTGCTCAGGCCCTGGGTGACAAAAAAGGCATCGCGCGTTACGGCACGGCCTATGTGCCGATGGATGAGACGCTGGCGCGCGCGGTTGTCGATCTGTCCGGGCGGTTTTATCTCGTCTACAAAGTCAAAAACACACGCGACAAAATCGGGACGTTTTCGGTCGAACTCGCTGAACATTTTTGGCGCTCGTTTGCTGAGCACTGCAAATGCAATTTGCACATTGAAATCTTTTATGGGCGTAATCAACACCACATCATCGAGGCCGTATTTAAATCCGCTGCGCGTGCGCTCTCGCAGGCTGTACGGATTGACGAACGGATCGAAGGCGTGATGTCGACGAAAGGAACTATCTCCGGAAACTAACGATGACGATCGCCATCATTGACTATGGAGTCGGAAATCTCCGAAGCGTCGAGAAAGCTTTTACCTCTCAAGGCATTCCGGCAGTTGTCACGCGCGATGAGAAAGTCTTGCGCGATGCCGGCAAACTAGTGCTTCTCGGAGTCGGCGCGTTTGGTTATGCGATGGACAGTCTGCGCAAACTCGGTTTTGATGAACTGGTGATCGAAGCTGCACATGCAGGCAAGCCGATAATCGGCCTCTGCGTAGGCCTGCAGATGATGTTCGAAGAGGGCCACGAATTCGGTGTGCATCGAGGGCTGGGATTGCTGCCGGGCCGCGTCGTGAAGTTTCCTGATGGGGTGCGCGTGCCGCACGTCGGCTGGAACCAGGTCGAATTTAAACAAAGCCACCCTGTCTTTCGCGACCTGCCTGACCGATCGTTCTTCTACTTTGTGCACTCTTATTACGTTGAAACGACCGATCAAGCCTGTGTCCTGGGCGAGACGGAATATGAAAGCCGTTTTGCTTCGATCTGCGGGCGTGAGAATGTGGTCGGAGTGCAGTTCCACCCTGAGAAGAGCCAGACAGCGGGGTTGAAGCTGCTCCAGAATTTTGCTGGATGAAGAGAAAGTCGAAATTAGTTAAGAGTTTCAACACAAAGGATCAAAGGGTCAAAGGGTCAAAGAAGAAAAAAGGCAAGCCTATATCCTCCTTTGACCCTTTGATCCTTTGTGTTGAAACTCTTAACTAATTTCGACTTTCAGTTTAAAGCTTCTCCACCATCAGGGCCATAAAACATCACCCACACGGCGAAATCTTCTGTGAACTCCTCAAACCGGTGCTCGTTCCCGGCCGGCGCGAAGATCAAATCGCCGGCGCGAAATTTGCGCCGGGTCGTGCCGTTAAAAAATACCCCGCCACCCTGCGCGACGACGTAAATTTCATCGCGCGAATGGGGTCTCTGCGGATCGTGGTCTCTTGGCGCATACATCTTTACCTGCAAACTGCCGTGCTCGAACAACACGACAGATCTTATTCCTTCCGGGTCGGTGAGATGGCTCAGCGCATCGGCGACTCGCAGGTGCGCTTTCTCGCCGCGCACCCGGCTCCTCGTGGCATTCACAATCTCATCGTTTTCTGTTGAAACATCGACTGCCATTATAAATTCCTCAACTTATCAAGCCACAACCGTATCAGAGATATCGTGACCGGATGATCTCCAGATGATGCAGCTCGTGACCTGCCATGATGTAGGCAATAGCCCGTACGCTGATCTCGTTTTCATTGGCCACGCCGCGACGCATCCAGGCCTCGTCGTCGAGATGCCTGAGCAGGTAAACATTGGCTTTTCGCACGACCTCGAATTCGTCAGCTATCTCAGCCAACCGGCGTGCGTCGAAGTTGCTGTTGGCGATGTAATTATTCTCATCAAAACCCGAGAGCGGTGTCCGATCGTCGCGCGCGATACGCAAGGCGCGGTAGGCGAAGATACGCTCGGTGTCAATCAGGTGGCCGATTACTTCTTTGATACTCCATTTGCCCGGCGCATAGCGCAATTCGCCCTGCGGCTCGCTGAGGCTTTGCAATAGTTTCAGTGTGGTTTCGATTTGATCGCTCAACGTCGTGACGATGGTGTCTCCGGGCACGAGCGAAATATATTTGCCAAAGTACTGAACGTATTCTGTCGAATCTGGTCTGGTCATATTGAAATCCTCTACGATAAAGCCTTGTGCAAGTCCCGAATCTGATCGGCATGACCGTGCGCGTGCGCGGCGTAAATCTTTAGCCAGTCCTCCGGCGTGTAACGACCGCTTTCGCTGTGCGTCCCTTCGCGTTGCCAGTCTTCCTCAGTCATCTGTTCGAGCAATTGCAGGGTCGTTGAGCGCGATGCGCGCAGGGCATCGAGAGCGGGGGCTATGTCACGCTCGTTGTAATTCAGACGTGTTGCAAACAGCTCCTGATCGTAGCCGTGAATGACCGGTTTTTCTTCGACCAGCAATCGCCGCAGACGAATCGCGCTCGTCATCTCGCTGTCAGCCAGATGCTGCACAATTTCGCGCGCGCTCCATTTGCCCGGCAGTGGATGCGCGGTCAAATCCCCTTTCGGAAACCCTTCGAGCGCTTTAACGACTTCGCCGTAACCGGCCGCATACTTCGCGATCAATTCTCTTCTCTCTTCTGCCGTCATCTCTTTTCTCCCTTCGTGTAATGATCTGCGCCCAAGAAGTGCAATGAGACATAAAATTCGTCTCCAATAACCCAACTGTCGTGCGGGACGGGCGGGATGTAGAAAAGACTTCCGGGCGTGAGTTCAAATTGAGTTCCATCGTTCAGGGCAACCATTGCTCTGCCTGAAATAACCAACCCGACGTGCTCGACTTCGCACAACGGCGTGCCCGCAATCGGGCTGACGTGCTCCGACCATCTCCAACCGGGTTCGTAGCTCGCTCTGCCGATGGTCATTCCTCCAATCTTGACGATGTCGAATTTGCCCTTCTCAAATAAGCGAGTTTCGTCCGGGATCTCAAACCGCTTCAGAATTACATCCAACATATATATCGCTCTCCCTGGAGCGCGCTTGATTGAGCACCGCGACCAGAGCCTCCACGTTCTCCGGCCCGGTGCGGTAATTCGTTATGCCGGCTCTTATCACCGGCTGGCCCGCGCCAATACGCGCCGTGGAAATCCATGCCTCGCCAAAGGCGACTACGGTATGAACAATTGCATCGAGGTATTCAGCCGTTCTGCCGTCGGGATGCTCTCGATCGACAAAACAGACGACAGGCAACGGCGTTCGGTTGACCACCTCCCAGCATGAGGCCTCAAGCGAACGGCGCAGGTGATCACCCATGGCAATCTGATGACGGATATGCTCGGCATAACCATCCCATCCGGCCACCAGCAGCGAGAGGAAAACCTTAAGCCCGATGAATCGTCGAGACCATTGAATCGAATGCGTGTAAGGTTCGATGACGTCCATCCCGGCAGCATCGCGCGGCATGTAGCCGGTCGCGACTCTAAACGTCCGTTCGAGAACCTCCGGATGGCGAGTCAGATAGATTCCCGCGCCCATGGGCACCGACAGCCACTTGTGCGCGTCGAAAGTGATCGAATCTGCCCGCTCGATTCCGCCGAGCAGCAGCGGTCGCAAACCCGGCACGAGCGCCGCTCCGCCGCCCCACGCCGCATCGACGTGAAACCACATTCCCTCTCGCTCGGCGACATTTGCCAGATCGGCAATCGGATCAATGATCCCGGCGCCGGCCGTCCCTGCGGTCGCGACGATCATCAATGGCTTGAAACCTTCGACTCTGTCTCGCGCGATGCGCGCAACTAATGCTTCCAAGCTCATTTTCAATCTGTCATCGACCGGAATCTCGCGCACAGCGGCAGCGCCCAGTCCGCTCGCCCGCGCTGCTTTCAGAAAAGAATGGTGCCCTTCCGATGAGACGTAAATTACGGGCTGCTCCGGCAAAGCGCGCACTCCATCTTCGCCGAATTCGGGAAACGAGTGAGTGAGGGCCGTCAGCAAAGCCGTGTGGTTGGCTTCGGAGCCACCCGAAGTGAAAGTCCCGTCAATCGTCCACGGGTCATACCCAAACCGATACCCAAAATGGCGAATGAGATGTTGTTCGATCTCTGTTGCAAATGGGCTGTGACTCCACGCGGCCAGCTGCGGATTGAAAGCGGCAACCAGCGCATCTGCGGCGATCCCCATCGTCGTCGAAGGCGGATTGAAGAGCCCGAAATATCGCGGGTGAGTGGTGTGAACCTGATACTGCCACATCCCGTCGGCGACCAAGCTGATGGCATCGAACGGGCTGATCGGACGCTGGAAATCGCACTCTCTCAACAACGCGCGAATCTTGTCTGCGTCCAACTCAGGCGCGACGCGCGCAGTGTGAACTTCATTGAGGTACTTCTCGATCACCGAGATTAGATGTCGCCACATCTCGGCGCGCGTGTGACCATCCAACATCAGCATCATCAGGCTCCTCTGAAAATCCCTGGGAGCGCACGCGTCCCCGCGTGCTGGACTTCGGTAAGGAGCCCCTTCCGGAAACCCAGCACGCGGGG
>JAKEHZ010000345.1 GCA_022614735.1 Acidobacteriota bacterium | reverse complement strand
TGGGCTTTTTCGCGTGTTTCGCATCATTTCGCGTGTTTCGCGTTCTCTCTTGGACTTTAGTCATTGCGGAGATAGAGAAACCGTCAGGGAGTAACTCAATGAGAGTAGGAAGAATCCATGCGCAACTGATACAAGCATTGATACTCACAGCAATTACGATGGATCCGATATTTGCTCAGAGTAAAAAAATAAGTGACGCGAGCTTGCGCATCATGGTCCTTGATCCGGCCGGTGCGACGATTCCGAACGCACGTGTCAGCATCAACAAACAAACACAGGTTTCGACGACCAACAAACGCGGTGAGGCTGATTTCAATCGACTCGCGCCTGGCAAGTACCAGGTGCGAGTTTCAGCCGATGGCTTTGCCACCCTCACAATCAACGATCTTGTGTTACGACCGGAGAACAATCAAATCGAAGTAAGACTCGAAGTTGCTGCCGTCCAGGAAGAGATCAAAGTCGAACGTGATCAACGCGAAGCCAAGACCGATCCGCGCGGGGACGCATTCGCGACAGTACTCACTCCGGAACAGATTGCGAATTTGCCGGACGACCCCGAAGAGTTCGAAGAAGCGCTGCGTCAGATTGCCGGGCCGGGAGCGACATTCCGCGTCAATGGGTTCCGCGGCGGCCATCTCCCACCAAAAAATCAAATACGAGAAATTCGTTTTCGCAGTAATTCCTATGCCGCAGAAAACCACGAATCGTCATTCATCAGCGTGGACATCTTAACCAAGCCGGGGATTGACGCCTGGCACGGCAGTCTCAATTTCGGCTTTCGTGATGAGTCCTTGAATGCGCGGAATGCCTTCGCTCCTTTCCGCGCGCCCGAACAGAATCGGAGGTTCGGTATCGATCTCGGCGGGCCGCTCTGGAAAAATCGTACCTCGTTGTTCGTAGCCGCCGATGGCGTGAACTCTTATGAAGCGAAGACAATCGTCGCTGCATTGCCTCAGGGCAATTTCTACGATCAGGTATTACAGCCCTGGCGAACATTGAATTTGAATGCGCGCGTAGAACACTTGCTGACGGGTACGCATACGGCACGGGTTGAATATCAACACAACGCAACACGACGCGATAACAATGGTGTCGGAAATTTCGATTTTCCCGAACGGGGTTATACGACAGATTCGGCTGAGCAGATCCTGCGATTTGCTGATTCGGGAGCAATCGGCAAGAAGCTCTTCAATGAATTTCGATTCCAGGCGTTATGGCAAAGGGTAGATGTCAGTTCACTATCATCTGCAACGACAATTCTAGTGCTGAATGCATTCAATCGCGGTGGCGGCCAGATCAATAGTTCGCGCCGTGTGCGGGAATTCGAGGTTGCTGACAATGTCGATCTTGCCATCAAAAAGCACACGATGCGCGCAGGTTTTTTGTTCGAGGCAGCGAATTATCAGAGCAATGAACTGCGCAATCAGAATGGCACATTCATCTTTTCAAGCCTCGAGGCCTTCAACGCCGGAAGACCGGCGACCTACACCGAGCGTCTGGGCGCCGGCTCGGTCGACTTCAATCAATTTCAATTCGCCTGGTATTGGCAGAATGATTGGCGTGTGCGCAAAAGCTTAACATTGAGTTTCGGTGTGCGACATGAATCACAGACCAATCTCGATGACAAAAACAATTTCGCACCCCGGTTTGGATTCGCCTGGTCACCCTTCAAAAGCGGCAAGACGACCATCCGTGGCGGCGCGGGAGTATTTTACGACTGGTTTGCTTCAGAGACCTATGAACAGGCGCTGCGCGTCAACGGACAACAACAACTCGATCTGGTAGTGCTCAACCCCTGTTTTCCTACACCGTTCGCCTGTGGGGCGCCTTCGTCTCTGCCGCCAAGCCTCATTCAGGTTGATCCGGGTATGAAAATGCCCTATGTCCAGCAGGCCTCCATCGGGCTGCAACAGGAATTCCCGAAAAATCTGCGTTTAATCACACAGTATTTCTATCGCCACGGCGTCCATCAAATGCGCGGGCGTAACATCAATGCGCCGGTACCAGGCCTCGGCCGCCCCGATCCGATTACTGGAAACATTACACAGATCGAATCCTCATCCAATTCTTTCAATCGCACATTTGTTGTCAATGTGAACTGGATGAAGCCCGGTAAGTTTTTCCTGGGAGCCAGCTATGTCTATTCAAACACGACCAATGAGACTGACGGGCCACTGAGTCTGCCGGTAAATAATTACGATTTGCGATACGAACGAGGGCCATCGCCGCAGGACATACGCCATCGATTCTTCCTCATGTCCAACTTCACCCTTCCACTGGGGTTGCGTCTTGGTACGATCTTCCAGGCCAGTTCAGCGCTGCCATATAACATCACGACCGGCTTTGATGACAACGGAGATTCAATTGTCAATGATCGCCCACAAGGAATTAACCGCAACAGCTCTCGCGGCGCAGGACGTTGGGATTTGAATCTGCGTCTGGGCTGGGGCTTCGGTTTCGGGAAACAACCTGATGCCCAGGGCGCTGGCGCCCCACAGGTACGTATTCTTCGCGGCGGCGGCGACGCCGGTGAGATGCTCGGTTCAATGGGTTCGCTACCCGGTGCAAACAACAAGCGGTTCCGCACGGAGTTCTTCGTTCAAGCGACCAATCTGTTTAACCATACAAATCTGATCGCATTCTCAGGCGTGCAGACATCGCCGTTCTTCGAACAGGCTACAGCAGCCTTGCCGGGAAGAAGAATTGAGATGGGGATGCGATTTAGTTTTTAGCTCCTCAGTTAACCGCGGACGGCACTACGTCAAGCTGAAGAGAGAATACGAAACAAACGAAACAAACGAAACAAACGAAAAATGCCCAACTTTTCGTTTGTTTCGTTTGTTTCGTTTGTTTCGTATTCTCTCTTTGATTTAGACTGCCCAGTCGATTCTTCAGAAATACTTTTAATTTTGACTTCAAATGTTCAGCAACAAACGCCTCATTCCAATCTTCATCGTTGTCTTCGTTGACCTTCTGGGCTTCAGTATAATCTTGCCGTTGTTGCCATATTACGCCAGCAAATTTGGTGCTTCACCGCAGACTATTGGAATCCTGATTGCCTCATATTCGTTTTGCCAGTTCATTGCCGCGCCGATTCTGGGACATTTGAGCGATAGATATGGGCGCAGGCCGATTCTGCTTTACAGTCAGATCGGCTCCTGCATCGGATTCATCCTCATGGGCAAGGCGCTTCAAATGCCCAATCCACTTCTCTGGCTTTTCGTAGCGAGAATAACTGATGGGCTGTCGGGCGGTAATCTGACAGTAGCGCAGGCTTACATCAGTGATATTACCAATCCGGAGGAGCGCGCCAAGAACTTTGGGATGATTATCGGAGTTTCATTCGGGCTGGGCTTTTTGATCGGGCCGACCCTGGGGGGATTTCTCTCGCGCTACGGTTATGATGTGCCGGCATACGCAGCCGCGATTATTTCATTTGCGAGCATTATGGCAACCTGGTTCCTTTTACCCGAAACGCAGCACCAGCGTGATGAGACAAGACCGTCCGGCCTGAGGCTATATACGCGAGTATTTGATTACCTGGGGATTCCGGAGCTTCGCCGGTTACTGATGGTCTTTTTCTTTATGACGCTTCCCTTTGCGATCTATGTGACGATGTTCCCTCTCTTTGCCGACCGCCAGCTTCATTTCACTGCCGAACAGGCAGGGTACTTTCTCGGTTTTGTGGGGTTTTTGGGCATAATTTGGCAAGGTGGCCTGATCGGACCATTCCTCAAACGCTTCGGTGATTACCGAGCGCTGATAATCGGACTAATCGCCAGCGCCTGCGGATTGTTTTATCTCGCGATGGTTGATGCATGGTGGAAGCTCGCCTTCGTGGCGTTCTTCTTCTCCTTCGGTCATGGAACCGCTCGGCCATCATTGACCAGTATCGTAACCCAATCGGCGCCCGCGAATAGGCGCGGCGGAGTGCTCGGTGCAATGACTTCGATCGAAAGCTTCACGCGGATCATCGCACCGATACTCGGCGGATGGATCATCGCATTGCATCCTTCGTGGTTGGGCTGGATCGGAGGTATACTATTTTCAATCGCGGTCATCGTTGCGGCAACCGTCACCGTTGCAGTCAAACCCAGTGTCGAACCGCAAAGATCACCTGGATCATAGTACAGCAACCTTTCCAGGTTGCTGTTGACTCACTAATGTGACCATTGAGAAAACAACAGCAACCTGGAAAGGTTGCTGTACATTTTCTTGGTGTCGTTCATGTCTCTCACAGCGACGCCCTGAAACATTAACAACTACTGGGAGCGCAAGCGCTCCCGGTAGTTGCAGAGGAGCCCTATCATGAAAAGAGCCTATACATTACTTTCATTCGTGTTGTTCTTCCTCGTTTTCACTCTCCCGGTTCACCAGAGTTCGGCTATCTCCACTAAGGCTGAAATCCTCCGCGACGACTTCGGAGTGCCGCATATTTTCGCGCCGACGCTCGAGGCCGCGGCATATGCTGTTGGCTATGCGCAGGCCGAAGATCGGCTGGAGGAGTTGCTCAAGAATTACCGCAAGGCTGAAGGCACGATGTCAGAAGTTTTCGGCCCTGATTTTTTCCGGCACGATTACATCCAGCGAATGTGGCGACACGCAGCGATCTCACGGGAAAAATACAACCAGGTCTCCCCCAAAATGCGGGCTTGTCTTGAAGCTTATCAGGATGGCATCAGGCAGTTTATGAAGGAACACCCGGAACAGGTTCCAAAATGGGCACCGGAGCTTCACCCAGCCCAGATCATCGCGCTCGGCCGCTATATAATCTGGGGCTGGCCGATGGGTGAGGCAAACGGCGACCTGGAGCGCGCGGGAATCAAACCCGACCCGGTCGATTATCGCGGCTCGAATCAAATGCTTCTCGCACCGAGCAGAACCGCGATGAAAGCGCCCATCGCCGTCATTGACCCACATCTGGGCTGGTACGGCGAATTTCGTTTTTATGAATTGAGGATCTATGCCGGCGATTATGCCGCCTCCGGTGTGAGCATTCTAGGAATTCCCTTCCCATCGCTGGGACACAGCCGCTGGTGTTCCGTTGCAATGACAACCGGCGGTCCCGATACAGCCGACATCTTTGAAGAAGAGATCAACCTTCAGAATACAAGCCAGTATAGATATGACGGCCAATGGCGCGAGATGACAGAACGTAAAGAGCAAATTAAGGTTCGCGAGGGCGAAGAGCTCAAGGTTAAAGAGGTCATAATTAAATACACCCATCATGGCCCGATTGTCGCGCGAAAGGGCGACAAAGCCTATTCGATGGCAATTCCCTATTTCAATGAAGTAGGCCTGAGCGATCAGATCCACCAGATGAATCTGGCGCGCAATCTTGATGAGATGAAGAGAGCACTGAGCAATCTTCAACTTATGGCTCAAAACATCATGGTCGGCACGGTTCAGGGTGACATCTATTACGTTCGTAATGGCCGTGTGCCGATTCGCGCTAAAGGTTGCGATCCGAGCAAACCTCAGCCCGGTAATACCTCCGCATGCGAATGGAAAGGCATTCATAAGTTCGATGACCTTGTGCAGATTACCAACCCTCCACAGGGTTATATGCAGAACAACAACTGCTCGCCGTTTGCGATGATGAAAGACAGCCCTCTACGGATAGAGAAGTACCTGGTCTATCCATACATCTTCAACACTGGAAACACTCCGCCGCATCAACGCGCGGCAATGACGCTTGAACAACTTGACGCGGCAAGGGACGTAACGGTCGATCAGGCGATCGACCTGGCATTCAGTCCGCAGGTTTACAAAGCCGAGTTGTGGCAGACGCGATTGAAATCAGCCTGGGAACGCGCTGGGGCGAGCGTGAAAACCGCAGATGGCGCAATAGTCTATGACCTGATTCAAAAATGGAACCGCCGCAGCGATGCTGATTCGAAGGGCGCGCTCGCTTATTACGCCTTCAAAATGGGATTCGGAAATCAGTTGCTCAGCCGATCGGTCGATGTGCCGGAAGCGGTGAAAGACGAAGAATTCATCAAAGCTGTGAACTCAGCGGCAGAATGGCTCAAGACCAATTTCAGCTCGCTCGAGGTTCCTTATGGCAAATATTTCCGTGTTGGCCGCGAAGGCGGTAAGACCTACCCGGTAGGCGGTGGGAGCCTCCAAGGCGCCGGTATGGCAACCCCACGTGCGATAGGCTTCCGCAATGACCGCAATGAGATGGTCGGACGCGGCGGGCAGACCTCAACTCAAGTCGTCATCCTGACCAAAACCCCACAATCATTCACGATCCTGCCGCTCGGCCAAAGCGATCATAAAGAGTCCGG
>JAKEHZ010000055.1 GCA_022614735.1 Acidobacteriota bacterium | reverse complement strand
GTTCCGTAAAGACCAACCAGTTTGGGACCGCGCCCACCACTCTCTTCGCGATGGCAGGTATTGCACGCAAGACTTGAAAATAAATTGAGCCCCGCTGTAGTCGGCGAGGTCTCTTTCGTGCCGCCGCCCAACCACGCCTGGTAATCCGCCGGCTCCATGACAACCACTTTACCGATCATTCCCGAATGCTCCGCGCCGCAATACTCTGCGCAGAAGAGATGGTAAGTACCGACCTTGGTAGGCTCGAACCAGCTCATCGTGTACCGACCGGGGACCACGTCTGTTTTGGTACGGAAAGCTGGGATGAAATACGAGTGAATCACATCTTCGCTCGTCATCGTCAGCTTTATGCGCCGGCCAACCGGGATGTGCAGTTCGTTGATTTCGCGCTGCCCATCAGGATGTTGCGCGCGCCACATCCACTGTTTGCCCGTCACGAATATTTCCAGAGCCTCTGCCGGCGGTGTATACATCTGATAGTAGAGCTTTGCGCCCCAGGCAAAGATGACCATCGAGATGAGGAATGGGACGACCGTCCAGGTGATCTCAAGCTTCATCGCGCCTTCGATCGGTTCCGGCACTTCACTCTCGCTGCGGCGGCGATATTTGATTGCAAAGTAGACGATCGCGAAAGCAATCGCTACTGAAAAGGCGACCGTCAATGCAATCAGGAAAAAGTAGAGCAGATCGACCTCTTGCGCGAAGTTTGAGGCCTGCTCCGGCATGAACGGCATTTGAATCAGGAAGAACGGTAAGAGACTCATATGAGAATATCCAACCTTTGAATCCGGTTTGCTGCCCTCCGGCCTCTGTCTCGCCAACTCTGCTTCCTTCTGTTTTGTTTTGTAAACCAGGAAAAGGACGAGCGCCGCAAGTGTCACCAGGGTAATTAAACCGAAGATTCGCAGTAACCGCATTACGACCAGACCATAGATTCCTCGCGTAGGATCGTATTGATAGCAGTAGAGGATGATCTGATCGGCCAGCGATCCGACTTTGCCTTCCGAAGCCTCGATCACGCCGAAGCGCAGATCGCGCGGCGCATACTCGATGCCATAAAAGTATCTTGAAACTTTGCCCCCCGGCGTCAAGACCATAATACCGCTCGCGTGGGCATACTGCTTTGTCACAGGATCCCAGAGATAGCGAAATCCGACGGATTTGGTCAGTGCATAAATCGACGCTTCTTCACCAGTCAGGAAATGCCAGCCTTCGGCGACTCCGGGCTTTTTCAAACGTTCGAGATATTCCTTCTTCTTGGCCGCTGCCAGTTCAGGTTTCTCGCGCGGATCGAAGCTCACAGTCAAAGCGATGAATTCTTTGCCCGGCGTCATCGGCAGTGTCTTCAAAGTGCCGAGCAAGCCCGTTAAGACCTGGGTGCAGAGTTGAGGGCAGTCGTAGTAGACGAGCGACAGGACAACCGGTCTGTCATTGAAGTATTCAGCAAGCTTGACTGCGCGACCAGTCTCATCCTTGAACTCAAGGTTGAGTGGTATTTGATTGTTCAGGAGCTGGTCAATCCCGACATCTTTGAGGATCGGCGCACGAGCGCCCACCGGCTGCGCGGAAACAGAGAGAGGAGCGAAGACAGATGATAGAAGACAGATGACAGAAGACAGAAGACAGAAGTGTGCTGTCGAAGCAAAGGTCAGCCGTTGATTCTTGAAATGACGATATTGAACAAACAACTTCAGCATTTTTACTATTCCTTGATTATTCGTCCCGCGCTGGCCCCGGCGTCAAGGACTTGCTTTCTCATCGCTTCAGCTTTCTGAACCTCTTGGACCAGCTTGTCCGAGAGCATTGGCAGACCGCGCTCGACAGTCAAAGCCTTCGCACGATCAAGGGGGAGGTGTGCGACTCCGGCCTCCTTGTTCACCCAGCCGTAGCTAATGGCCTTCTTGTCCATCTGATCTCGGTATTCCTTTAGATCCTCGATAGGCAATAACGATGGGAGATCATTAGGGCCGGGGGCGCCCTGCAAGCGCGGTTCCGGTGGAAGCTTTCTCACCTGTCCTTCGGGTAATGCAGTGGCTGGTTGAGCCTGGTTAGCTTCTTCCATTTTATCAAAAGCGTAAAGCATTCCCTGAATGATGAGAAAGGTCAGCACCGTAGCGACAGTCAGGATGCCAAGGAACATTAATATCGGCCTCGGCTTAACGCTACTGCTTTCCGGTTGCAAGTCGTTCTGATCGTTGTGCTCGCTATTCATATCTCAAATCTCAAATTTCAAATCTCAAATTTCAATGATGCCCGCCCGCCGCGAGTGCTTCTTTCAGCTGTGGATCATTGATCGGCAACAATGCGCGCTGGCTAAGTTGCCAGAGGAACCATCCGAGCCAGAGACCGCCGATTCCGATAGTCGCAGCAAGATAGACAAAATATCCTGATACCCGCACCGGGTGTACGTGCTCAAACTCGGGCACGATCATCCACATCAGGTCAACGAACCTCATCAGGATGATGATCCATGCGACTATCACCAGCCTCCGCGAATTACGCTTCAAATCGCGTGAGAGCAGGAGCATGAACGGTAAAAAGAAATATAGAAGAATCAGTCCAACCCCGATGTAGCGCCAGTTGCCTTTGAAGCGCTCGAGAAACCAGGGAATCTCTTCGGGCAAGTTTCCAGACCAGATTATCAGCAACTGCGAGAACGAGAAGTAGGCCCAGAGCATGACCAGCGCGAGCAGCAGTTTGCCCAGATCATGGAAATGCTTCGGTTGTAAAACGTGCGACATCGGCTCTCGCCATGAAAGAATCATGCAAACTGAGATGATGAATGCCATAGACGAGACGCCCTGTCCGGCGATCATTATCAACCCGAAGATGGTCGAGAACCATTCCGGGTCGAGCGACATAATCCAGTCGATCCCGGCAAACGTGGCGGCCAGGCCATAGAAGACAAACCCCGGGCCGCTCAGGTTTTGCGCGTACTGAATGAAAGCCGGATCGCCAGTCTCGTCCAGTTGATGTGACCACCTCCTCAGGTAGTACAGTAACGTCAGCCAGATGGTGAAGTAAATGAAGGTACGGACGGTGAAGAACGCCGTATTGAGATAGAGGCTCTTATGCCGTAGAACCTGGCTCTCCGCCACGGCTTTCAAGTCCGCCCACTCATAAAGACTGTGCAATCCCAGAAAGGCTATCGGCAAAAACAGCGCCATCATCAAAACCAACGTGTGCGCACCCGATTCAAGCAGACGCCGAATGACTACACCCCAGCTGGCACCACCGAGGTATTGGATCATCAACCATCCGAGGCAGCCGAGCGAGATCCCCGTCCAGAAGACGAAGGCGACAAGGTAGGATTGAAAGAAAGTTTCCCTGGCATTGCCCGAGACCACGGCGGCAATCACCCACACAAGTATTCCAATGAGACCAACGCCTATTGCGATTCCTCGACTACGTCTGAGCTCATGCGGAGGATTGTAAATCGTATTCATTAGTTGTGTTGTCCCCCTTTACCCCCTTGAGAGGGTGAATGAGATCCCGGCTTTTCACTCGCGCTCTGTGCAGCCGCTTCTATTGCCTTTTTGTCCGTTTCAGACAGCTCTGCGGCATTTGCGTTCTGGCTCAACTGCAAGACCCGGATCCAGGCGATCACCTTCCAGCGATCCTCTGGCGTCACCTGGTCGGAGTAGCTCGGCATAGCGCCGAACCCATTGGTGATCACATCGTAGAAATGACTCGATGGAGCCTTCCGCAAACGCTCCTCGTGATATGTAGGTGGGTGTCGAAACCCTCTCAGTGCAATCATTCCATTACCATCGCCGAGCTTTCCGTGGCAGGGTGAGCAGGAGATGTTGAAACGGCTCTCTCCGCGATCGAGAATCTCTTTTGTGATCTTGAAGGGAAATCCATCTTCGCCGGTCGGAACAGCCTGGGCAGTCGAAGGAGGCGTTATCTGTGCGCCTGTGGTCGAAGTAGTCCCCGGTGAAGCCGCAGGTTGTGCGGATTGCGGTTGGCCCGCGCCGGTTCTCGGCGCTGAAGGATTCAAATCGAGCGAACCACGCGCAACTGTGCCCTCAGGCAGCTGACGGTTAGACCCTTCCCTGTAGGGCTTGTACTTGGGATTATCGTGCATATCCTGACGACAAGCCGTAAGGAAGAAGGCAAAAGGCAAAAGGCAAAAGGCAAAAGGCGAAAGGCGAAAATTCAAAATCAAAAATGATCGCCTTTCGCTTCCACTCTTCCCGTCTGCGTTCACAAAACCTTCCATACTTTTGCCTTTTAACTTTTGCCTTTTGCCTTTTGATTTATTTTTCAACATCGCTCACCTCTTTCGCACCCAGACCTTCGAGAAAGGCGCGAGTTCCTGTTGCGCTGAAATTCGGATCGTCGGCCTTGACGCAAATGAAGAACCGATCCTGGGAGGCCCGATTGAACCCCGGCACATTGAAGACAGGGTGATAGGGCTGTGGCAAACGATTCATGGCCAGCATCCCGACGAATGCGCTTAAGGCAGCCAGCAACACCACACATTCGAATGTGATCGGAATGAATGACGGTGTGCTGATCAGCGGACGTCCGCCGACGTTGAGCGGGTAAGCAATCGCGGATGTCCAGGCCTGCAATGCAAAACCGCCCAGCCCACCCACGAGACCGAAGAGCAAGACCGTCAGCGAAACATAGTTACGGCGATATCCGATCGCTTCGGACAATTCTTCGATCGGGTACGGCGAGTAGGCGTTGATCTTTCGATAACCCGCTTCGTAAGTCCGGCGCGCGGCAGCGACGACCGCATTCGGATCGTCGAACTCAGCCATCATTCCATAAAGTCCTGGTTCTTCCTGTGTCGTCATATCAAAATCCCAAATCTCGGACGGAAGAGAGAAAACGGAACAAACGGAAATAACGGAACAAACGGAAAAATCCTAGGGAATTTCCGTTTGTTCCGTTATTTCCGTTTGTTCCGTTTTCTCTCTTCCGTCCCATAATTTAGTCTCCAAACTGCGGAAGCGGAGTCGCTCCGACAGGAGCCTTTCCGTTCTCTAAATCTTCCACTTTCTTCTCATCCACCTGTGCCTCGGGCAAGAGCGTCTTCATCTCGAAGATCGGAATCATGGGCACGAATCGAATGAAGAGGAACATACAGGTCAGGAAGAATCCGACCGTGCCGAAGAACATCGTGAAGTCGAAGATCGTCGGGCGGTACATGTACCAGGCAGACGGGGTAAAATCGCGGTTGAGGCTCATGACGATGATTACGAATCGTTCGAGCCACATCCCGACATTGATAAACATACAGATGATGAAGATGACCGCCAGGTTATCGCGCATCTTCTTCCACCACAGGAGCTGCGGTATGAGGATGTTGCAGAGGATGAGAATCCAGTACATATAGCCGTACGGGCCAAACATGCGATTCTTCATCATAAACATTTCATAGGTACTGCTGCTGTACCACGAGAAGAACTGCTCCATGAGATAGCCGTAAGCGACGATCAACCCCGTCGCCAGCATGACCTTGCAACAGTTGCGAATGTGCCGGAGCGTGATGAAGTCTTCGAGGTGATAGTACTTGCGAACCGGAATAGCGAGCGTCAGCACCATCGCGAACCCCGCGTAGATAGCTCCCGCGACGAAATATGGTGGGAAGATCGTCGTATGCCAGCCCGGAACGATGCCGGTTGCGAAGTCGAATGACACGACGGAATGTACCGAAAGCACGAGCGGTGTCGAGAGACCGGCGAGCAGCAGATAAGCCGTTTCGTAACGATGCCAGTGTTTCGCATCGCCGCGCCAGCCCATAGCGAGGATGCCGAAGAGGATCTTCTGCCACTTCTTCTTCGCCGTATCACGCAAGCTCGCGAAATCCGGGATCAAACCCATAAACCAGAATAACAACGAGACGGTAAAGTAGGTCGTCACCGCAAAAACGTCCCACATCAGCGGGCTGCGGAAATTGGGCCACATCTGCATCGTATTCGGAATTGGGAAGAGCCAGTAGTCAACCCACGGACGGCCTGTATGGAGCGCCGGGAACATGCCCGCGCACGCGACCGCAAAGAGTGTCATCGCCTCGGCAAAACGGTTGATCGAATTGCGCCACGATTGCCGCAGCAGCAGGAGGATCGCCGAGATGAGGGTCCCTGCGTGGCCAATTCCGATCCACCAGACGAAGTTGATAATGTCGAAGGCCCAACCGACAGGGATGTTGTTGCCCCAGATTCCCACACCTTTCAACACCAGATAAGCAATCGTGTTGAAAAGCATGATCGATCCGAGGAAGACAATGGCGAATCCGAAGACCCAGCCCTTTTTGAAGCCGCGCATCAAGACGATGTCCGCGATCTTCTGCGTTATTGATCTGAAATCGAGCCCCGGCCCGACAACCGGCGGGCGAGGATCAACGTAATCCTGGTTCTTGACTGCATCAGCCATGCTTCGTCTCTCCTGACTTCTGGCTATCGTGTCTCTTAACGTGAGCGCTGCCGCCACCTAACTCCGCATTGATATTCTTGATTGCAGCCAGGTAGCTGGCGCGTGGCCTTGTGTTTATATCCTCGAGTACTGAGTAATTTCGCGGCTCTTTTTTCAGTTTCGCTACACGACTTTGAGGATCGTTAATGTCTCCGAAGATTATCGCTTCGGTTGGGCATGCCGACTGGCACGCGGTCAAAATCTCGCCGTCTCGGATTTTGCGATCCTGCTTTTCTGATTCGATCTTGGCACTCATGATTCGCTGGACGCAGAACGTGCATTTCTCCATCACACCGCGGCTGCGGACTGTGACATCAGGGTTGCGCAGATTCTTCAAGGAGGGAGTCTCCCAATCGCCGTAGAGCAGATAATTGAACCGGCGCACCTTGTAGGGGCAGTTGTTCGAACAGTAGCGAGTACCGACGCAGCGGTTGTATACCTGCACGTTTAAACCCTCGGCGTCGTGTACTGTCGCATTGACCGGACAGACGACCTCGCACGGAGCGTTCTCACAGTGCTGGCACATCATCGGCTGGAAATAGACTTCCGGATTGACCGTTCCGCCTTTGAAATATGCATCGATGCGCAGCCAGTGCATGATGCGGCCTTTGGCCACCAGATCCTTTCCGACGACCGCGATATTGTTCTCCGACACGCAGGCAACGACGCAGGCATTGCATCCTATACACGCGTTCATATCGATCGTCATGCCCCACGCATAACCCTTGTATTCCCAGTGAGGATACATCGTCGTCTCTTTGTCGGGCTGATGCGCATTGTGGTGAATAATATTCGGGTCTTTTTTGTACTCCTCCAGCTTGGCTTCGCGGACTATGTGACGGTCCTTCAGATCGTCAGCTCCGAGAAAAACATCAACATCGATTCCGCTCGTATCGATGTTGAAATGCTCCTGCGTCGAAGCGAGTTGATAAGTTCCCTGCTCTACCTTGAAATCAACCTTCTCAGTTGCGATCCAGGGGGCGCCTGCGGTGCGGAGCTGATATGTGGGGAAGCCGAGATTATTTCCGACATTACCTGCGCGATCTCTCCCGTAGCCTAAAAAGACCGTCACTGTGTCATCAGGATGGCCTGGCTGCACCCACGTCGGAATGACGAGTTCCCTTCTGTCGTGGATTAACTTGATCATCTTGGCGTTGGCCTGATATGGCTCCTCGTTTGGTGCGAGAGCCAGGTCGTGCGCGGTCTTTGCGCTGATGATCGCGAAGTTATCCCAAGTGATCTTGTTGATCGGCTTGGGCAATTCCTGCAGCCAGGAATTGTTGGCGAAACGCCCATCGTGAATATTAGGATCGAGCCGGAATACTATCTCGTATCGGCCCGGTGTGATGGGTTTAAGCGAAGAGGCCCAATCTGACCTGAGCGTAACGCTCTTCGACGGCAATGCCGTATTGGCGACAACGCCATCGTTGAGCGACTGCCTCCAGGCCAGTTCAAAGTTGGCGCCGAGCTGGGGCTTCCAGTAATCCCTCACTATATCGTAGCTGGTCTTGCCCGCCTGATTAACCATCGCGGCGAGAAGCTCGTGAGGTGACCTGCCGCCGTAGAGCGGGATAATCAACGGCTGAATGATCGAGACCGTCCCATCGAACGCACGCGCATCACCCCACGATTCGAGGTAGTGCGTTTCAGCTATATGCCAATGGCTGTTCGCCGCTGTCTCATCGTTGTAGAGGCCAATATGCACACGCAAGGCTACCTTCCTCATCGCATCGAGGAAAGTCAGATCCTGACCAGTCTTCTCGTCCTTGAAGATTGGCGCGTTGTAGATGGGGTTGGCCCCGATGATCACGAGCAGATCGACCTTTGCCGAGGTCTTCTCGTTAGGCAATGTGGTGTTCATATCCCTGACCAGCTCCCCCAGCGAAGCAATCTGGTCGACCGGATTTGCTTCAACCGGGTCGGTCATGAGGACTGTCTTACCATTGTTGCCGAGCGCATTATTGATCGCGTGTGCGATTGCGTGAACCGACGCAGGCTGATGCTCACCGGCGATCACGATGCTCCTGCCATTATGCGCCTTAAGGTCTTTAGCAACAGCCGCGACGAACTTGTTAGCCTCAGCGCTGAGGTTCCCGCCTGTCGCAACCGAGACCCCGAGTGCGTTGGCGATTGCCCGGGCAAATGAATCAACCTCGCTCGCTTTAATCGGTAGACGATGATCAGCCTTGGCGCCTGTCGTCGTGAGCATACTCTCGACCACATATAAACGGTTCATTTCGTTGGCGCCACCGGTGAGCTTGCGCTTGCTGATGAAGTCACGCGCATAACGGACGCTGCCGGGCCCGTTGGTCAGAAAGTCAGCGTCGAGTGAGAGCACGACATCGGCCTGGTCAAACTGGTAGACCGTGTTGACGAACTGGCCAAAAGCCATTTGTGCGCCCATTCGCGCGCCATCGCGGCCGGCGGGCTCATAAACGTGCCACTTCGCCTGCGGGAACTCCGCAAGCAGCTTCTTCATCTGGTCTGCGAAAGTAGGCGAAGTTATCGTTTCAGTCAGGATGCGCAATCCCGATCCCTGCTTCCCACGCTGACCGTCCATTGCCGAGCGCAATTGGTTCAGAAAATCGCCCCAGGTCCGCGGATCGCCGAGATAGAGTGTTGTCTGGGAACGGTCCGGATCATAAAGCTGAAGCACCGAAGCCTGTTCAAAGACGGTTGTTCCACCTCTGCTGGCAGGATGATCCGTGTTGCCTTCGATCTTCGTCGGCCGTCCCTCATGGCTCTCAACGAGCAATCCGCTGGCAAAACCACCCATGGTCATTGCAGTGGCGTAATACTGGGGTTTACCGGGAATTAATCCTTCGGGCGTCTTGACGTAAGGGACGATGTACTCCTTAGGCTGGCGCGTGCAGGCGGTTAATCCGGCGAATGCGAGCGAGGCGCTGATCAGCTTAAGGAAATTGCGTCGCCCGACCGGATCGAGCATTGACGGATCAGCTTCCGGGGCGTTGAGAGCGGGAAATTCGCGATGCAGATATTCGCGGAACTTTTCAGTATCGGCTAACTCTTCAAGGCTTCGCCAAAACTCTCGGCCTTTTCTCCCGCGAGTTCCTTCTTTGATTTTTTCCCGAATCTCTTTCTGGATGGGTACGATGTCGTGATTATGGTCTTTATGAGACATAACAGTTTTCAGTTTTCGGGTTTCAGTTTTCGGTCTTGAGCCATTAGATGAGCGCACTTTTTGAGCAATGGCGCATCAACAGCTGAAAAATGAAAACTGAAACCCGAAAAACTTCTCATCTGTGACAGGTTGAACAGCTTATCATTACGTCTTTTGGCTGGATCTTGTACTCTCTGACGAGGCGAGGCCCGTCAACTGCCTGATTCCATCCATTGGGAAACTCTTTAGGATCAGGCTCCTTCGGAGGCCACACCATCTCAGTGATTTTACTCTTCGGACGAATAAAATTCTCCGGATTGCGGTGGCATTCCAAACACCACTCCATCTGCAGCGACGCAACGTTCCACATCAAAGGCATGAGGTCAACGCGACCATGACAGGTCGAACAACCTACCCCCTTGTTGACGTGAATGCTGTGGTTGAAATAGACGAAGTCAGGGAGGTCATGCACGCGTGTCCATTTGATCGGTCGGTCGAGGCGCCAGCTATCGCGCACGATTTCCAGGTAAGGACTATTTGCGAATAACTGCGAATGGCAATTCATGCACGTTTTTGTCGGCGGCATCCCTGCAGTCGCTGTCGTCTCAACGGTCGTATGACAATAGCGGCAGTCGATCCCATCGTCGCCAACGTGGTGTTTGTGCGAAAACTGAACCGGTTGCTCCCGAGCTACATATGCTCGTGTTACAAATGGCGTTCGGTTTGCCTCTAATAATAACCCAAGGACTAATCCGGCGAGCAAGACGCCGATGACAATACTCAACCGCGCAAGCGTGTTCGTGCTGCGGTGGAAGAGTTGTGGCATATATGGACCTCCACCTCGCTCTCTTTAATTTATTTATTACCTAGACTTGCTTGACCAATCCGAAGCTTGTGAAATTTCGGATTTGCTTGAACCTGAATCTTCCATGGAAGAGAAGAAAATGTCAAGACCCTGCAAGAAGAGAATATGAAACCAACGAAAAACAGTTTTCAGTTTTCAGTTTTCAGCGATATCTCGCCCCAGCTGAAAACTGAAAACTGAAAACTGAAAACTGTTTTTCTCTTCTCTCAATTCCCCTCGTCAAAATTGACTAAAGCTGCCGGCGCCACTTCCGAGCACGATTCCCGATTCGTTTTTGAGCTCATAACTGAAGTCGCCCTTGGCTTCCCTCACGGGAACGAGGAATGGCACACGACCGGAGGAGGAAGAGAGAAGGGCGAACTTCTCATCCACATAATTCCCTGCCCGCAGTGTCACTTTGACGTACCCGACTGGCCGCGGAGCCGAGATATCCAACTCCATCGTCACGCTCTCAGTCGTTACCGCAACCTGTCGCGGGCTGATCATGACCTGTCCTACGAGATTTTCCGAGGACTTGGTACCTGGAGGGAGATTGGATTTTTCGCTGCTTTTATCATTCGATGAACTCGAAGTCCCATTCGCAGGCGCTCCCTCCGAAGCTGATTGATCGGGCGTTCCAGACTTTGTGGCGTCGAACACGCCCGTCACATTCGGCAGACCATTCGCCGCCCCATTCTCGCCCGATGATTCCGCGAGCTTCCAGGCGTTCGGGTCAATCGGCTGTCCGGTTTGATCTATTTGCATCTCCGCCAGCTGATTTACCGGCTGATTCGCCTGCTGATTCGCTTGCTGATTCGCTGGTGCTTCTTTCTGCGGCCTCTGACCGAAAGGCGCGCTGCGGATCAATTGTACTGCCTGCCTCTCGTCATAAAGCATCAACATCCAGTCTCCGTATGCCATCCTCGCTTCGCTCACCGGAACGATCTTCTCTTCAGCAGGCTGTAATGCGAAAGGCAAGGGCGCGACATCATTTTCTTCTTTATCGTCACTCAGCGTAATACGCGCGAAACCGCTGAAGCTTCTTTCTCGATCGAGGTTGCGCAGTTTCATCATCAACTGCCCATCGCGCAACTCGATCGTGGCCTGCACTCGTGGTCCGGCGATCAATGGGATATTGCGTGGCACAGTCCTGCCACCCGGTCTATTGATTCCGGCGACCGTGTTCTTTTCTGCGCTGGCCAGTACGGAGGGAACGGTAGTCAGTTGCCCGGTATTGACGACAGTGTTCTTTTCTGCGCTGGCCAACACGGAGGGAACGGTGGTCAGTTGCCCGGTATTCCGGATACTATCATTGACATTCTTATTGACCGCTTTATTGATCTCTCGTTCGACCATTAATTTGTCGACCGCTTTATTGATCCCCGTATCAATATTATCCAGATTGACTGCCGTATTAACTGCCGGCTTAATGGAATTCATCGACGACATCGTAGAAGCGATCGCTAAATCAACAGCGGCAGGTGTCGGCCTGGGAACAGCTCGCGCCGCGATTATCTGCTCGACGTCAACCTTCAACCTCCACCTATTCTGATCAACCGAACGCATCAAAACCACCACATCGCGTACAGTCGAAACCGATCGCTTTGGCGGAAGCGAGTAGATAACACTCTGGCTCGATGACAACAACCATTTGTTCTTGCTGAGTGCAGCGATTAAATCCTCATGATTGCTCGATTTATTATCTGAAATATTAATCGGACAAGAAGAGTTTACCGGCAGGCTGCCCAGTGCGATCGGCAGGCTGTTTTGACTTCCGCCCGATGCTTTGGCCAATGAATAGAGCGGAGTTTCGTAAATCGTAATGGCGCAGGTATCAAGCAGACCTGAATCGAGCAGGTTTTCGGCATAATTGCGCGCGATATCGAGATTCTGAAATTTGCCGACCCTCACCCGGTAAGAAACACCATACTCCGGCTGATTCGCCTTTAACCAGTACGCATCGAATCCACGCGAGAGCAACCCATTCGCCAGCTCAACTGCGCAATCCTTTGAGCGCAATGCCGCAACCTCTATTGCATAATCTGTCACTTGTGAAAATGCATTGTGCGGTATTAAACACACGCTCGCAAAGATAAGAGCCCAGCAAGCGGACAACATCCTTCGTTTGACTATCTCCACGAAATTCATTTTTTTATCTCGAATATCGTGAGGTATAAGCTATTGCGGTAGGCAACGGATTCTTCGGGACATTTTCTTGAGAGATTTACCGATGTGTATATCGGGGGTCTGTGAGTGCCATCGGCAGAGGCATAATAGCAGAATTGCGCGTCAATACTCAATCCCCAGAGCAATTATTGATTTCAAACGCTAACAATTACTTGATGATATCCGGTTGAGCCTGACGGAAAGCTCCCACTGT
This sequence comes from Acidobacteriota bacterium, assembly GCA_022614735.1. Lineage (GTDB taxonomy): Bacteria > Acidobacteriota > Blastocatellia > RBC074 > RBC074 > JAKEHZ01. The sequence continues at coordinate 6,449 of JAKEHZ010000055.1, read as the reverse complement.
AGCTATTAATCTGCCGCTCACCCGACGCATCCCTAACACGAGCAGTGAGGATTTGTTCCCCTTTTTTCTCCGGCTGCCAGAGATATTCCCATGTCGCCCACGCATTTGGAAATCGTTCGCTGTTAATTTTCACATCTTGCCAGGTTGCGCCCTCGTCAAAACTCACCTCGACCTGACCAACTGCCTGCGCACCGCAGTAGGCAATTCCGGTCACCAAATATTTTCCATCAGATTGTGAGATCGCTGCATCGATCCGGGCGGTCATCTTCACCTTGCATTCACTGCACCAACCGCGTTTTTCCCAGTAACCGGATTCGCCGCGGTCAGTGACCTGGATCTTGCTCACCCAGCGCGGCTGTTTCATTCCGTAGATCGCAGGCAGCAGCACACGGGCCGGATAGCCGTGAGAGTTCGGCAACGTTTCGCCATTCATTTCATATGCGAGAAAGGATTGATCGCTCATCGCGACCTCGAGCGGCACACTGGAATAAAAACCATCAAGCGCATAGAAGACTACAAGCAATCCAGCTCTCTTTCGATTTAATACCTTTTCGAGGATCGGCGCGAGAGGGGTCACAGTCCATTCGGCATTGCCCATCGCAGGTCCGCCAACCTCATTTCCGACACACATGAAGGTTTTGTAGACGCGGCGCCTCTCGAGTTTCAACAGCTCATCGTAACTTAATTTGTAGCCGCCTCCCTGGTCCCCATAAACTTCCAGACGCCATGTCTCGCGGCTGACTTTCGCTGTGTAACCCGGAATGATTGAGACATTATAAAAATCCTGGTTCGAAGTGATGTATTGCGTTTTACGCTGAGCGACAGGACGCGGACGGTCACGCCACCAGCGGTAACCGAAATAAGATGCGACCATGCCGATCGAGCCGACGAGAAAGCGGCGCCGCCCGGTCTGTTTCCGGCTTTCGTTCAACTGATTGATCGAATCGAAGAGCGCCATTTCTCTCTGCCTTTCATAACAAAAAAAATATTAGCACTCCGAACTACGATGGTTAGTGGTTAATCCGTTCTGCCGTATGCAATTTTTAATTGAAGCTGGTGCAAATAAAAGTCCAGTTGAATCTATAGTTTCGCATTTTGAGGGAAATTCACCGCCGAGGCGCAGAGATCGCGGAGGAAGTGCAGAGAGATCACAGGAGCTCCCGTTAACTCTCTGCGTCTCCTCTGCGATCTCTGCGCCTCGGCGGTGAATCCGCTCTCTCGACAAGCCTGCAGTTGTTGATAACAAACAACCTTAATTTGCACAGTCTTCATTTTTAATTGTCTTCTGGAGAGGATTTTACCAACGGATTCTCGGGCCAGGAGTGGCGCGGATACTTTCTGCTCAGTTCACGCCGCACCTGCGGATATGTCCGCTGCCAGAAGCCAGCCAAATCCGTCGTCACCTGCACCGGTCTTCGATTTGGCGCGAGCAGATGTAGCACAACCGCAACTCGTCCACCAGCGATCTTTGGCCCTCCAGCCATGCCGAAAAAATCCTGCAATCGCGATTCAATCCACGGAGGCCTGCCGTGCTCATAATTTACCAGCACCTGGCGACGTCCTGCAATCGCAACATGGTCGGGCGCCATTTGCGCAAGCAGTCGCATTTGTTGGGGCTCTAATTTTTGCCGCAGCATCTCTCTCAATCCCGAGCGACCCGCCGCTTCGCGCAATTCAGCGAAGCTACGCAGACCTGCGCACAACGCGATCAGAGCTTCACGCTGATCTCCATCGGTAAATACCGGCATACCGGATTCGGGGAAAATGTTAGCGACAAATTCGACTCGAGCAATGAATCTTCCGACCTCACGAGGATCAACAAATTTTTGTAAGCCCGCAGCCAGCGCAGCTTCAGCCAACACTTTCGTGACTTCCTCTGCTATATGACCAGCTGGGCCGCTCACCTCATCTGTCCTGCTCTCATCAACAACCAGCTGGTCATATAGCAATCGCTTTATGACCTCAACGCGCTCTGCTTGCGCGTTCCATTGCGTTCCGGTCATCTCGTGCAAATCGTCAGCAAAAAGATCGAGCAACCAATCCGGCTCGATTGCGCTTGCAATGCGAACTATTGTGCCGGCGCGCTTGCTCGCACCGGCTTCTCGCCGCTCTTCAGCATCAACCGCGATGAGGAATTCCGATTGCAGCACAACACTCGATGATGAGAGCCAGCCCCCTCCCCCGTTCGACAACAGCAACTCACTGTTGTCTGATTTCAACGACCTTCGTTTCGCTACACGGTCCGGATAGCCGGCTAGAATTGAGAGCAATAATACTCGCTCCTGCTCCGCGAGCTCAGCCGTCCTGCCTACTCTCCTTTCACCCAGCTTCCGGAGTTGTTTTCGCACCCTCTCGACTGCCAGCACCGCTCCGACCTCAAGCCCCATCTCGCGCAACCGCGATGGATTGAAGTTCGCCCTGGCAGCCTCTTCGAACAAATCCATGCGATCAAGCAAATCGCTTGGACCGGCAGTCCGTGCCCGCCCACGTTCGCTTTTGAAAAGGTCTGACGCAACGATGTCGCGTTCGCCGATCAACGCTGCGATTACACACGCCCGTTCACCTTCACCGCGCGCTCGCGCTTCAACCATCATACGCGACTGGCGCGGATGCAGCGGGAAGCGAAGCATTTGTCCACCGGCCGGAGTGACATTCCCGTGCTCGTCAATTGCGCCGAGTTTTTTCAACAAACCATCAGCGGCATCGATCGCGCTCCGCGGCGGTGCTTCAAACCACTCGAACGCGCTCAGATCCTCGATACCTGCGGCGTGCAATTCGAGCGCAGCTTCGGCCAGATCGAGCCGGCTAATCTCCGGTGTTTCGTGATCGGGGCGCGCGTTGAAATCCAGCGCGGTGTAAAGCCTCAGACATCTCCCCGGTCGCGTGCGCCCTGCCCTTCCGGCTCTCTGTGTCGCCGAAGCCTTGCTGATGCGCGCGACGTTCAAAGTCGGCAGACCCGACCACGGCGAATGACCCGCGATTCGCGCCAACCCCGAATCAATCACTGCCGCAACGCCGTCAATCGTAACAGAACTCTCGGCGACATTGGTTGAAAGGATCACTTTGCGCTGTGAGGCGGGCTTGACCGCGCGGTCCTGTTCCGCCGCGGACAAATCACCATGCAGCGGCAAGATGAGGATGTCATGTCTGCCGGCCAGTGCAGCGCAGGCGGCCTGCGCGCGTCTGATCTCCGCTGCTCCGGGAAGAAAGATCAAAATATCGCCGTCAATCTTTCCCGTCACGAGACGCCGCAATGCCGCCTCAATCTGATCTTCGATGGGACGGTCATCAGGCCGGGTTAGATGTTCGATCACGACCTCGAATCTCTTCCCTTCCGACCGTAGAACCGGCGCGTCATTGAGAAACCCGGCGATCGGAGCAGTATCGAGCGTCGCGGACATCACGACCAGCTTCAAATCGGGCCTCGTCGTCTTCTGCAACCGTCGCAACAAAGCGAGCGCGAGGTCAGCCTGCAGATGGCGTTCGTGAAATTCGTCGAGCACCACAAGGCCCACGTTTTTGAGTTGAGGATCGGAGAGCAATCGCCGCGTCAACACGCCCTCGGTCAGAAAGCGCAGACGGGTGTGTGGTCCTGCGACTTCTTCAAATCGGATTTGATAGCCGATGGTTTCACCTATTTTTTCTCTGCGCTCTTCTGCAACCCGTTGCGCGGCCATTCGCGTAGCCAATCTTCTCGGCTCAAGCACCCAGATCTCGCCATCAGCTGCTACATTTGCGTCGAGTAATGCGGGGGGGACGCGCGTGGTTTTACCAGCGCCTGGTGGGGCTTCAAGAACCAGATTTGGCGATTGGTGTAATTGTGTGATGATTTCAGGGAGGAGCGAATCAATGGGTAAGGACTGCATTTGATTTGATCTCAGATTCACCACAGATAAATCACGAAAAAGACGCCAAATTCCGGCAAGTTTCATTTTCCGGTTAACAGTTTCAGCACAAAGGGTCAAAGGGTCAAAGGGTCAAAGAAGAAATAAATCAAGCCTTTATCCCCCCTTTGACCCTTTGACCCTTTGACCCTTTGTGTTGAAACTGTCTGTGATCTATTGCTTCGCCGGAGACTGATGCGTCGCACTCTGGTAATGCTCACGCAACAAATCCGCGCCGAAATCACCATTGAAATCGCGCCAGACTGAGTGAATGTGATTGGCGTTGTTCTGCGTGTCGTCGTATTCGATCAAAAACGTCGGACCCTGCACGCGGTAGTAATGCGGCTCCCCTCGATTGATTCCGCCCGCCCACGCGAAATAAATCTTATCCATGCCCGCTTCGCGCGCCTTCTTCCGCCGCTCATCCGCTATGTCCTGTGGCATCCGCGCAAAATATTCCTCGATCAGTCTGTTGAGCAGATCTTTTTGCTGCTTGTTCAATTGGCTCGCCCCAATGCCTTCCGGCTTAAGCGGATCTGCTTTTCTTTTGTTAGTAGTGATGATGTCAGAAGGCGCCTTATTATCGAAAATAGCTGTCGCTTTCTGTTTTTCATCAAGCGATTGAACCAGCTCGCGACCTCTGTCCTCTTCACCAGCAAGCGCGCGCAGCCCCTGCTGCGGCCCTTGTTTCACTTCAGCCGGATTGGCGCCGAAGAATGTTGGGGTGTTTGCAATCAACTCGCCTTTGATGACTACGTAGTTGAGTGAGATGTGATGACCTTCGACACGCCAGCCCCAAACGTTTTTGGCAGATGGCGTACCGAAAACTGAAAAGTAGTAAAGCTCAGGATCACGAGGGAATCTGCGCCCTGTCCCTTCGAGTTGAGCCAGGATCGGTTCGAGACTGATGATCGTTGTGGCTTTTTTATATCCCGTGGCGCTGAGCCCGCTCTTCAGAAATTCCATCGCCAATTTACGTTGCTCATCGCTGAGTTCCTTGAGCGAAACCCCTTTACGATCTCTTGGGATGAAATGCCAATCGAAACGTTGTTCGTCGTCGAAACCAAAAACTGCTTTCGCCTTTTGATCCGGCGAAAGTGAAGCGAGAAATTTGTTGGCGCTCTCGGCCATAGTGGCAGCGGAACGCATTCGAGCTATTCCGTCGACAATTGCAAAGGAGATGAACAGGAGTGCGCCTGTGCAGGAGAGCGCGAGAGTGATGATCTTCAGCGTTTTCATCATTATCCTCCAGCTATTTGAAAACTCGGGTTGCAGTGTGCTGTCAATCTATGCTGGCTTGTAGTGCAAGTCAATAAGGAGAATACGAAAAACAGTTTTTCGTCTCTCTTGCCTTGCCGCAGTATCTCACTTATCGTTTTCGCGCAAATCGGTTCAACTTCTGATGACAAGGAGATAAATGAATGGGCTCGAAGAATCTATCTGCATCTCTGTTGTTGATTGTCTTCGCCAGCGTCTTTACATCCGCTCAAGACAACCCGTTTCTCGGCAAATGGAACATAACCGGGACTGGCCAGTACAGCAATTTCGTCTACTGGTTAGAAGTTAAAATGGAAGATGACAAACTGGTCGGTTATTTCCTTAATCGTGGCGGCAGCGTCACGAAATTGCCGGAAATCGCCATCCAAAATGGCGAACTCGTCTTCTCCCCTGCAAGCAGGCCAAACGCGCCGAAGCCTGTCCACCGCGCCAAAGTCGAGGAGAGCCGGCTTCTAGGTCTATTGACGGAGGGTGATAGGGAAATCGCATGGATCGGCGTTCGCCCGCCGAAATGGGGAGTCTACAACGCTAACGGCAGACACAAACTCGGCACGCCCGTCAATCTCTTTGACGGCAAGACGATCGATAACTGGGGTGTGCAGCGTAAAGACCAGCCCTCCGGTTGGAGCGTCGTCGATGGCGTAATGACGAATGAAGCGAAGGCCAACAATCTGGTGACGAAGCATCGTTTCGAGAATTTTAAAATTCGCTGCGAATACAAAATTGAAGAAAAGAGCAACAGCGGCATCTACCTGCGCGGACGCTACGAATTGCAAGTCCTCGACGATGCCGGCAAGGAGCCCGAGAGTCACGGCCATATGGCGCTTTACAGTCGGGTCAAACCGCTCGTCAATGCCAGCTTGCCCGCCGGGCAATGGCAGGTTATGGAAGCAACGATCGTCGGCAACCGCCTCACAGTGTTTCTCAATTCCAAGAAAGTGCATGACAACATCGTGATTGAAGGCATTACAGGAGGTGCGCTCGATAGCAACGAAATCGAGCCTGGACCGATCATGCTGCAGGGAGATCACGGCAAGGTCTGGTTCCGCAAGGTGGTCGTGACGCCGATCCTGAAATAAAGACTAGGAGAGCGGGAGAGCTGGGAGACTGGGGGACGGGGAGACGGGGAGACGAGGAGATGGGAGAGTATTTCCATTTTCCATTTTCCATTTTCCATTTGAGATTTGTCATTTGAGATTTGTCATCAATTTGCGCGGCTCGATCAATGACAAATGGTAAATCTCAAATGGAAAATGGAAAATGGAAATACTCTCCCATCTCCCCGTC
>JAKEHZ010000054.1 GCA_022614735.1 Acidobacteriota bacterium | reverse complement strand
CTCACTATGGACTATTCAGTTTCAGTGAGGCGCTGCTCACCGGGACACTGGGTGGATTCGTTGGCGATGTGATTAGCTACCTCATAGGTTACCGAGGCAAAGAGTGGATCAAGAACAGTCACTTTTACCGGCGCGCTCAACCACAGCTTGAAAGATTAAGCGCGCGGTTCGGCATCTATTCAATCTTCCTCGTCAAATATGTTTGGGGTTTGCGCACGGCGAGCGCGGTCTTCTGGGGTTTCGCTCATATGCGGTTTCGCCGGTTCGGCCCGCTCACGCTCGCCAGCTGTGGGTTCTGGGCCTTGATTCTGATAGGGAGCGGTTTTTTCTTCAGTGGAGCTATCCATGTCATCATCGGCGAGGTCCATCGTGTGGGCATATTGCTACTCGTCGCTTTCTCGATTGCCTCTGGCATAGCTTTGACTTTTTATCTTATCGAGCGATACGTCATCGCCCGCAAAGTACCGGAGATGGAGCCGCCACTCCTGCATGAACATTTGCAGGAAAAATTGCACGAGACTTTGCACGAAAAGCGCGAGTCAGAATTGAAGGCACAGAAAAAAGGCGGGTGATTCAGAAAAGATGCTAGATGCTAGATGCTAGATGCTAGATGCTAGGTGAGCGTCCTAGCATCTAGCATCTAGCATCTAGCATCTAGCATCTAGCATCTTTTTTCTCCTTTCAGCCTCAGAAGAGATACTTCAACGCGAACTGAATTTGCCGTTGCGCGCCCGTGCCAGCATTGGCCGCGCGTGTAATCGTCCCGAAGGCCGTACTCGCCAGACTTGTAGTCGGGAAGAAGAAGTTCGGATGGTTGGTTAGATTGAAGACTTCGGCGCGGAATTGCAGACGGTGACGCTCGGTCAGTCTAAAGAAGCGCGAGACGCCCAGATCGAAGCTATGCAACCCATCGCCGCGCAAAATATTGCGGCCCGCGCTCCCGAACGTGCCCGCCGCGTTCTGCTGCCAGGCTGGTGTGTCGCCCGCCTGGCAATTTCGCAGTGTCCCGTTGGCCAGCCGTGTGCAGGGATTGAACCAGCGATCCGGCCCCTGATTGTCGACCCGCCACTCGCCGATCAGGTTCGGGCGGTCGACGTTACTGCCGGTTGCGCTCTGATCGGTGCCTGTGGCGACAGTGAAGGGACGCCCGGTTTGCATCGTCAGAATACCGGTCATCTGCCAACCATCAATCACCGCATTGACGACCTTGGACGCGGATTCGAAGCTCTTGCCTCTACCGAAGGGCAGGTCATAAACGTAGCTGAGTACCCAACGATGAGTGACGTCGTAATCTGAGAGGGCTCGCTCCGCCCCGAGATTGCGCGCGTTCTGCGCGGTCGCACTGCCGGAATCGCTGCCGGTTGAAATGCCTGCGCCGCCGTCAATTGACTTCGTCCAGGCATAAGATGACAGGAAGCTTAAGCCATTGTTGAATCGGCGTTCGATGCGGACAGTCATCCCGTGGTAGTTCGAGTTGCCTGCCGACAAAATGAAACCACCGGTGATGTTGCCGTACCCCTGAAATGGCCGGCGCGCGTTGACCGAACAACCCGGGCCGCTGGGAGTGAGGATGCACTGCGCCGACGGCAGAAAAGCCTGATTGATATTCACACCCAGCGGCAGCTTGTGAGCGGTCGAACCCAGGTACGAAACATCCAGCACCAGATTCTCAGAGAGTTCGCGCTGCACGCCGAAGCTCCATTGATTGATATATGCCGTCTTGAAGTTCTCGTCAATTCCGGGCGGGACGATGGTTGGAATCCCGACGAAGAGGTCTCCCACATTAGGTAATGGGCGAACCGTAGCGGCGAACGGGCCTGATGTCTGTCGCTGGCGGAAGGGTGAGTTGCGCGAGAGCGGTGTGATACCGTTGCCGACAATCTGATAATTATAGAAGGTGCCAAAGGCTGTGCGAATCACAGTCTTCGTATCGTTGAAGGGGCGATAGGCCAACCCGATGCGCGGCGCGAAGTTATTCTTATCCGTCTTCCAGAGTCGACGGCCCACATCAGGTCGGGGGCGGAATTGCAACACTCCGTTGTTGATAAATGCCTCTTGACCGCCCGCGACCTTGATCGTGTTGGTCTTCGGGTCGAATGACGCCATCTTGTCAATATTCTCGATCGGCGGGAGATTGAATTCGTAGCGCAGACCGAGGTTCAAAGTCAGCTTCTGCGTAACCTTCCAGTCGTCCTGGAAGTAATATCCGGAGCTGAACGTCTTCGCATTGTGGAACGGCTCGCCCAGATTACGATCTCCCTGAAACGTCGCGCCCAATAATATATCGGCGATCGTATGGCCGGTATAGCGCCCGTCAAATCTGAAACTGCCGCGACCGAACGAAGTGAAGAACGAATTGAACAGGAACCGGCGTATATCTGCGCCCCACTTCATCGTGTGTGCGCCAGTGATATAGGTCATGCTCTCGACGTAATGATAGGTGTTATCGTGGCGGCCCTGCGGGAGGTTGGTCGGACCGCCGATGGTGACGAATCCAGAGGCGATTAATTCAGGAGCGCCATTGTTGAAGGGCGTACGCCCGGCATCGGTTAAGCCTTTAATGTTGAGCTTGTTGATCACGTCAGCCTCGCGATCTTCCTGCAGACGGTAGAAACCGAAGCGCGAATATCCCACGCGCGCTTCGTTGATCAAACGAGGCGTGATCGTCCACGTCCAGTTGAGCGTGAAATGTTGTGTGCGTTGCAACTCGTCGCAGCCGAATCCCGGAACATCACGCGCCGAGCAGAGCGGGTTGGTGATCGGATAGAACTCGGTGCTGTCGGCAAATTGAAATGCGCCGAACAGATTCATGTTCTCGCGCAGTTTATGATCGAGACGGGCAGAGAATTGATTGACATTGAAGCTTCCCGTTCCCGCTGAAACGAAATTGTTCGCTCCGCTCGAATTCGGGGATGGATATAGCGCCATCAGTCCGGCGCCTTGCGGGTTGAAACGTTCCTGCGGGATTCTGTTTCCGGGAAAGCAGGCAGTCTGGTCTGTGGCGTTGCAATTGCCGGTCTTGAGCGGATCGCGCAGGAAAAGGTTCGGAATGCCACTGAAATCGCCCTGTCGCATCGCAGCGGTCGGCACATTTGCCAATCCTGCTTCCTGCTGGCCGCGACGCTGCCCTTCATAGCCAGCGAAGAAAAATGTTCTGTCCATGATGATCGGCCCACCTAACACGCCTCCAAATTGGTTGCGGCGGAAACTGGGTTTTTGCGGTGCGAAGAAGTTACGCGCATCGAAGACGGAATTGCGATGGAATTCAAACGCCGAGCCGTGAAAATTATTCGTGCCCGCCCTGGTCGTGACGATCACCTGCCCACCCGCCTGACGTCCATACTCAGCAGTGTAGGTCCCGGTCAAAACTTTGAATTCACGCACGGCATCAAGGATCGGGCGATGCGACGGCTGGTTCGTCGTCTCGTCGTTGTTATCAACCCCATCGAGCAGGTAGTTGTTGGCGATTTCGCTGTTACCGGCGACGTTGAAGCCGCCGCGAAACCCCAGTGTGGAATTCTGCGCCGGCGCGAACACATTCGGCTGCAATTGCGCCAGTTGCAGGTAATCGCGCCCGTTGAGGGGCAGTTCGACGATCTTCTTCTGATCCACGACATTTCCGAGAGAGGTGTCTTCAGCGGAGATGACGGGGGTGACGGCGGTGATCTCAACCTGTTCGCTAACCGCGCCCGTAGTGAGCGTGACATCGAGGCGCACCCCTTCGCCGGTTTGCAGCGTGAAGCGTTGCACGGCCTTCTTGAATCCGGTTTGTTCGATGCTCAGCGTGTAATCACCCGGGGGAATCTGCGGAATGGTGTAATCGCCCTCCCCTGTAGTTTCAGCCACACGCATTTCGTTAGTTTCGATATTGATGATGGTGACTTTAGCCTTCGGCACGACTGCGCCTGAAGGATCGGTGACTCGCCCGGTGACCGTCGCGCGAATGCCTTGCGACATCGCTGCAGGCGCGATGAAGGACAAAGCCAGGGCCATTGCCAGTAATGAAAAGAGTTGCCTGATTTGTCTCATAGGAGTCTCTCCTTGTTGGGAGGCAGAACAAGCTGCCCCGTGGGTTCTGTTACGTTAACCGAACAGGCAGGAAACACTCATCGCTGCCAGCTGCTGTTGGTAGGGTTTGTTTGGGCGAATTTGACGATACGCGGCCGGAGGTTGTCAAGCGAAGAGCGCATTTCACATTCCACATTTTCCATTTCCAATTATTCTGCTGAGAAAGTAATCCGGGAATTTGGATCACTGAAAAAGAATGTGGAATGGCAGTACTAATGCTCAAGCTTCATTTAATCACCACATTCACCAATCTCCACCCATTGCTATCCACGATGAGCGTCGCCTGAATGCGGTCATCTTTCTTGAGCTTCTCGAGCATTTTTTCATCTTTAAGCGGGAAAGGCATCGTCATCGCTCCCATATAGCCCTGAATCTCCTCGTGTTCGATTGTGACTTGCTTCAGCTGAGGCTCTACCAGGACTACCTTGCCTTTGAGTTGATAGCGTCGTTCGACAACCACAGGAGCTGGTGCGGACGGCCGGGATGATGTTGAAGGAGAGGAAGCGGTGATGTCAGTTTGGCTTCCAGTGGCTTGCGAGGTTGACAGCTGCTTCACATAAAGTGCTATCTGCCACAGAGCCTCGTCACTGATGCGGCCTTTAAATGCGGGCATCCCGCTTGATCCGCTGCCGCTGCCGATGACCGAAAAAATCTCGCCTTCAGTCAACGCGCGGACATTCGGGCTTGTCAGGTCCTCAGGTTTGACATTCATGACGGAAGCAAACTCGGTCTGCGCCTTGCCATTTTCCCCATGGCAGGAAATGCATTTTTGATTGAAGAGTGAGCGCCCGCTGGAGATGGTTGCCTCGTTTGCGGGAAGCGGGCTCTTCAGTTGCTTTGCGCCCTCCGGTAGAAGTTTGGCCGGATTCACTCCTGAGGATTTCGCGCTGGAATCGAGATAGATGATATGCCTGTTGCTCACTTCGATAGGCTGTGAAACTGTTGGCGCGCTTCGGTCACCTGTTTTTGAGAGCGTGCGTTTTATCCAGTTACCGCGTGTATCGAACTCGTAGCTGATCGTACCCTTCTCGATTAATTTCCCGTCTGCATCATAACGGATGCGTTCAACCGCGTTGCCTTTCTCATCGTAAACCTTGACCCACTTGCCGCCATTGTTCGAGATAGGCTCAGTGATCTCCTTATTTCTTGCGCGCGGATCGAAGAGCAGATCGTGTGCCGTGGTCGCATAGCCTCCCGGCAGATTCACGCGAAAGGGAGTCTGCAAAATACGCTTGCCCGATTCGTCGTAAAACGAAACAGACGATGCCTGCTGGGTTTCGAACAGTTGGCCCTTTTGTTCGAAGAGAACCACATCATCCGTCAAAACAGCTTTGACTGGTCCAAGGAGACCATCGCGTTCGCGGTCGGTCAAATTCTGCGTGCTGGTTTCTGACTCCGAATGCTGGCGACAGGTGAGGAGACTCAAAGAAAGAATAAGCGGCAAAAAGATCAGTGTTTGTCGGGTTCCCACACTCACTCCTCAGTAAATGTACAGCAACTTTTCCAGGTTGCTGTTGTTTCGGCAATGATCACATTAGTGGATCAACAGCAACCTGGATAGGTTGCCGTGTAGATATATGGCGGAGGCGTGTGGGAATCGAACCCGACCGGCCGAAGCTCTCGCCCCGGTCCAACAGATTTGAAGTCTGCGCCAGTCACCAGACCAGATGCGCCTCCATGAATTACAAATTCGTGGGGGATTCTACCTATCGTGGTGCGCACTGGCAAATCGAGTAGCTCCGCATTTAACCGTGGTGACCGACAAATGGAGGGACAGAGGATGACGGAACAAACGGAAATAACGGAACAAACGGAAAAAGCCTAAAAATTTTCCGTTTGTTCCGTTATTTCCGTTTGTTCCGTCATCCTCTGTCCCTCCATTTGTCGGTCACCACGGTTAAATGCGGAGCTACCGCAAATCGACATCGCGCAGTTATTAAAGCATTATGCGACGACTGTGAGGCTTATTGCTCGTGTCTTTCTCTTTGCTCAACAGTGTGGACAATTCCGCGCGATTGCAAGGCATTGCGCGATAATATGGCAGCACTCCGGCAAGACTGAGGTCTTTGGCGATCCGCGTATAATCAACATAGACCGGTATCTCGGCATGTCCCTCGCTCTCTCTGATCAGACTGAGCATCATCTCAATTTGCGAGGGGCGGGCGTCGAGCGCGACCAGGTCGTGTGGTTCAAGGCATACACGGCGTAGCTCTTTTAGGGAACTGGCCAAATTTATTTCATAATCTGCAGCGCTAATGCAAGACTTGAGGTCCTCTAAACGCTCGGCAGAATCGCAAACCAGAAGCAAACGTCGTTTCGCGGTGGGTGCAGTGATAAGCTGCGGTTTGCGATTGGGGGTTGTTGCAAGCATGTCTTTCCTCCTTCAAAAATCCAGTACCCAGAGGACAATTTAATGTCCTGTAAGCTAGCTGATATTTAATCTGATTGAGTTTATTGTAAAAACGAACTTGTTTTACAAGCAAAATCTATGCTAAAGCGACAGACAAAAGATTCTCAATTTACGAAGAGTCTTTAAATTCTTAAATATCGCAAACGTTTTTGGTCGTGACCTTGAGCAAAAGCATAAGCAGTTGACCGGTAGGCTTTCTCAAGTCAACTGGAAAAAAAGTTACTATTCTAGACGGTTTCCGTGAAAAATTTTCACACGCCATTTTGGTAAAGATGCTGCTTGTTGTGCTGATGATTGGTTTGTTATAGTGCCCCGCTTTAAACGTTGAATCTTACCGTTTGTTAATTATCAATGAAGTCGGAGAGAACCTTTCAGGATCTGGTCGATATGATGTCACGCCTACGTGCGGATGATGGATGCCCATGGGACCGTGAGCAGACTTACGCCACACTTGGGCCGATGTTGCTCGAAGAGGCTTATGAAGTGCTCGAAGCGGCTGAAGCCGAAGATTGGAACGAACTGCGTGATGAGCTCGGCGATTTACTCTTCCAGATCGTCTTTTATGGACAGATCGGAGCCGAGCACAATCATTTCGATGTCCATCAGTCGATTGCGCGCGTTCACGAAAAGATGACACGCCGGCATCCGCACGTCTTCGGCGAACAGAAGGTTATAAGCACCGCCGAAGTCCTCTCAAATTGGGAAGCGATTAAAGCCGCTGAACGCCGGCCGGAGGAAAATGAAGATAATGAGAAACAGTCGCTCCTCGATGGCACTTCGACGAGGCTGCCTGCTTTGCTTGAGGCTTTTCTGCTGACTACCAAAGCAGCCCGCGTCGGGTTCGACTGGAAGCAGGGCGAGGAGGTCTTCAACAAGCTCTCCGAGGAACTTCGGGAATTGGGCGAAGAGGTAAATCGGGAAGAGCGAGATCAGGGGGCGATTGCCGAAGAGATCGGCGATCTGCTTTTTGTTATTGCCAATATCGCCCGCTGGTACGGGGTCGAGCCGGAATCTGCACTCAAGAGCACGAATCGCAAATTCCGTCGCCGATTCAGCCACATCGAAAAGAGGCTCGATGAGAAGGGCAAAGAATGGACTGATACTTCGCTTGCTGAAATGGACGAGCACTGGGATGAAGCGAAGCGGATTGAGCGTGAAGAGATGAAGAGAGAACGCGAAACACGCGAAATAAGCGAAACACGCGAAAAATCCTAAGGCTTTTCGCTTGTTTCGCTTATTTCGCGTGTTTCGCGTTCTCCTCTTCTTTCCTCTCCGGAGATTTAGTATTGAAAGAAGCCCTGGTCTTGATGGCAAAAGCGCCGCGCGAGGGCGAGGTCAAAACACGTCTGATCGGTATGCTGAGCCCGGCCGAAGCGAGAGATCTTTACGTCAATTTTCTACGTGATACTTTCGCCTTGATGGAAGCGGTATGGGAGGAGCGCGAGATGCTTTCTCTCGTGCTCTGCTACACGCCTGAAGGTGAGGAAGAGGCTTTTGAAATCCTCGAACGAGAAGGCTCGCTCATGCTCTCGCAGCGCGGAGATGATCTGGGTGAACGTTTGTGCAACTGCTTTGAAGATTTATTCGAACTGGGGTTCGGTTCCGTTGTCCTGATCGGCGCGGACAGCCCGACGCTGCCCACTGAGTATTTGCTCGAGGCCTTTGAAAGCCTCACTGGCGAAAATGATCTCGTGATCGGCCCGGCGAACGATGGGGGTTATTACCTGGTCGGAATGCGGAAGCTCAATAAAGAGGTCTTCAAAGACATCCCGTGGAGCACACACAGCGTGCTGACGACGACAGGGGATCGCGCGCGCAAAGCCGGATTGAACCTGGCCTCACTGCCTGTCTGGTACGATGTCGACACGCCGGAAGAGCTGGAGAGATTGAAACAGGAGTTGGGCAGTGGCAAAGGCGCGGCAAAATTCACGCGCAAGTTTCTCAAGGAATTGGCAAAGTAATTACCGTTCCAAATAAGCTTATGGACAAGTTGAAAGCGATCATCAAGCGCGAGTATCTGACGAGGGTGAAATCGAAAGGCTTCATCATCGGGACAATAATCAGCCCATTGGTGATGATGTCATTCGCCGTCGTTCCCATCTTACTGACACGAATGGGCGGGCCTGGAAACTACCGCATCGCAGTTCTCGATCAGGCCGGCGATGAAGTTTTATTCGATCGCATCGAGAACCTACTTGCGCCCGATAGAGCGATGGATGACCGCTACGCCTTGCAGCACGAGATCGTCGGCCCGCAAGAAAACCTCGAGGAGCGCCAGCAGAAGCTCAATCGACAGATAGCTGCCGGAGAGATTGACGGTTACTTCATCCTGCCGAAAGACGTCCTCACTCAAGATCGAATTACTTATTATGCGAAAAACGTCGGGGATTTCGGCAGCCGTTCGCAAATCAGCGATGGCATCAGCAGGGCTGTTGTTGAACGTCGCGTGACACAGGCAGGATTGGAAACAGATAAGGTTCGCGAGCTGATCAGAGACGTCAGGCTCGATATTCGTAATGCGCGCGGCGAAAGAGAGCGCGGACAGACGTTCATTCTCTCCTTTGGCCTGCTCATGATCATCTACATCACGATTCTCATTTACGGCGTGATGGTCATGCGCGGTGTGATAGAAGAGAAACAATCGCGCATCATTGAGGTGCTGTTGTCTTCGGTCAGGCCGTTTGACTTGATGCTCGGCAAACTGATCGGAATCGGAATGGTTGGATTGACACAATATCTGGTCTGGGCCATCTTCGGGTTGATCATCAGCGCCGCTACCGCTTTGCCTGTCATCGCCGCCAACTGGCAGAGGATGCCGAAAATTCCCGTCGCTCAATTGATCTTCTTTGTCGTCTATTTTGTGCTTGGATATTTCCTCTACGGGACACTCTACGCAATGGTCGGCGCAATCGTTTCGAACGAAGATGACGGCCAGCAAATGCAGCTACCTGTGACAATGACCATTGTCATTCCGATTATGATCTCCACTTTTGTCATGCGGAATCCGAATGGGACAGCTTCGATCGTCCTTTCGATGATTCCATTCTTCAGCCCGGTGCTCATGTTTCTGCGGATCGGGTTGCAGATGCCGCCGTGGTGGCAGATCGCTCTTTCGATCGCGCTCTTGATTATTACTATTCTGTCTGTGGTTTGGATAGCAGCGAAAATTTATCGCATCGGCGTGCTCATGTATGGCAAGCGCCCGACGCTGCCGGAACTGGCGAGATGGTTGAAGTACAGTTGAAAGGGTCCGGACGTGCCGAAATCGAACGACAAGTTGCAGCTTTTTCAGGAATCGATACGAACTGCGGAGCTTCATCTCTCACGCCGCGATCCAGTCTTACGCCCGTATATCAAAAAGCACAGCCCCTGTTTGCTGCGTCCGCATACACGGTATTTCGAGACGCTGGTTGACGCGATCATCTCGCAGCAGCTCTCAACCAAAGTTGCAGATACGATTATCAGCCGTTTCAAGGCTCTTTATGCTCCTGCTCGATTCCCGAAACCGCATCAGATTTTGGTGACGCCGCATGAAAAGTTGCGTGCCACTGGAATGTCCAACGGAAAGGCCTCCTTTATCAAAGATCTTGCAGCGAAGACTGAAGAGGGCGAGATCGGGCTCTCGAGGTTCTCACGATTGAGTGACGATGAGATCATCGAAATGCTCATACGTGTCAAAGGGATAGGTGTATGGACTGTGCATATGTTTTTGATCTTTTCGCTCGGTCGATTGGATGTCTTGCCGGTGGGAGACCTCGGCATCCGAAAAGCGATCCAAATCGCTTATGGATTCGATGATATCCCGCAAGCGCAGCAAATCGAGCAAGTCGCGGAAGAGCGTGGATGGCGGCCTTATTGCTCGGTCGCATCCTGGTATTTGTGGAGAATGTTGGAAAACAAGAAGAAGGAAGAGGGAAAACGGAACAAACGGAAATAACGGAACAAACGGAAAAATCCTGGAGAATTTCCGTTTGTTCCGTTATTTCCGTTTGTTCCGTTTTCCCTCTT
>JAKEHZ010000053.1 GCA_022614735.1 Acidobacteriota bacterium | reverse complement strand
TTTCCGTTTGTTCCGTTATTTCCGTTTGTTCCGTTTTCCCTCTTCCTCTCCATAAGCGGCGACAAATTTATACTCTCAACCTTGAACTTTCAACTCATCTCCGTATGCTATAATCTCGTTTCATCGTGGTTTGGAGGGAAGAATCAATGCCAATGCGTGAAGTAATGATCCAGATGGATTTCTCATCGGCGCACGCGCTGCGCGGCTATCAGGGCAAATGCGAAAACACGCACGGACACAATTACAAAGTTGAGGTTTACGTGCGCGGCAAGGAACTCAATGACATCGGATTGCTGATTGATTTCAAAGACCTCAAGGCCGCAACGAGGAAAGTGGTCAATTATCTCGATCACAAAAACATCAATGATCTTCCGCCGTTCGATAAGGAACTCAATCCGTCTGCGGAAGAATTGGCCGGTTATTTCCTGCACGCGGTTGGCCGCCAGATCAACAGCGACCGTGTGCAGGTTTACAAAGTGCGCGTCTGGGAGACGGACACATGCGCAGCAACATACTCAATAGACTGATCAACAATTGGTCGGAGGAGCTGAGCAATGGCAGAGAAGCAGACAGAATGCAACCCTTTCAGCTATCTGGTCGATTCTTTTTACGCGAGTCTGCCCGAGAAGACCGCAGATGATATAGGGACATTCAAGAAAGATGTGCTTAGAGGAATCAGAGATTCGATTACCACATGGATTGACGAAGAGATCGAGTTGACTGACCGGCACCTGGAAAATGCGCGCCGAATGCGCGAGCGTCATCGGCAGGATGAAGCCGAAGACACTCCGCCAAGTCCCGCCTGAGATCTCCGGAGTCGACATCGCTTTTCAATGATCGAATCCATCGAACAATTCGACGCTGTCGTCATCGGCGGCGGTGTCATCGGGTGCTCGATTGCCTGGAGGTTGGGCCAGGCGGGAATGCGCATCGCCGTCCTTGAGCGTGGTAGTGTAGGTGTAGAAGCTTCCCGGGCAGCGGGAGGAATACTGTCGCCATTGGCTGAGGCCGACCGAGCCGATGACTTCTTCCGCCTTTGCATGGCCAGTAGGGCAATGTACGCCGATTTCGCCCGCGAGTTGCGCGATGCCTCAGGAATAGATATTGAATATCGCACCGAAGGTATTATCTATCTGGCTTTAACCGAAGAGGATGAAGAGGAGCTTGACCGCCGCTGGGAGTGGCAGCATAGAGCCGGGCTGAACGTGAAGCGTTTGAATGCGGAGTGTGTACGCAAACTCGAACCCCACGTCAATGAGAAGCTGCGGTGGGCGCTCAAATTTCCGGATGATCATCAAGTCAATAATCTCCGCCTGGCAAAGGCATTGGAAATGGCAGCGCAGAAGTCGCACGTAACCTTCCTGACACATACCGAAGCAACTTCTTTACTCTTCGATGGGTCCTCTGTGCGGGGGGTGAAAACGCATCGCAATGAGCTTAGAACAGATACAGTGATAATCGCGGCTGGAAGCTGGTCAACTCAGCATCTTGAGCCTGTAGAGAGTCAGGATTTTCACATCGTCCCTGTCCGTGGCCAAATGTTAGCGATCGAAATGCCCGCCCCGCCGATACAACACGTCGTCTACTCATGTCGCGCTTACCTCGTTCCCCGACTCAGCGGCTATCTCATCGCGGGCTCGACTACCGAACACGTGGGCTATGACAAACGGGTGACGGCAGGCGGCGTCAATTCGATCATTCAACGAGCTATCGAAATTGCGCCAGGTTTGACCGAACAGGCAATGATTGAAACCTGGGCCGGCTTGCGTCCTAAAGCCACCCCAGCACAAGACGAAGGTGATTGGCCTGTCCTCGGTGAAAGCCCGCATACCCGTGGGCTAATATATGCTACCGGCCATTACCGCAATGGCATTCTGCTGACTCCGATTACGGCCAAAGCGATCAGCGAGTTCGTGCTGCGTGGTGAATCATCATTCAACATTCGACCTTTCAGCCCGAAACGATTCACCGCTGATCTTTCGCTTTAGACAACGCATAAAATAAGCCAACCAGTGTCTTAGCGTCGCGGATTTCGCGGCGTGTAATCATCAGTTCGATCTCTCCCAATCTGAAAGGCCGCACTTCATAGATCATCTCTCCGATGTCTAGTGATTGCTCGTGTTTGGTCAAGTCACGCGCGAAGAAGAGGTGGATGAGCTCATCGCTGCTGCCCGGCATCGCGTAACATTCGCAGACTTTCTCTAGCTGAGCCGTTTCGTATCCTGTTTCTTCGAGCAACTCCCGCGCGGCGCATTGTTCGGGAGTTTCAGTCGGAATCATCCGCGAATTCTCCTCTCGTCCCTCGAGCGTCCCGGCGGGAAGCTCCCATAAGACTTCATTCGCTGCATAACGGTATTGATGCATCAACACAATGTGATCGTTATCAAGAAATGGGACCACGACGCAGATACCGGGATGCCGTAAAGTCGAGCGCGTGTGTCTTTGGCCAGTCGCGGTATTTAAAATCGTTTCGCGGTTGACCAGCCAGCGCAGCTCCTCGCCCTTTCCGGACTCCCTTATTTCACGGTATTCGATTTTTACTTCCAGCCATATGAATCGATCGTTCATCATCAGATCCTCCACGAGATGAAGAGAGAATACGAAACAAACGAAAAAGATTGGGGGTTGGGGGTTGGGGGCTGGGGGCTGGGGTGTAGGGGTGAAAGGGCGAGGAGGTCAAAAGAGTTCATCAAGTTATCATCCCCAATCCCCAACCCCCAGCCCCCAACCCCCAACCTTTTTCGTCTGTTTCGTATTCTCTTCTTAGCTTGACACGAAACATCTCATCCGGCAGAATCACGCTTCTTTTTATAAATGTTCTTTCATAGTTGTATCGAGTAGAGGCGCGGCTTTCAATAGTAACTCATTCGAGTGCGCGAAGGCTTGAGAGGCGATGAGCGAAAGGGACGAGCCGCCGAAGTCGATGCGAAACTTCGCAGTCGCATTGGCTGGCTATCAGGGCTAAATCCCTGAGGCTGTCATCGCTCATCCGAATTGTCGGGCGTTGGAGTGCTCTCGGTAACCATAGTCAGCAATTCATTGCCAGGCACGACCGTCTGGTGTGCAATTAAGACCAGGGTTAGCAGACATTCCACTTGCTAACCCATTTTTATTTTCAGCTAAAGGGCGCAGGAAATATCGAGAGAAAGGTGAAGACAGATATGATTGTGATGAAATTCGGCGGCTCCTCGGTCGAAGATGCAACCGCGATTAGTCGTCTGGTCTCCGTCGTTCGTACCCAATTAGATCGTCACCCCGTCGTCGTCGTTTCAGCGATGGGTAAGACAACCAATGCATTGCTGGAATGTGCGCGACTCGCAGCTACGGGTGAGCTCGGCGCTGCGTATTACAAGCTTGAAACAATCTCTGCGCATCACTTCAACACCGCGAGTCAGCTGACCCTCCCTGATGAAATAGGTTCATTGCGCAAGGCATTGAACAAACGTTTTGACGATATCTGTTCAGTCCTGGTAGAGATCGACAAAGCGGGCCAGCTAACTCCGCGATCATCCGACGCAATATCGTCAAACGGCGAGTTGCTCTCATCGCTCATCGTCGCCGCGGCTATGCGCGCTGAAGGAATAGATGGGGTGTGGGTCGATGTCCGACCTGCGATGCAAACCAACGACGATTTCACTCGCGCGGTGGTCCGGTTCGATACTGCAAATCCGGAGCTTAAATCGCTCTTCACCCGAGCGCTGTCTGAGGGCGGAGTGCCGGTCACACAGGGGTTCATTGGGTCAACTGCTGGTGTCGTGACGACGACAATTGGCCGCGGAGGGTCGGATTATTCAGCCTCAATCATCGGCGCAGCCCTCGACGCTGAAGAGATTCAAATCTGGACCGATGTTGACGGAATTATGACGACCGATCCGCGCATTGTCCCGGAAACAGTAAAGGTCAAAGTCATCTCGTTTGCCGAGGCTGCAGAATTGGCCTATTTCGGCGCGAAGGTTCTACATCCGAGCACGTTGCTGCCTGCGATGGTGAAAGACATTCCTGTGCGCGTCTGCAATTCGCGCCGCCCTGAAACTGCTGGCACGGCGATTGTGCGCCATTCTCCTCCTTCAAACGCGCTGCTCAAAGCTATCGCCTTCAAACGCGGCATCAGTATAATCAACGTCGCATCGGATCGGATGCTCATGGCGCATGGATTTCTGGCGCGCCTCTTCGAAGTCTTCAACAAGCACGAAACTTCGGTTGATATGGTTGCAACTTCTGAAGTCAGCGTTTCGATGACGCTCGACGATACACGCCGTCTCGATCAGATCATCGCAGACTTGCAAGAGTTCGGAGATGTCGTGGTCGAGCGTGACCAGGCTTTAATCTGTCTGGTTGGTGAAAACCTGAAATTCACCCCCGGTATTGCGGCAAGAATCTTTTCGAGCATCAAACAGATCAACGTCTCGATGATCTCGCACGGCGCTTCAGCGATTAACGTCAGCTTCATCGTCAATGGGACCGATGTCGAACAAGCGGTCAAGGGGCTGCATCAAGAATTTTTCAGCGAGTTCGATGCGGAGACGTTTGATGCCCCATCCGTGAGGCAGGCCGGCGCACCAGGATAGCCCGAACATTTCCCTCCCGGCGTCACAACGGTGAGGAAAATCAATCATGAAGATAGCGATTGTTGGCTACGGCAAAATGGGGCGAATGATTGAGCGCCTCGCTGCTCGGCGAGGCCACGAAATCGCTGCGCGCTTTGATATTGACAACAACATCGACGGGGCCGGGCTGACCCCCGAAAGCCTGTCTGGCATTGATGTGGCGATCGAATTTTCGACGCCGGACACAGCAGTCGTGAACATTGGCCGTCTGGTTGCATTGCATGTGCCGGTTGTTGTCGGAACGACCGGATGGTATACCCGGCTTGATGAGATCAGAAGTTTCGTTGGACAACATAACGGCGCACTCGTTTATAGCGCGAACTTTTCCGTTGGGATGAACATCTTCTTCAAAATCGCACGAGATGCGGCGGCGATCTTTGCGCGCTACAGCGAATACGACCCGTTTCTCATCGAATACCATCACAAACTCAAAAAAGATGCGCCATCAGGCTCGGCTCTTGTCATTGCCAACTTGATGCGTGAAAGTTATGGCGACAAAACTCCGGAAGCAGTGAGCATTCGCGCCGGCTCTGTGCCGGGAACGCATGAAGTCGGGTTCGATTCAGAAGCGGACACGATCATGCTCACACACACGGCACGCAACCGCGAAGGTTTTGCTGCGGGCGCTTTACTGGCGGCCGAATTGATCATTGGCAAAGGTGGAGTCTACGAATTTCCCGAATTACTCTTTGAGCTTTTAGACTGAAAATGGAAGGCATTATGGCGAATTCGAATCAACAACCTAAAACATTAAGAGGCTGTGGAACTGCTCTCATTACGCCGTTCAAACGCGACGAATCGATTGACGAAGCCGCGTTGCGACGTCTGATCGAATTTCAAATCGATGGCGGGATCGATTTCCTGGTAGCGTGCGGCACGACCGGCGAAAGCGCGACGATGACCGAAGATGAGCAGGAGCGGGTCATTGAAATAACGATAGAAACAGCGGCCGGGCGTACGCCGGTCGTAACCGGCGCAGGAGGCTATAACACACGCGAGGTGATCGAAAAGATCCATCGCTACACCAAGCTCGGCGCCGACGCGATCCTGTCAGTCACGCCTTATTACAACAAACCGACGCAGGAAGGTTTGTTCCAACATTATCGCGCAATTGCCGAAGCCAGCTCGCTGCCGGTCATTCTCTACAACGTCCCGGGACGAACCGGCTGCAATCTGGAGCCGGCGACAGTGGCTCGATTGGCTCATTGGAAACCGATTATCGGCATCAAGGAAGCCTCGGGTAATATCTCGCAGATAGGTGAAATCGCCTCGCTGGTCGACGAATCATTCAAGATCTTTGCAGGAGATGACAGTGTGGTCTTGCCCGTTGCCGCGCTTGGCGGAGCCGGTGTGATCTCAGTAGCTTCCAACTTGTTGCCGAAGATGGTGAGCGATCTGTGCCATGCCTGCATAGAAGGCCGTTTCGACGAGGCGCGTCAAATGAACCGGCAACTCACGCCGGTCTTCAAAGTGATGTTCATTGAAAGCAATCCGATTCCGGTGAAGGCCTCATTGGCGATGATCGGGATGGTCGAAGAAGTTTATCGCTTGCCGCTCGTGCCGATGAGCGCAGCAAATCGTGAACGCCTGGAGCAGGTGCTTACCGAGAGCGGGGCATTAACAAAAGCGGTGAGGGGGGCAAATTAAGTGCCCTTTCATGCTCACAGTGGTTGATGAAGTCTGTATTTTAGGATTGGTACCTGATGTCGGGACACTTTTACAAAGCCAGCCTCATTCACGTGAATGAAATTGGAATACAAAAAAGGCAAAGAGAGCAAAAAAGCCAAAAATTCTTGGCCCTTTTGCCTTTTTTGCACTTTTTGTCCTTTTTGTATTCCACCTTGCCTTACGTTCTGAAACCTGACTTTGAAATTGTGTCCTGACATCAGGGTTGGTACGCTAAATGCACGCTTCAAACAAACCGGCAGCTCCCTGCCCACCGCCAATGCACATCGTCACCACCCCATATTTCGCTTTACGCCTTTGCATCTCATTGGCCAATGTGCCCACAAGTCTCGATCCGGTCATCCCGAACGGATGGCCAATCGAGATCGATCCTCCATTGACGTTGAGCTTCTCCGGATCGATCCCCAGGCGGTCGCGGCAATAGATGACCTGCACGGCAAAGGCTTCGTTCAGCTCCCATAAGTCAATCTCATCGATCTTCAGACCGTGGCGTTTGAGCAACTTCGGCACAGCGAACACAGGCCCGATTCCCATTTCGTCAGGCTCACATCCGGCGACTGCAAATCCACGAAAGATCAGTTTCGGTTTAACACCCAACTGTTCCGCGCGTTCACGGGACATGAGCAGAGTTGCCGATGCTCCGTCGGACAATTGTGACGTATTGCCTGCTGTCACCGTGCCCTGCCCGCTTTGTTGGTCGAAGTGTGGTTTCAGGGCAAGCAGTCCCTCGAGAGTGGTGTCGGGACGATTGCATTCGTCTTTCTCTAAAAAATATTCTTCCCTGCCGATGATCTCACCGGTCTTTTTGTCCACAACACCACGAGTGACTTCCATCGACGCGATCTCTCCGTTGAAAAATCCCTCGACCTGCGCCCGCGCCGTGCGTTGCTGACTGGATAGCGCATATTTGTCCTGGGCTTCGCGGTTGATCTTATATCGTTTGGCGACTACTTCGGCTGTGTCTCCCATCACCATATAAACTCCCGGAAAATGCTCCTGCACCCAGGGATTCGGCTTATTGTTGCGCTCCATCATTGTGATGCTTTCAACTCCGCCGCCGATCGCCACATCCGCGCCCTCGGTGACGATCTGATGCGCCGCCATGGCAATCGCCTGCAGACCGGAAGAGCAGAAACGATTAACTGTAGTTCCTGCGACTGAGACCGGCAGACCCGCGAGCAAAGAAGCCACACGCGCAACGTTCGAGCCCTGGGCGCCCGCCGGATAACCGCAGCCGGTGATCACGTCTTCGATCTCCGTTCGGTCAACCTGCGGCACTTTGCGCAGCACATCTCTGATGCAATGGGCGAACTGATCATCGGGTCGAGTCAGATTGAGTGAACCGCGGAAGGATTTGGCGAGTGGTGTGCGCGAACTGGCAACAACTACAGCTTCTCTCATATATTTTTCCCTTTCTCATTATGCAGTTATAGAGAGGAAGAGAGAATACGAAACAAACGAAAAAGAGAAATCAAAAGGCAAAAGGCAAAAATCAAAAGGCAAAAGGTCGGCACTTTCTCTTTTTTATCCAGGCAGTTCGGTTACGGGCAAAAAGGTGAATAAAAAGAGTTCCACACTTTTGCCTTTTGATTTTTGCCTTTTGCCTTTTGATTTCTCTTTTTCGTTTGTTTCGTTATTTTCGTTTGTTTCGTATTCTCTCTTCCCCGCCCTGCATGGCAAACCTGCTGCGACTGCGTATACCTTCAACAATCTCCGCCGGGGCTTTCTCCGGCGAGCCCGTATCAAATGGCGGCTGGGGATCGTATTCTATCGCGAGCTGAGTCGCCTGCGCGAATTTATCACCACATTCGCGCGCAACCAGCGTCAATGCCATATCAATGCCAGCTGAAACTCCCGCGGCCGTGATAATCTTGCCTTCGATCACGACGCGCTCAGGCGTTGGCTCTGCCCCCAGCGAACGCAACACATCGTAAGCCAGCCAGTGGCTCGTGGCTTTCAACCCCTTGAGCAATCCAGCTGCGCCTAAAATCAGTGAGCCTGTGCAGACCGAAGTCGTCCAGCGCGAAGTTTCGTGCGCCTGCCGAATCCAATTCAAGACCGGCTCGTCATTCATCAAGTCCGACTGTCCCGGCCCACCAGGAACGACTATGATGTCAGGTCGAGAAACTTGATCGAGCGGATAATCGGCCACCAGCGCCAGGCTGCCCCGTTCGTTGCGTTTTGGCCCGGGTTCATTCGCCACGAATTTCACTGTTGAGTCAGGCATACGACTCAACACTTCGTAGGGGCCGACGGCGTCGAGCGCCGTCAATCGGTCGAATAATAGAATGGCAATCTCCATTGAAAAGGCTCCTACTGATTATCTTTATCGTAATCAGCGAACGTCTTACCCTCTTCCGCCAGTTTCTTCAGCAGCGGCGCAGGAGTCCATAACTCACCCTGCTCTTCATTGAATTGGCGGACGCGCTCGTAGACTTTCTTCAATCCTATCGTGTCTGCGTACCACATCGGGCCGCCACGCCACGCCGGATAGCCATAGCCGTTAACATAGATGATGTCAATGTCGACAGCCCGCAGTGCAATCCCCTCTTCCAGAATCTTCGCGCCTTCGTTAATCAACGCATACTGAGTGCGCTCAATGATCTCTTCTTCGCTGATCGCGTGACGCTTGATACCTGCTTCGGCGGCGATCTGCTCGATCAGCTTTTCGACTTCGGGATCGGGAATCGGCTTGCGGTTCTCGTCGTACTTGTACCAGCCCGCACCGGTCTTTTGCCCGAAGCGTCCCATCTCGCACAGACGATCGGCGAGGAGGGGTTTGCGTACGCCAGGTTTCTCGAGATGTTTATGCTCTTTGCGAATTCGCCAGCCAACATCAAGCCCCGCCAGATCACCCACAGCTAGTGGCCCCATCGCCATTCCGAGTTTGTAAAGCGCGCCATCCACTTCCTGCGGTTTTGCCCCTTCTTCGACCAGAAACTGCGCTTCGCGTCCATACTGGTGCAGCATGCGGTTACCGACGAAGCCATAACAATTGCCGACAAGTACGCCGACTTTCTTCAACCGTTTCGCCAGGGCCATCGAAGTTGCAATAACCTCCTTGTTCGTCGCTCGACCACGCACCATTTCGAGTAGTCGCATAACATTCGCCGGACTGAAGAAATGATGGCCAATGACAAATTCAGGTCGTGATGTCGCTCGAGCAATTTCATCAATGTTCAATGTCGAAGTGTTGGAAGCGAGGATCGCGCCGGGCTTGCAAATCTTGTCGAGTTCTGCGAAGACCTGCTTCTTCAACTCCATTCCCTCAAAGACAGCTTCGGTTACGATGTCGACATCTTCGAGGCCATCGTAGCTGAGCGTCGGAGAGATCAATGCCATCCGGCTCTCCATCTCTTCCCGGCTGAAGCGGCCTTTCTTGACCGAGTTTTCATAGTTCTTTCGGATCGTCGCCATTCCTCGATCAAGCGCTTCCTGTTGTGTCTCCTTGACGATGACCGGGATACCGGCGTTCGCGTAATTCATCGCAATGCCCCCACCCATCGTGCCTGCGCCGAGGACGGCGGCTTTTTTGATTTCAAACATCTTCGTGTCTCTCGGGATGTCAGGAATCTTTGAGACCTCACGTTCGCCGAAGAAGACATGGATGAGGGCCTTCGATTGCTCGGAGAAGAGACATTCTTTGAACAGCCTGGCTTCACGCGCGCAGCCTTCTTCGAATGAATACAAGGTTGCGGCTTCAACTGCATCAATTGCCGCAAGCGGCGCCATCATCCCGCGCGCCGTTTTCATGGCCTGCTCTCGCGCGACGATAAATGCCATTACATTGCTTGCGTCATCGCCGAGCTTGTCGTCTCGCTCGCGGGTCTTTGGCGGCTTTTCACCTGACGCAATTTTTTCGCGCAGGAATGCAATAGCTCCTTGCAACAAATCTCCTTCGATAATGCGATCAACTATCCCATACTCGAACGCTTCCTTCGCACCGACCGGATTCCCGTCAGCGCACATCCGCACGGCTTTATCGACGCCTGCCAGTCGCGGCAGACGTTGCGTGCCGGCGGCCCCGGGGATCAGGCCGAGTTTGACTTCCGGCTGGCCAACTTGCGCCGAGGGCACAGCGACGCGGTAATGAAATGCCATCGCGACTTCAAGTCCACCGCCAAATGCAGTGCCGTGGATCGCAGCTACGACTGGCTTCGGACAATCCTCGATCGCCAGCAGCACGCCCAGGAAGTCAATACCTGCTTTGCGCTCACCGGAAGTTATCTTTCCGAATTCACGTATGTCGGCTCCGGCAATGAAAGTCTTGCCTGCGCCGATCAGCACTGCGCCTTTGAGTGAATCGTCGGTTTTCACCTGCTTGATGGCCGCTGCGATGCCCTCCGGCACGCCGGGGCTGAGCGCGTTGACGGGCGGGTTGTTGACTGTGATGATTCCGATCTCACCATCTCTGGTCAGTGATACAAGTTCACTCATTGTTCTTTGCTCCTTGGAAAAACAGTTTTCAGATTTCAGTTTTCAGTTTTCAGCTCTCGTTGAAACGCGAACTGAAAACTGAAAACTGAAAACTGTTTTTCATGCTTTCATGTCGTCTTCTTAGATGAGGTCTTTGACCTTTCGATCATCTTCTGATTGAACTGTTCAGACTGCCCGCGCGGCACACTGAGCGTTTTCCATTCGGATGATTTCAGATGCTTCGCTAAAAACACAACCTGGCCCACGTGCGAGGCGTAATGCGTCAATTGACGACTGATAGCTTGAACGATTGTATGCGGTTCCAAGCGGATCATAACAGTTCGCATGAGGTCTTCCGGATTAAGCGGCTCGAGCGCGTTGAAGAGATACTGCCAGCCACCCTCCCACCACTGCATCACCTGATCGCGAGTCGTGCTTGAATCAATGATGAACTCCTGATCGCGATGGCGATCCGGTTTTTCGCCGTCAGAAGTCAAAAAATCCATCCATCTCGAGCGCATATTCCCCGCCAGATGCTTGACGATGATTGCAATGCTGTTGCTTTCGGGGTCGAGCGCGATGAAGAACTGCGCTTCATCGAGTTGTTCCAGAGCACGATCGCCGAGCCGTTTGAGTTGGCGAAACTCCGCCAGGGCGTTTTCAAGGTATTGTTGTGAAATGTCGTCAGGCATAGGTTTAGTGGATCCTATTGCAGAATTTATTCGCGGACAACCGAGTAAAGGAAATCATCCATCGTCTTGCCTTCCTTCGTTACTCCCTTTCGCAATCTGGCTTCGAATTGAAAGCCTGCTTTTTCGAGCACACGCATCGATGCGGGGTTCCATTCCAACACACCGGCATAGATCCGGCAGAGGTCAAAATTGTCGAAAGCCCACTCGGTGAATGTGCGTACGGCTTCACTGGCAATACCGCGCCCCCAGAATTCTTCGCCGAGCCAGTAACCGATCTCAGCCGAACGGCGATAGATGTCTGTCTGCAAAACCAACCCGATCCCACCGACTGCAGCGCCATCAACGACGATCGCAAAATTCGTCTTTGGCTCCTCATACCTTGCGTGCTCAATCCAGGCGCGCGCGTCTTGCATAGTGTATGGATGCGGGAATCGGTCACGCACATTACGCCAGATCTTGTAATTGTTCGCATGACGGACGAGCGATTCTTCGTCGCCGGACCGCCACGAGCGAATAGTACAGCATTTGAGTTTCAATTCCATTGTTCGATGGTAAACAAAAGAGAATACGAAACAGACGAAAACAGTTTTCAGTTTTCAGTTGGGGCAAATTACCACTGAAAACTGAAAACTGAAAACTGTTTTTCGTCTGTTTCGTATTCTCCCCTCCGCAATTCGCAATCAAAGGTGAAGCCAGCTGATCAATCCACGCGAAACCGCCCACTGTAACAAACCGCAACCAAAGATGATCACCACCGGGTTCAGTTTCGCGCGCAGCATGAGTAGAAACGCCAGCGTCGCAACGCCATAACTGAGCGACGTGTTCAAGCCATTCTTCGCCAAACTCACGCCAGCTGCCGCAAGCATTCCGACGACCGCAGGGGCGACACCAGCGAGGAATGCCTGAAAAAAGAAGTTGGTGCGAAAGCGATTGATCGATGTGCCGGCGATCACTGTCATGACAAAGGATGGCAGAAAAGCGGCTATCGTCGTTGCAATCGCACCGATGATACCGGCAACCTTGTATCCGATGAAGGTCGATGTAATCAAGACGGGTCCAGGTGTGATCTGTCCGAATGCTATTCCGTCGGCAAAAGCTTGTCGATCCATCCAGCGGTACGTATCAACGACATCGGTTTCGATCTGCGGTATCATGACGAACCCCCCGCCGAAGGTGACCGTTCCGATGCGCAGGAAGATCGTCACCAACTGCCAGACAGTCACCAGTTTCGAGAGCACGGGCCAGGCGAAGAGCAAGATCAGAAAAATCGGCGCAAATGAATGAAGTTTGCCGGTAACCCCTGCTTTCCCGGCAACAGGAGTAAAGGGTCGTTCTTCGCTTTCTCCCTTCCGCTCAGCCTCATTCTCCTCTGCTTCAGAAGAGCCTTTATCAGGCAGAGATACTTCGACTTTGTAATCGCTCGTGAGTTCATCCGGGTTTTCAATCATTTCGGCAGCTTGCTGGCGAGCTTGCTGCTCAGCGGCGATCGAGCGGACGCTGGTCTGGCGCTCCTTGCGAAGGCGCTGGCGTACACGCTGGCGAACGCGCGTTTTATATGTATTGATGAAGACTCCGGTCAGACCAGCTATCAGCACTACCTCGACAACTGTCGTGTTCGTAAAGATCAGCATAAATGCGACCGCGACCCCCAATTCGAGGTGCCACTGCTGCTGGACGGCCGTTTTTCCAAGCCGCGTTATGGTTGCGGCGATCAACCCGACGACTGCGGCATTAAATCCCTGAAAGACGCGCTGCGCATCAGGCAAGTTCTGCAAATAGCCGTGAGCAATGGTTAGCCCGATCATCATGAAGAAAGAGGGCAGGATGAAACTCGAAACCGAAACGATTGCCCCGCGGATGCCGCCAAGTTTGAGACCAACGTAGGTAATGGCATTTGCGGCATTGGCGCCTGGCAGGCTTTGCGCGAGCGAGACGGCGTCGAGAAATTCTTCTTCCGAAAGCCAGCGGCGCTCACGCACAACTAGACGGCGGACCTGCGCTATCACTGCGACACCGCCACCGAAACCTGTAGCACCAAGTTTAAGAAAAGTTTTTGCCAGCGCTCGCCAATTAACTTTTGCTTCATCCGGCGCGAATTGATCTGCAACCCACTCCCGCAATTGTTTAAGATTATTTGTGAACGAGACTTTTAAAACATTGATGTATCTTCTCTCTCTCACTTCTCTCATTTCGTTTTCTTCAATAGTTTGGTTATGTGGGGGAATGTTACAATCCGATTATGTCCAAAGAACACATAGCTATTATCGGCGGGACAGGCGATCAGGGCAAAGGACTCGCGCTCAGATGGTCACGCGCGGGCTACACAATCACCATTGGATCCCGCAACGCGGAGCGCGCCCAGACCGCAGCAGAAGAGATCTATGCGACACTCAGAAGCCAGGGGGTTGAAAATACCACAATCGGTGGTCTGATCAATGCCGAAGCGGCAGCTAATGCATCGATCATTGTGCTGACTGTTCCCTTCGCCGCTCAAATTTCTACGATGAAGGAGATCAGCGAGAGACTTCAACCCGGTTCGGTGCTCATCGATGTCACGGTGCCTCTGGAGCCTGCAGTCGGCGGCAAACCGACACGCACGCTCGGAGTGTGGGCCGGATCGGCGGCGGAACAGTGCGCAGAGCTTGCGCCCGAAGGTGTACAAGTCGTCTCGGCCTTTCATAATGTGGGAGCCGTTTGGTTGGAAGATCTCAATCACGAAGTAGAATGCGATATTATTGTCTGTGGCGACAGCAAAAGCGCGAAAGAGCGGGTGAGGCCACTGATTGAGGCAATCCCGGGTTGTCGTTATCTCGATGGCGGCGCGCTGGCCAACTCGCGCACGGTCGAGGCGATGACGGCATTGCTCATCGGCATCAACATTCGCTACAAAGCGCACACAGGAATCCGAATAACAGGAATTTAAAGAGATTGAAAAGCTTGGAGAGAATACGAAACAAACGAAAATAACGAAACAAACGAAAAAATCCTAGAGAATTTTCGTTTGTTTCGTTATTTTCGTTTGTTTCGTATTCTCTCTGCATTTCAAATCTCAAATCTCAAATCTCGTTATGCCCCTCTCACCATATATCGACTTTTCTCGCGACGAATGGAGCCGTCTGCGCAATTCGACTCCGCTGACGCTAACTGAAGATGACCTGGAAAAATTACGCGGCATCAATGAAAGCATCTCTCTGCAAGAAGTGGAAGAGGTTTTTCTGCCGTTTTCGCGACTGTTGAATCTCTACGTCGCAGCGACTCAAAGCCTGCACAGGGCGACTCACACTTTCCTGGGCAATTCAACCGCGAAAGTGCCTTATATCATTGGCATCGCAGGCAGTGTTGCAGTCGGCAAAAGCACCACGGCCCGCATCCTGCAAGCGCTGCTGGCTCGCTGGCCCAATCATCCGAAGGTCGATCTGATCACGACCGACGGATTTCTCTACCCTAACGCCGTGCTCGAAGCGCGTGGGCTCATGAAACGCAAAGGCTTTCCGGAGAGCTACGATCGGCGCCGTCTGGTAAGCTTCGTCGCCGATGTGAAATCGGGAGAACCTGAAGTTTCAGGCCCGGTCTATTCTCATCTCGCTTATGACATTCTCTCTGATCAAGTTCAGACTGTCAGACAGCCGGACATCGTGATCCTGGAAGGCTTGAACGTTTTGCAGACCGGGGTCGGGAGCGCAGATCGCTCACCGGTATTCGTTTCAGACTATTTCGATTTTTCAATCTATGTAGACGCAGAAGAGCAGCACGTCAAACAATGGTATGTTGATCGTTTCCTGACTTTGCGCCGCACTGCATTCCGTGACCCGGCTTCATACTTCCATCGCTACGCAAGCTTGTCTGATGATGAAGCGCGGGAGACGGCATCGAGGATCTGGAATGAGATTAATGGCGTGAACTTGCGAGAAAATATCCTACCGACTCGGACACGGGCGGATTTGATTCTGGAGAAAGGCGCTGATCACTCCGTTCAACATGTGAGATTGAGGAAGTTGTGAGTTCAAAAAAGAGAGCATACGAAACAAACGAAGTTTCATCATCCGGTTAAGAGTTTCAACACAAAGGGTCAAAGGGTCAAAGGGTCAAAGGGTGGATAAAGGCTTGATTTATTTCTTCTTTGACCCATTGACCCTTTGACCCTTTGTGTTGAAACTCTTAACCGGATGATGAAACTTCGTTTGTTTCGTATGCTCTCTCCCTACTATGCGGAAGAGCTTTTTACTTCCACTTTTTCGGAGACGAAGAAGATGTAAGCAAGAATTCCAACGATCAGAACTCCGCCAGTCAACCCCAGGGCCAGGGCGAACGATCCGGTT
>JAKEHZ010000344.1 GCA_022614735.1 Acidobacteriota bacterium | reverse complement strand
TCGTTAACCCCGGGTTCCGCTTCGCTTCACCCGGGGCTACACTCTTGCGCCCGCTACCGCGGGCTGAGTGCGAAAAATCTTTTTCTTAAAGGCTATAGATGTTGCATGCTATAGCATCTAGCATCTCTTTACTTCTTCCTCCATTTTTCGAAAACTTCGTTGTAGATGGCCTGGGTTTCGCGCGCGGCGCGTTCCCACGAGAAACGCGAAGCCTGTTCCAGACCGGCACATTTGAAATAATCGCGCGTCGCGGCGTCTTCAAGAAACTTGACAATAGATTCTGTCAGCGCGCGGTAGTCGTTCGGGTCATGCATAAGCCCCGCTCCGGAGACGACCTCGGGCAGGCTCGAGGAGTTACTGGAGATCACCGGAGTGCCGCAGGCCATCGCTTCAAGCGGCGGTAGACCGAAGCCTTCATACAACGATGGATAGATGAAAACTTCCGCAGCTGAATAGAGCGCGGGCAATTCAGCGTCTTCGATGTAACCGGTGAACCGCACCTGGTCTTGCAGCCTGAGCTCTTCGACAAGCTTGAACACATCGCCTTCGAGCCAGCCTCGCCCGCCACACAGAACCAATTGCGGACGATGCGACGAGGTTTTGAGCAATTCATCATAAGCGCGAATCAGTGTGAGCAGATTTTTTCGCGGCTCGATTGTGCCGACATAGAGCAGATAGGGCCGCCTGATTTGATGTCTTTCAATCACTCTCTGACATGCGGACAGCGGCAGAGGCCCCATCTTTTCGCGCGCCGCTTCATAAATCACGCGGATCTTTTCAGGACGAATGCCGAGATATTTGATGATCTCATTCTTTGTCCATTCGCTCGGCGCAATGATCATTGAAGCGCGTCGAGCCATGATCGGAATCCGGCGCTTGCCTCGCGTGACATTTGCTGCTTCATGTGTGTTCGATTGCGCGAGCAGTGACATATCATGAAATGTCACTACTGTGGGGCATGGCGCAAAAACGGGGATACAATAATTCGTGCCATGGAAAACGTCCAGGGGCGAAATTTGTAACATCGCAGGCAGACCGACGAGCCACCATTTACGAAAGACTGAGCGTACAGGGAAGAAACGTTTACTCAGGTTTGGCGGCTTACCGTTGCAGGCATCGAAAGTGAAATCGAAAGGCGAGATGAGCTCGTATTGATGTTCTTTGTGAACCCGCGCTAGCCACTCCGCCAGTGCATCCGTATAATGCCCAATCCCGGTTTTTGCCGCGACCAATGGGATAGCGTCAAGGGCAATTCGCATAAGATAAGAAGATACCCGCACAGTTCTTTAAATTCAATTCCATGAAAACAATTGTAACTAGAAATGAGCATTGAGAAAATCCGTGAAGATATTGATGGTATTGCTGCCGCTCAGCACTCCGAACTACTTTCCGGTGCCTGGTGGCACAGCATTGATTTAGGAGAGGGCCACGTCACAGCTGGTGTGCACAAACTCGAAGAGT
Organism: Acidobacteriota bacterium; assembly: GCA_022614735.1. Taxonomy (GTDB): domain Bacteria; phylum Acidobacteriota; class Blastocatellia; order RBC074; family RBC074; genus JAKEHZ01. Next base: position 3,694 of record JAKEHZ010000344.1, on the reverse strand, counting down.
TATGTGACAACTACTCCCGCTTTGATCTGCCTCAAGATTTGAGCGGGAGGAGACTGCTCGACATCGGTTGCTGGGACGGCTTTTACAGCTTCGAGGCGGAAAAACACGGCGCAGAAGTCGTCGCGGTCGACTGCTGGCGGCCCGAGAATTTTTTTAAAGCCCGCGAGGCTTTGAGGTCGAAGGTCGAATTCCATGATCTAAACGTCTATGAGGTCACTAGAGCCAGGCTCGGCTCATTCGACATCGTCTTCTTTCTAGGCGTGCTCTATCACCTGCGCCATCCGCTTCTCGCGCTCGAACAGGTCTGCGAAGTAACGCGCGATTTCGCCGTCATCGAATCCCACGTGATCGACAACGTTTTTCCAACCGAGCATCCCGTGATGGAATACTATGAATTCGATGAACTCGGCGGACAATATGACAACTGGTGGGGGCCCAATCTCGAATGTCTGACGCGGCTGACACGCTCAGCAGGGTTCGCTCGCGTTGAGATTTTACGCCGTGAACCGACGCGCGCGACAATAAAGGCTCATCGCCGGTGGGATGATAAACCTGAGACTGTTTCTGCGGACGTGCGTATTCGGGATGTGCTCAACGCAGTGACGATTGACTACCGTTTCCCACGCCGTGGCCGCCACGCTTTTTTAATGATTTTGGCTGCAGGATTGCCGCCGCAGGCAAGACGCTGGGAAGTGCGTGTTGAAATGGGAGGGTTCGGCATTCATCCGATCTATGTTGGCCCATCAGGCAATCCGCAACACGCAGGCTTGACGCAGATCAATGTGCCGGTGCCACCGGGACTGGATCTTGGAAAAACAAATGTCTGCGTGTGGCACGAGGGCGAGCTGTCGAATGATTTCGAGATTGATTTGGTCGAAGGAAGTCAGTGGTGAGGGAAGAGAAAAACAGTTTTCAGTTTTCAGTTTTCAGTTTTCAGCGGGGGCGAGATATCGCTGAAAACTGAAAACTGAAAACTGTTTGTGGCGCTTACCGATCTTGATTCCGCTCTTCGCGACTGGGTTCGGTTGCCGGCAAACTTATATCGCGCTCGAAGCGTACGCGCAGGATAGTTCCCGGGGCAAGTTTGATGTCATTGCCTTTGGTCATCAGCACGCCGCCGGCCGCACCTACTCCGATGGCGCCGGCAATTCCACCGAGTCCACCGCCTGCCGCTCCGATAATCAATCCACCAAGCGATCCTATCCCGCCACCGATGCCGGCGTTACGGGCTGTGCGACCGCCCGAGCGTCCGCCGCCGACCTTACCCTCATCATCCTTTGAACGGAGCTTTTCATCATTGGCATAATCGTCGATTGCAGTAACTGTGGTTGCAATCTTCTCGATTCCATATGACATTCGCATCGATTCGAAGATGATAGTCATAGAGGCCTCTTTTTGTGGTTTCTTTGCGGCCTTGACTTGAGTGACACGGCCGACGAATTCGGTGCCGCGTGGAACTATGATGCGCCCGTCGCCTCCGCGCACCGGTTCATAGAGCACAGCAATTACCTCATCGCCGACTTCGTTAATCTTGGAGCTCAGTTGAGTTTGCAGAGATAACTTGGCCGACGAACCCTGAGCGATAGTGACATTGTTGTTGTTGGGGGGAGGGTCGTCTTGAGCCTGAGCCAATATGCCCAGGCAGATCATCATCGATGTGAGAAGGGAGAGGGAGAGACACTTTTTCATATTAACCTCCAAAGACTGCTTCTGTTTTTCCCGGATTCGATGGACTACCACCGTTTTTTCTGATCACTGCGGCGGACTTCGTCAATTTCGTAATCGTGTATGAGGTTACGGTCTGAACGTTGCTCTTCGATCTCGCTGGCGCCTGAAGCGCGCCGCAGAAGACGCAAAGAACCATCGCGAGCCTTCTTGATTTCTCGCCGTCCGTCTTCAAATTGAATTTCTACCGCCGCGCCGCCTTCGAGTAACCTCACGATTTCGCCATAAACGATACCCGACCCAAAGACATAAGAGACTTCATCTCCGATGCCGTAATTGATCTTTTTTTTCGATTTGTTTGAAGCGACCATTCGAATTCATTCCTTTGCTTAGACTGTCAGTCTAGATTATATAGCCTTCAACGGAAAGTGCGTAATGAAGGTTTATCCAGATGCGGAATAGAATTGAAATAATCTAATGACAGTCGATCCCGGCTGAAGACGAATTCGGTCAATGAGCAATTGCGGATACGCCAATTGATTTCCAGCGCTTTGTGCTCCGGTGCGCCGAGCAAGGTTTGGACAGTGAGGCCAATCACTCCGCCGGAAGTGAAGACTGCGATGCGACGCCCACTGCCTTCCCCACTGATGATACGATTGATTGCGCTCCGCACACGCGAACGAAATGACGCCCATGATTCGACGCCTTCAACCTGGATCTCGCCGTTGAACCAGGCGGAAGTCACGCCTTCAAACATCTTTTGAAAATAACGATTCCGCTCCGGCGAGTTTTTGTTTTGCTGGAATGCCAACAGCGCTCCATGAAAGCTCGTATTATTTTCAGCCAGCATTGGAGCAAGCCTGTTGATAATGCCATTGCCGTCGTATTCATTCAACTCAGGCGTCATTTGTATCTCCGGCCAGGACAGCCCCGCCTTGACGAAACAGTCACCAACGATCTCCGCTGTGCGCCGTTGACGCGCCAGCGTGCCGCAATAGACCTCGCTGAAGCCAGCGCCGTTGCGGATCCAGTATTTCCCGAGCGCGCGCGACTGCTCTTCGCCGATGACAGTAAGCTGGTCACTATCATTTTCAAAAGTCCGGGCCTGCCCGTGCCGAATCAACGTAATTGTTCCCATTATCGCTTACTCATCTCATTGTTTTTCGCCTGCAATCGCCGCATACCTCGCAGCCACCGATCATAATCGTTCGCTTTGTTTTGAAAGTAAGTGGCGACTTCAGGGTGAGGGAGGATCAAGAATCTCTCTTCTGCCAGGGCTATCACCACGGCTTCTGCCACGTCATCAGGATCGATTGCGCCTTCGAGTAAAAACGCGCTCGTCCCTCTCTCTGCCGCATCACGCAGCAAATTCGTCCGTACGCCTTGCGGGCAAAGACACGAGGCTTTGATCCCGCGATCGCCATATGTGATCGCCAGCCATTCGGCGAATGAGACTGCCGCGTGTTTTGTAACGGAATATGGCGCGGAACCGATCTGCGTGAGCAGCCCAGCCGCCGACGCGGTATTGAGCAGGTATCCGTCGCTGCGCGCAAGCATCTGTGGCAGAACAGCGCGCGCCGCATAGATATGTGAGATGACGTTGACTTCCCAGATCTGTTGCCAGGCCTGATTCGAGACTTCTTCAAAACCGGGCACACCGCCAATGCCTGCGTTTGAGCAGAACAGATCGATTCGACCATAGACATCGTTTGTCTCTTTGATAAGTCTGATGATGTCGGTTTCATTGCTGACATCGGTTCTGACGAACAGGCCATTAATCTCTGCGGCAACGCGCTTGGCTTCTTCCAAGGCGATGTCAGCTACTACAACGCCGCGGGCCCCTTCAGCCGCAAATCGCTTGCAAAGCGCGCGACCGATGCCGTTTGCGCCGCCGGTCACAACGACGACTTTGTCTTGCAGATTCATAATGTTCTTCCGTTTTCAGCCTGCGGAGCAGGCGTCAGAATTTAGCCTGGGGTGTAGCGTAGCGCAGCGAAGCGAAACCCCAGGTTAGTGATCACCGTTGTGC
>JAKEHZ010000052.1 GCA_022614735.1 Acidobacteriota bacterium | reverse complement strand
CTCTGCGGTGAACCACAAACTGTTATCTGGAATATGAAACTTGCCAGAATTTTTGCCCTTTTTGCCTTTTTTGTGTTCCACCTTGCCTTACGATCTGAAACCTAACTTTGAACATGTGTCCCGATATCAGATCTGAGCGGCAAATTTTGACATACACATTCGCGGTGTGTATAGTTGATTCATGACAAGGAGGGAGTCAGGTGCAATGTATCAGAGAATTAATATTACACTGCCGGAAGAGACGCTGGGTCTGATTGACCGTATCGCCGAAAGAGGGGACCGGAGTAGGTTCATCGACCGTGCGATCAGGTACTATGTCGAAGCCATCGGGCAGGCGAAGCTCAAAAAGCTCCTCAAAGAGGGAGCCATTGCACGAGCAGAGCGCGATCTGCGCCTGGCCGAAGAATGGTTCGCTCTTGAGGAAGAGGCATGGCAAAAAGAGTAAAAGTGGGCCGCCTAAGGCGCGGCGAGATTTATCTTGTAGACTTCGAGCCAACCAGAGGCGCAGAAATCAAAAAGATGAGACCAGCGCTCATCATCCAGAACGACATCGCCAATCATTACAGTCCGATCACCATTGTTGCGGCGATCACATCACAGCTTGATGAAAAGCTCTATCCGACTGAAGTGTATGTGAAAGCGCCGGAAGGAGGTCTCACAATTGATGGATTGGTGCTTCTCAATCAAATCCGTTCCATTGACAAAGGGCGATTAGTGAAGCGTTTGGGAGCAGTTAAACCGCAGACCATGCGAAAGGTTGAGGACGCATTGCGCATCAGCTTGGAGTTGTAATCACTATAACTGAATCGAGAAAGTGCTTACCACTAAAAGGTTATTTCCGTTTGTTCCGTTTTCCGTCTTCTTTTATTCAGCGTAATTCAGCTTCCGCGTCGCCTGCTGAATCCGCTGTAGCGCTAACTCCATCGCCGCATCTGCCGCAACATCTTCCGATTGCCGCGTCGCGCGGGTATAAAACTCGACCTTGCCCTCTTTCAGCTTCTTCTGGCCGATCCTCATCTGGAATGGGATGCCAACCAGATCAGCATCATTGAGCTTCACTCCTGCGCGTTCGTCACGGTCGTCATACAAAGCTTCAACTCCTGCCCTGGTCAATTCATCATAGATGCGATCTGCGGTCGATTTCAGATCTGCATCTTTCATGTTTAGCGGCGTGACGATAACCTGAAACGGCGCGATAGTGATGGGGAAGATGATTCCGGCTTCGTCGTTATGCAGCTCGATTGACGCAGCAAGGATACGTTCGACCCCTATGCCATAGCTGCCCATCACAATCGGCACTTCTTTGCCCTCAGCAGTCAAAACACGCGCGCCCATAGAATCGCTGTACTTCGTGCCGAGTTTGAAGATATGGCCAACCTCCAGCGCCTTTGCCACACGCAGGAGACCGTCGCATTTCGGACAGCCTTCTCCTTCGGCAACAGTCCTGATATCAACCCACTCTTTGACCTCAATGTCACGCTCGATACTTACGCCGCGCAAATGATGGTCATCTTCGTTCGCTCCCGTAGTCATATTCCTGCGACCGCGCAGGGCTTCGTCGGCAATCACCGTTAGATTCGTGACACCAGCAGCGCCGAGACTTCCGGCGTGTGCGCCCAATATGTCAAAAATCTCCTCCGGATGCGCAGGTCGAACAGCGGTTTGCCTCCAGCCGTCTTTATTGATGAGCTTCGCCAGAGCGTTCGACAGCTTGACTTCATTGAGCGGATGATCGCCACGAAGCAATGCGAGCACCGGCGTTGATTTCGTCTCATCGCCCTTTTCGCCAACCGAGACGTAGACCAGCGTCTTGATCTGCCGGTCAGCCGCCGCCCCGCCGGGGAAAGTCACCAGGTCTTCGATGGTCCGCACACCGGGAGTCGGAAATTTTTCAACTGCCTGGTCAGTACTACCGTCATCAATCCCATTCATGCGCGATCGGGCTTTTTCAGTGTTGGCTGCATAACCGCACTTCGGACAACTTGCGACCATATCCTCGCCCGCATCGGTGTAGACCATAAATTCGTTGGACGCCGTCCCGCCCATTGACCCGGAGTCGGCCTCAACGATGACATACTCCAACCCGCAGCGGTCATAGATCCGGCAATATGCGCGGCGTTGCTCTTCAAACGATATGTCCAGACCTGCGTAGTCGATATCAAACGTATAAGCATCCTTCATCGTGAACTGCCGCACGCGCAGCAGGCCGGATTTCGGACGCGGTTCGTCGCGGAACTTGGTTTGAATCTGATACCAGACCTGCGGAAGTTGTCTGTAGGAATTCAGGTGTTTGCGCGCAATGTCAGCGAAGACCTCCTCGTGCGTCATGCCGAGGCAGTAATCTCCGCCTTTGCGATCTTTGAGGCGAAACATATTATCGCCCATGCCCGACCAGCGTCCGCTCTCCTGCCACAATTCGGCTGGATGAATCGCGGGCAGGTAAAACTCCTGGCCGCCGATGGCATTCATCTCTTCGCGGATGATGTCTGAGATTTTGAGTATCGAACGCTGCGCCAGCGGCAGATACGAATAGATCCCTGCGCCGAGCTGGCGAATCAAGCCCGCGCGCAAAAGCAGTCTGTGGCTGACGACTTCCGCATCAGTAGGGTCTTCACGAAGTGTAGGAATGAAATATTGTGACCAACGCATAAATATAGTCCGGAGTCAGGGAGTCGGGAGTCAAGGAGTCAGGAGTCTCTTTGAGGGGCGGACTCCGGACTCCAGACTCCGGACTTCAGACTCTTATTGTTTCTCTGCAATCGCAATTAGTGACAGGCCAAACGGCGGGCCGATCAGACGCTCCAGTTTAAGCAGAGGCACGAGACGGTCTGCAAGATTGGCTTGCCCCGATGGAAGGTAATCTCGTTTGAGCAAGCGGCCATTGATCAGCCATGGGAGAGCAGCGACGAGGCTGAAAAATTTCATTTTACGCACAACGAAGCCGGATTGCTTGAGTTTGCTTTTGAGCTCTCGCCTTTCGTACCGGCGGAAATGGCCGACAGCGCGATCAAATTCCCCGTAGAGAATTCGATGAGCCGGCACAAGCAGAGCGAGTTTGCCGCCCGTCTTCAGCACATCACGCATCTGTCCTAACGCGAACAGATCGTCTTCGATATGTTCAAGGACATTGAGACAGACAACTGTGTCGAAGGATCGCTTGAGAAACTCTTCCGGTGCTTTGGCGGTCAAATCGAAGTTACCGATCCGCACATTGGGCATTTCGCTGAATAATCTTTGAAGCTCACTGCGATAACTGGGTACGATATCGGTGGCCGTCACCTCACAGTCATTCGTGCACAGGAACTGCGTGATGTTACCCGTCCCCGAACCGACCTCCAATATGCGATTGCCCAGGGCGTTTGCGATCTGTTCATAAACCCAGTAATTGTATCGATCGAGATCAGCTAGTTGATTGAGCGTCGCGGTCAACGCGAGACTTTCTTGTGTCATAGTTTTTTATCGCCTACGCAGCTGGGGAGGCAGGCTGCTCAATATAAGCTGCGATAATGCCTGTCTGAGGGTCTTACTGTCAATGCGATGGAGAATACGAAACAAACGAAAAAATCGGCAAGTTTTATAGGAAGCCGAAACCAGCTAACAGTTTCAACACAAAGGTCAAAGGGTCAAAGGGTCAAAGGGGTGCTTGATTTATTTTTTCTTTGATCCATTGACCCTTTGACCCTTTGTGTTGAAACTGTTAGCTGGAAGATGAAACTTGCCAAAAAATCGGAACCTTTTCGTTTGTTTCGTTATTTTCGTTTGTTTCGTATTCTCTCTCATGCCATTCTTTGTCAGAGATTAACGAAAAGAACTTGTTATCATTTCGGATAGAAAATCCTGCATTGCCCACCCTGGCCGCGCTTTTTGCCATAATGCTGATTGCCTCGTGGCAACGCTGGACGCAGCCGATTATCGATCACGGGCGAGAAATGAACCTTCCCGCTCGCATCCTCGCGGGTGAGCAGTTGTACACCGATGTGCAATTCCTCTATGGCCCATTCACCCCGTACTTCAATGCCCTGCTCTATCGTGTCTTCGGCATTCATCTCTCGACTCTTCACACAAGCGGCGCAATTTGCGCGTTTCTGATTCTGCTGATGATTTACTGGCTCGCGCGGCAACTGATGGGCGTTTGGGAATCTGCATTGACGGCCGGCGTGGTCATTGTTATCTGCGCGCTCAAATCAACAGCGAACTACATTCAGCCTTACTCCTATGCGGCTCTTTACGGCCTGGTCTTCGCTCTCTGCTCGCTCGTCTCTACCGTGCGTTACCTGCAACTCTGCCGCTCTCGCTGGATGTTTTTGGCGGGCGTGTGCGCGGGGCTTGCCCTGATCTCCAAGCAGGAGCTCGCCGCGGCGGCTCTGGCTGCTGCGGTTGTCGCACTGGTGTTCAGCAGCCTGGCGGCACACAAACTACAGTGGCGTGATCTCTTGATCTGTACGCTGCCGGTTGTGCTGATCAGCATTGGTGCTTATGGTTGGATCCTGCGCAACGTTCCGTGGCGGACGCTCGTGGACCTCAACTACGTGTTCGGCGCCAACCTGCCGCCACAGTTGAGCTACTACAATCGCAACCTCAGCGGTTTGAATGAATGGCCGAGGTCGTTCTGGTACAGTCTGACCGGAATCGGCATACTGGGGATGTGGATTGGCCTGTGTCTATTGCTTGGGGCGCTCAGCTCTTATCATCGCCGTTCTAAATGGCGTGCTGTAGCCGCGCGTGCTCTGGGCATTGCAATCTTAAGCCTGGCCTGGTGGAAGTTTGTCTCCGAGTTTTTCCGCGTCCGCCCGGATACCCCGCTGGCCTCCGCGCCGTTCGTGTTGCCGGTGATGGTCAGCCTGCTCTTTTGGCAGATCTGGCGCGGACGCCGTGAAGGTGACAGCATTCCGCTGGAGCGCCGTCTTCTGCTGGTAATCGCCGTCTTCGCGACCGTCTCGATCGCGCGTGTTTTCTTCAACGTGACGGGGAGCGGCCCATATACCCCGTTCTTCCTCCCAACGTTGACGATTGTTTACCTCTTTCTTCTGTTTCACCTCTCGCCGGCTTATTTCGTCCCCGCCGGCATGATCCGCGACAATGCGCGTCGCGCAGCGATGGCGGTCGTTGCCATCACCATATTTATTGTCGGTCTGAACTCTGCTCGCCAGTTTCGTGGTAACAATCGATACGAAATCAGCGAGCAGCGCGGCAGCTTTTTAGTGGAACCCAGGATCGGCGAGCCTCTGGCCGCCGCAATCCGCTATGCGCGGGAACATACCACGCTCGACGATTATGTCCTGGTCTTACCTCAGGGAACCGCGATCAACTTTCTGGCCGAGCGTCGTTATCCATTACGCCAGGAGATCGTGCACCCGGGCTTCCTGGAAGGCCGGAATGAGGCGGATGCGGTTCAACGAATCGTATCACGGCGCGTCCCACTGATTCTGATTGATAACATCCTGACTCCGGAAATCCGCGATCAGGCATTTGGCATAGACTTCAATCAGAACCTGTTGCGGTGGATCCAGGAAAATTATCGTCTCACTGCGAGGTTCGGCCCGATATCCGGCCGAGAAGCGCTGCTCGGCGACCCTGAGTTCTTCATCCTCGCTTATGAGCTTAAACAGTCTAAATCGGAGAATATAAAGATTGGGACAAATGAACCACGGATCAACACGGATGCGACGGAGAGACACGGATTAAATCCGCGTTGATCCGTCGCATCCGTGTAAATCCGTGGTTCATTCCGCTGTCCCAATGTTTTTGTGCTTCGATTTAGATAATCGAAAAAGGAGTGTAACACCCTAAATTGTTCGAAAAAATATTTCGACCGTTTAACGACAGCAATAATCAGATCGCCATCGCCGCTGATATTCGAGCGCGCTCATCGACTCATCAAGACAAACTCGCATGGTTTGCGTTGGCTGCGCTGTTTGTCGTTATGCTCATCGCCACGTGGCAGCGATGGACACACCCGATCATCGATCATGGGCGGGAGATGAACCTCCCCACACGTATCCTCGCCGGCGAAAGATTGTATGTGGATATTCTTTATTATTACGGCCCATTTGCTCCTTATTTCAACGCCTTGCTCTATCGAGTCTTCGGGATTCATCTAACAACGCTGCACGTAAGCGGAGGCGTATGCGCGGTGCTCATCCTGGCGATGATCTACTGGCTGGCGCGCCGGTTAATGAGCGTTTGGCAGGCAGCGCTGGCGACCGCGCTGGTCATGCTCATCTGCGCTCTCAATGTTTATCTTGGTAACTATATTCAGCCCTACTCTTACGCCGTCCTCTACGGATTGGTGTTTGCTCTGGCATCGCTCGTATGCGCGATACGATATCTGCAATCTCAGAGCCGTTTCTGGCTCTGCCTGGCGGGCATCAGCGCAGGTTTGGTCGCGATCTGTAAACCTGAGCTCATGGCTTCAGCCATCGCGCCGAGCGGCGTTGCTCTGGTTTTGGTTTGCTTTGCCGAACGGCGATGGCCCTGGCGTGAGGCGATGATCTTTACATTGCCGGTACTTGTTATATGCGCTGTTACCTATGGCCCCATCCTGCTCCGCGTCCCATGGCAGACCTTAATAACCGACACATACGAAATTTTCAAATCGCCACCGGTCGCTCATTTCAGCCGTCATTTGAATGGTCTGCAGGATTGGCCGGCGACTGGCTATGCTTCCCTAGCGGCAGTCGGCATAATTTTATGTTTTTGTGGGTTTAGCGCTCTGCTAGCTATCTTGGTCTCCGGGCAAAGGGGGCAATTATCGCAGGGTGAAGCCCAGCCCGCCTGGGGGGCAATAGTCTTTGGTTTACCCTTATGGATCTATGTATTCAAATTCCACGGCACTGTGGTTGATCCCAATCCGTTAAAGGCATCACCACTCGTCCTGTTGATGATTATCACAGTTATCGGATGGCGGTGGTGGAAAGAGAGGGCAAAGGGCTCACGTCTTGAGGAGCGAGACGAGATACTGCTCATCATTGCACTCTTCGGGCTTATCTCGCTTATGCGCGTTTTCCTCAATGTGTCATTGAAGAATTCCTATACGCCTTTTACCGTGCCTACGGTGATCATCGTCTATCTTTACCTATTCTTTCACATCTCACCCGCATTACTGCTCCCTGCGGGCCGGCTTCGAGAAAATGCGAAACTCTCCGCAATGGCGATCGTAGCGGTTTCGGTCATCGCGCTCGTGGTAACATACACTACATTGTCACGCGAACGCCGCACCTATGAGATCAGCACATCTCGCGGACGGTTTTTAACTGTGCCATCACTGGGCCATCCCCTGGCCGAAGCCATTCGGTACGCCGAGCAACACACTTCGCCGGGTGATTATTTATTGTCCTTTCCGCAAGGAACGAGCATTAACTTTCTGATCAACCGTCCTTATCCTTTGAGGGAAGAGAGTATCGTTCCGGGATTCCTGACCGGAGCCAGGGAAGCCGACGCCATCCGGCGCATTTCAGATCGCCGTGTGCCGCTTATTTTGATTGGCAACTTACTCACACCCGAGTATCGCGATCGAACATTTGGTGTGGACTACAATCAGGATTTGATGAACTGGATTTTGGAGCACTATCATCTGGTCGCAACCTTCAGCAACAGCAATGACCGGGAGCATCGACTCGGCGAAGTGGAATTTTTTATCCTCGCCTATGAACGCAATCCATAATCAGTTTTCAGTTTTCAGTTTTCAGTTCGAAGGCTGGTGCGGTACGGGGAGCGTAAGCGACCTGAACTTTGGCAAGCGACCGTTTTATCTAAGATCAGGTCGCTTACGCTCCCCGTACCGCACCAGCCTTCGAACTGAAAACTGAAAACTGAAAACTGAAAACTGACATTCATCTCTTTACCAGGATGATCTCAGCAAACATCGCCCACTTGCCCATCCACGGCTCTAAACGATGCTCCAGCCGGCGCAAGTGATCGAATGCCGCAGCGGGCAGCAAACTGCGCATAGAGACGCCGCCCGAGGCCAGGTAACGAAAAGGCAAGCCAGGCTTAATCATCCGTATTTCCCAACAGGGAAATTCCTTTTCGAACTGATCTCTGTCACGCAGAAACAGTATCCAGGGGAGCGCGCCATTTGCGCCCGAGAGCGGCCCGGCGGGCGGGAACTCCCATTCCATCGCCTCCGGGCGAAAAGGCTCATGGTGAAATCTGCGGTAGATCAACTTCGACCACGTCGATACCCATGGCTCAACCATAATAAGTGCGCCGCCCACTCGCACACATCGAGATGCCTGGGCGAAAAAATCGCGCGGTTGAGATATGTGATGTAAAACATCGATCATGACAATGGCGCGGAAGACTCCGTCAGCAAATGGCAGCCGGGTTGCATCAAGCACGATCTGAGTGTCAGGGCCGGGGAAAATTTCTGAGGTGATCAAGCCAGGGATGAAGTCGCGCAGAAAACCCGCGCCTGATCCAACCTCCAATACAGGCTCGTCACCTGTTGGTAGAGAGCGGACGATAGTCTCATACCATTCCTGATAAACTTGCCGGAGGGCCGGCTTACCTTGAATGATTTGACGCCGCAGTTGAGTCGTGAGCGGATCGTCCAGGTCCAGCCCCCGCGTCAATGGATGAGCAAGCCATGATTTGAACCTATCCACGATCATCAAACGAACTTGATTCGGCCCGCGGCAAAAAGGACCATTTTAAGCAGAAGCCATCCGTGCTTCCACCGCTGGATGTTTGTGCTTCCATAAGTGCGTTCACGGTAGCGGATTGGCATCTCAACGATCTTGAGGTTCAACTTTGCGGCTCCAAAAAGCAGATCGAAATCGCCGAATGGATCGAAGTCGCCGAAATACGAGCGGTTGGCTGCAATCCGCTCGTAGTCCGATCTCCACAACACCTTCGTGCCACAGAGCGTGTCTTTGATTGGCTGACCAAGCAGCCACGAGAATGCAAGGCTGAAAAATTTATTGCCGGCAAGGTTGAGAAATCGCATCGCCTCTTTTTCCATCGGGTAAACCAGACGCACACCGTTGACGAACTCTCCCTTACCTGAACGCAATACCTCATAAAAGCGAGACAAATCCTCCGGCGGCACGGTTAAGTCAGCATCCAGAATCATCAGAACATCACCACTGGCGTAAGCAAAGCCCAGTCGAACGGCATCTCCCTTGCCTTTACCGACCTGCCGCAGCAGCCGGCACTTGCGCTCCGGATGATCAGCAATGGCTCCGGCAATTGCGTCATAGGTTTCATCAGTGGAATGACCTTCGACAAACACCAGTTCGGTTTCTCTGCCCATCTCAGGAGTGCGCGCAAAGATCTCAGGAATATTGCCTGCTTCATTACGCGCCGGGACGATCACCGAAACCAGTGGTTCCCGGGCAAGCGGCGCCCGCCGCGCCTGTGGCTGGGCTACAATGAAATTTGTCAAAGCGAGAAGCTTGAATGGCCATAACTTAACCAGGAAACGATTGGCCAGGGCCGCAAGTGCCGGCACCGGAAGTGGACAGAGAATTTCCTCCCAATGCCTGATGACTTCAAAATCAGCCAATCTCAAAAGCCCTGTCACATCCTCGACCGTCAGCCAATTCTGGTGGAGGACCGGTTTACCCAACCCTAGCCATTGAGCGGCCGCCAGCGGCTGTTCCCACAAGCGACTGTAGGTGTTCAGAATGATCCTTGTGTGTGGAGTCGCCAATCGCGTCATTTCCTCAAAGACTTTCTGCACGTCCCAGAGATCGTTGACCAGATCGGATAAAATAATGACATCAAATTTTTCATTGATCTGAAGCTCATGCGCATCCGCGTGAATGAAGAGAAGCTCGGGGTGTCGCTGCCTGGCGCGTTGAATCATTTCGCGTGAGAAATCGACTCCGACCCCAACTGCCGGCTTGATGGCAGCGAGCAGGTCTCCCTGACCACAGCCAATCTCGATGACTCGTTGTCCGGGGGAAACTAAAAACCGATATACCTGAGTGAGTCGCCGGTGATAATAACCTCCCCAGCCAGTCCAGGTATCCAAACTGCGAGCCACGTCATCCCAGTGCGACTGGCGAGCTTGCCGGTAACTTTCACCGGCAGCGTCTATCCGGTTGTTCTTAACTGACACCATTATCCCTGCTTCGGCGGAATTGAATATGTAACTGTAGCGTGCGCGACCGGTTCGTCACCGACATCAGAAAACATCCCAACTTCTCCGATAGCGAGTCGTGAGCCCAGCTTGAGCAATCTCACCCGAGCAATAACATCGGCCGGCGCAGGCTTTCGCAGAAAGTTGATATTGAGATTCGTCGTAACTGCCAGCGCTACCGGGCCGATCATTGCCAGCACAATTGTGTACATGGCTATATCAGCTAATGACATTAAGGACGCGCCGGAAATTGTGCCGCCCGGACGTAGATACGAATCTCGATAGAAGAGGCGAACCTGTGCAAAGTTATCCTCAAGTTTCTCGATCTTGAATCGGTGATCGTCCATTTGCGGGAAGTGTGTCGAATAGAAAGCTTCGAGTTCCGCCACCGTCATCTTAGGCATGATTATCTTGTCTCCAGATTTAGAGATTATGGAAAAGAAGAGAGAAAAACGAAACAGGCGAAAATAGCGAAACAAGCGAAAAGCAGAAGCATTTTCGCTTGTTTCGCTATTTTCGCCTGTTTCGTTTTTCTCTCTTCTTTTCCATAATCTCTAAATCTGGAGACAAGATAATCATGCCTAAGATGACGGTG
>JAKEHZ010000343.1 GCA_022614735.1 Acidobacteriota bacterium | reverse complement strand
TTGCTCCGGCCCGGAAGGGGCGGGGCTTCTGAGGAGTACTATGAAGAGACGAGTTCTTTACCAAACTGTTTTTCCACTGGTGTTGGTTCTCTTCGTTTTATTCAGCGCTTCCCCCATTGTTTACTCTCAGGGAGGAAGTGGTGAATTGCCCGCCGCGAAACCGACTCCGACGCCCGCTCCGAGAGGCGCAGCAAAAAGCCCAAGGCCTGCTGTATCTAATACCCCGGCCGCCCCTGCCAGCCGAACATTGAGCTTCAATCAAGCTGTCAAAGGCAGTATTGACACGAGGAGCTCGGATAAAGCTCCGAATGGGTATTTATTTGAAGAGTATTTTCTGAATGCGAAGAGCGATGAACTGCTGACTTTCCAGCTCCAGAGCAACGACCCATCGCTTGCTGTTCAGATTTTCAACAAAGACAATGCCGAGGTCGCCGTTGCAAAAGATTCTTTGACGGGAAATTTCAAAATTAGCGCACCGAGCGGAGGATTGCCGGGCGATGGAGAGTATCGGGTGCGTGTCATTGGAGCAGCCACCGGAAGAAACGCGATCGCCTACACACTGACAGTTAATCGTCTTGGTTTGCTTCATAGCGCTTATTATGCGCGGTTGGAAAAGATCACTCTCAATTACCGCGAAACCGATCCGAATTCGGTTACCGATACGCAAGCCGGCCTGGAAGAGCTTGCGAAGGATGATAGTAATAAGCCGGGAGCATTCGAGTTTCTGGGCATCATCTACCTATACAACCGGGGAGATGCAGTGAGGGCTGCCAATGCCATGGAGCAGGCAATCAGGAACAACGGAGCGGCAGTCGTAAAGATCTCCTTCGATAGTCAATGGCGGCGAATGAGATCCGGGAAATTAAATTGGGACGACCCGCGCGCAGGCTGGCTGAGAATACGTCCAAACCAGTTATTGCTGACTGATACAGGCTACAAGTCGCTCGCCACCTTGATGGGTGCGCAGATCAAGGAGATTAGTAAATTAGTTGAAAACGCAAACAATTTGATTGTGATCGATGCCGATAAGGCGCGCAGACCATACGTCCTCCTCCCCAGCACCGGAAAACAGGAAGAAGCTGATCTGGTAATCAAACTTATACGAACCCACGTCATGGGAAAGGCCAATTGATTGCGGATTGCGGATTGCGGATTGCGGATTGATGTACAGCAACCTGGAAAGGTTGCTGTACATCAATCCGCAATCCGCAATCCGCAATCCGCAGTCTCTAGGATCTACGCAACGCAGCCAGCTCCTGCCTGGCCTGATTCGCCTCGGCAAAATTTGCCCGCCCTATCTGCAGTGCCCGTTCGTATGCCTGACGTGCTTTCTGCGTATCGCCATTGTCGCGTAATGCGCGCGCTAAATGCAGATGGTAAATCGGGTTTGAGGGCCTGCGGTCGATCGCTTTATTGAATTGCTCGATCGCAATGTCGAATTGGCGCTTCTTGTAATAAGCATAACCGAGCGTATCGAAAAAGCTCGCCTCGGGCGAGATGCCAATAGCGCTGCGCGCAAAATCCGTCGCTTTGTCCAGATTGCCTTTGCCTTTGTCGGCATAAAGCCACGCGAGGTTGTTGAAGGCGATGGCAGCGCCGACTGATCGTCTATCGTGACTGAGCGCCTGTTCGTAATTCCTCACGGCCTCATCGAAGTTTCCGCGGCTCTCTTCGAGCAGACCAATGAACATGTGAGCCTGAGCGATCTGTAGCGCATTATTCGGTCGCAGTCTGATTATTTCACGCAATTCCCCAATTGAGCGTTCTGTTTGCTTCTGTGAGCTCTGGTAGAAATCGCTCAGCGCGAAATATGCATTGAGGTAGTTCGGATCGAGCTCGATCATTTGGCGCAGTGTTTTTTCGGCCCCGGCTCCATCGCCCTGTGCCGTGTAAACACGAGCTTTTTGTTCGAGCAGTTGAATGCGATTGGGCTGCGCATTGAGCAATGAATCTATTTTTGCATGTGCGGCGTGATAATTTCTTTGCCTGAGGTAGACGTTGACCAGAGTTGAGACCACTGAGACGCTGCCCGGAGCAAGGTCAACCGCGCGTTCGGCTTCCAGCTGTGCATTAGCCGGATCGCCGCGCAGCAGATGGATCGTGGCGAGATTGATGTGCGGCTCCGGGGATTTTTTATCGATCTTAATCGCGCTTTCAAGGTCGCTTTGCGCCCCGTTCAAATCGCGCTGTTGGATGCGCGCGACTGCTCGCGAGATAAAGGCCTTGCTCTCCCATTCAGGCAGCGTGTCGGCGGGAATGCGAGCTGCCAGTAATGCTGTGTCATTCGATTTGAGTTGTGAGATGGTCACAATGATCTCTGATGCTGTCTTCTCTGCTTCCTTCGCCCTGCTTTCATTGAGCTGGATGCGGACGAGCATCAATAACCCCATGGGATTGCGCGGATAAAAGCTGAGCAATCGATTGACGAAAAGCCGCGCTTGAGTTGGGTCATTGTTCTGCAGATGGGCGTCAGCGGCATAGTAGAGCGCGGAGGGCATTGTAGGCTCGAACCTCATTGCCTGATCGAGATCGCTTACTGCTTCCCTGTACCGGCCGCTGAGCGTGTTGAGACGTCCGCGGATTAGCAACGCATCTGTGTCTTGCGGATTCTGCTTCAGCGCAGCCTCGACCTGCTTTGCTGCGCCGTTCAGATCTCCGAGCTCCAGAAACAGCTCTGCCAGCCGCGAATATGCGCGCAGATATTTCGGATCGTCTTTGAGCAATTGCTGATACTCGGTGACGGCCTGAGTCAGACGGCCAGTCCGCGCGTGCAGGTCAATGATCTGTGCGCGGCCGGCGGACTTGTCGGGATCGAGCTCGACGAGCCGGGCGAGATATTTTTCCGCTTCATCGTAACGTTCCTGAGTTTCGTAATAGCGGCGGAGCGCGACGAGCACCATCTTGTCGTTCGGATCTGCCTTGAGAGCGTCGAGCAACTGCTGTTCTGCTTCGGCTTCGCGTTTGCCGGCGAAGAGGAAATCGCCGAACGCCAAACGCACATCGGCCGCGCCGGGATACTTCACGATCAGTTGTCGGTAGACAGCCTCAGCCTGAGCGAGAAAGTTTTGGTCGGCCGGTGAACCGTCTTTCGCTCGCTGATCGTAATAACGCGCCAGATTGAGCTGCGTTTCTATTCGGTTGGGATCAAGCTCGATAGCGCGTTGCAATTCCTCTTTCGCCTCGTCCCATTGTCTCTGCGCTATCCGAACATTTGCCATCAGGATATGGCCCTCGACGTAGTTCGGCTCTTTTTTCAGCACGTCATTTGCCAGCCGCTCGGCCTCTATAATGCTCTCGTCATTTGTATATCGGGTGAGGAGGTTGCCGACCCTGACGCGCGCTGCGAGGTTATTCGGATCGAGCCTGATCGCTTCGTAGTAAGACTCGGCCGCCTCCTGCACATAGCCCAGCGCGAGCGCGGCCTCGCCCAGTCCGAATTGGGCTTCCGCCAACTTCTTGTCGATCTGCAGGGCGCTGCGGAATTCGATTCGAGCTTCGGGATAGCGCTTCTCTTTGAGATACTCCTTACCTCTGGTCAGGTGACGAAGCTTTTCTATTTCGGGGCTACCGCATGATGAAATGATGAAGGAAATGAAGAGTAGAGTAATGAATTGCCCGGTTTTATTTGCATTTCTCATAGTTCTCAACTCTTATTGTCGTGGGACTGAACCGATTATAATCACAACCTATGAAATTAAACAGCAATAAAGCTATGGTCGCGCTCATTCAAATGAGCTGCGGCAAGGATCCGCAAGATAATCTCGACAAAGCACTGGCGCGCATCGAGGAGGCAGCCAAACAAGGCGCGCAGATCGTTTCGACGCAGGAGTTATTTCGCTCGCAGTATTTCTGCCAGAGCGAGGATCACGACAACTTCGCCCTCGCCGAGCCGATTCCGGGGCCGAGCACTGAGGCCTTATCGAAACTTGCTGCCGCGCGCGCGATCGTTATCGTCGGCTCCCTGTTCGAGCGGCGCGCGGCTGGCGTGTATCATAATACTGCGGTAGTGATTGATTCGGACGGCCGGCTGATTGGTATCTACCGCAAGATGCATATTCCCGATGATCCGCTTTTCTACGAGAAGTTCTATTTCACCCCGGGCGATCTGGGATTCAAATCGTTTGAGAGCAGTTATGGGAGAGTTGGCACACTGGTCTGCTGGGATCAGTGGTATCCCGAGGGCGCGCGTCTCACGGCATTGACCGGAGCGCAAATCCTCTTCTATCCGACTGCTATCGGTTGGCATCCGAGCGAGAAGGAAGAGTATGGCGAGCGCCAGCATTCGTCCTGGGAGACGATTCAACGCGCGCACGCAATAGCCAATGGTGTTTATGTTGCGGTCGCAAATCGCGTAGGGCACGAAGGCGATCCGAATGGCGGGATTCAATTCTGGGGGCAAAGTTTCATCGCCGATCCCTCGGGCCAGATTATTGCCAGGGCTGGAATTGAGGAAGAGCAGATTTTGATGGCCGAATGTGATTTCGGAAAAATTGATGTGCAACGCACCCATTGGCCGTTTTTGAGGGATCGCAGAATCGATGCCTATCATGACATCACCAAGAGGCTGATTGATTAAGAGAATACGAAACAAACGAAAATAACGAAACAAACGGCAAGTTTCACAGAAAGCCGAAGCTAGTTAAAAGATTCAACACAAAGGGTCAAAGGGTCAAAGGGTCAAAGAAGAAATAAATCAAGCCTTTATCCCCCCTTTGACCCTTTGACCCTTTGACCCTTTGTGTTGAAATTGTTAATCGGAAGATGAAACTTGCCAAACAAACGAAAATTTTTAACTTTTTCGTTTGTTTCCTATTCTCTCTTTCTCATAGATTTGGAATGACACCTAGAGAACTTGGCTATTTCATGCCCGCCGAATGGGAGCCGCACGAAGCGACCTGGCTTTCGTGGCCGCACAAAGAAGAGAGCTGGCCGGGTGCGTTTTATCTGGTGCCTGGCATCTTCGTCGAAATCACCAGACATTTGACCGATTCCGAGCTCGTTCGCATCAATGTCGCGGACCAGGATTTTGCCGAGCGTGTTCGCACACTGTTGAAAAAGGGTGAGGTGAATCTCGAGGCGGTGCGCTTCCATCTCAACCCGACTGATGATGCCTGGGTCCGAGATCACGGGCCGATTTACGTCGTTCGCGATCGAGATGGCAAACGCGAGCGGGCGATCAATGATTGGGGTTATAACGCCTGGGGCAATAAATATCCGCCTTACGACAACGATGACGTTGTGCCGTCGCGGATCGCCGAAGAGATGGGCGAGGTGCTGTTCAAACCCGGCATCGTCATGGAAGGCGGCTCGCTCGATGTCAATGGACAGGGCACTCTGATTACCACTGAAGCCTGTCTGCTCAATCCAAATCGTAATCCGCATCACAACCGCGAGCAGATCGAGCAATATCTGAAGGATTATCTGGGTGTGACGAACATCTTGTGGCTTGGTGAAGGCATTGCCGGCGACGATACGGACGGCCATGTAGATGATCTTACGCGTTTCGTTTCGCTCGATACCGTCGTGACGGTGATCGAAGATGACCCACAGGATGAAAATTACGAGGTGTTGAAAGAGAACTACGAACGTCTACTCCAGATGCGAGATCAGGATGGCAATCCATTGCGCGTGATCAAACTGCCAATGCCGGGACCGGTCTACTTTGAAGATCAACGTCTGCCTGCAAGCTATGCGAATTTTTACATCGCAAACAAGTCAGTGCTTGTGCCGGCCTATCGACATGAGAATGACGAGAAGGCTTGTGCGATCTTGCAGGAGATCTTCACTGACCGTCAGGTCATTGGGGTTGATTGCACACAATTGATCTGGGGACTCGGCTCGATTCATTGTGTAACACAACAGCAACCGGCTGTTGATTAAACAGCGATGAGCACAGGAGTTAGCGAATTAACCAGTGAGGTCTACCGGCGTGGCGTGCGGCGTGTGCTGTTCGTCACTCTCGCGCTTAACATCGCTGTTGTCATCGGTAAACTCATTGCAGGATTGCTCGCCTCGAGCCTGAGCGTTATCAGCGATGCGATTCATTCAGCCGTTGATTCGCTCAACAACATCGTCGGTTTGGTAGTTATGAAGTACGCGACCGCCGAGGCTGACGAGGGACATCCTTATGGGCACGCCAAATTTGAAACGCTTGCGGCATTCATCATCGCCGGTTTTCTCTTTGTCACATGCTACGAAATTGGCACGAGCGCCTTCAAAAGGCTGTTCAGCAGCGATGCGCCACACCCGGAAATCAGCTTCCTTACCATTGGCGTTATGCTCGCCACGATCATCGCCAACCTGATTGTCACTACCTACGAGCAGCGCGAGGGCAAAAGATTGAGGAGCGCGTTTTTGATCGCAGACGCGATTCACACGCGCAGTGATGTGCTGGTGAGCTGTTCAGTCCTGGCGGGATTAGTGCTCGTCAAACTCGGCTACCTCTGGTTCGATCCGGTCGTGTCGTTGGGAGTGGCGGCATTCATCGCCTGGAATGGCTATCAGATATTCAAGACCACAGTGCCGGTGCTGGTAGATGCAGCGCCCGTGCCGCCATCGCGCATTGCGGAGATTGCTGAAAGTGTTCCCGGCGTTCATTCGGTCCACGACATACGCTCGCGTACGCAAGGCGGCGAAATGTTCATCGAAATGCATCTGCACGTGGCAGAAGAGATCGAACACGATCACGTCGCGTCGCATGCGATCACCGAAGAGGTCGAGCGAAAGTTGGAGCAGGAATTTGGCAAAGTTATTGCGACAATTCACGTTGAGCCGTTGCCTCACCCTTAGGCTTATCATTACCTAAATTATTGTAACTTCCTCGACAATGTCACATTTCTTGCCCGT
>JAKEHZ010000342.1 GCA_022614735.1 Acidobacteriota bacterium | reverse complement strand
GCCCTGGGAGCGCACGCGTCCCCGCGTGCTGGACGTCGGTAAGGAGCCCCTTCCGGAAACCCAGCACGCGGGGACGCGTGCGCTCCCAGGGCGCTCCCAGTAGTTTTAGAGGAGGCAAGTTATGGCTATCGTCAATATTCCAGACGAGAATCGCACCATCAATGATCCGGAAGAAATCACTGCTTTTCTGGCGGGTATCGGGATAGACTACGAACAATGGGAGCCTACACACCCGGTCGCCCTCAATGCCCCCGCGGAGGAGATCCTCGGCGCTTACGCCACGGAGATCGACAAGCTGAAATCGCAAGGCGGTTATGTGACAGCCGATGTCATCGATGTTTCGCCACAAACGCCCGGGCTTGAGGAGATGTTGGCGAAATTCAACCGAGAACATTGGCACGATGAAGACGAAGTGCGTTTCATCATCGAAGGTCGCGGCATCTTCCACATCAGACCTGAGAAGGGCCCTGTCTCTGCGATCGAGGTAGAACCCGGCGACCTGATTCGCGTGCCGCGCGGTACCTGGCACTGGTTCAACCTCTGCGCAGACCGCCGCATCAGGGCCATCAGGCTCTTTCAAGACCCGGCCGGATGGACCCCGCGCTATACAGACAGCGGCGTAAACCTCAATTACCAGCCCATCTGCCTTGGCGCTTCGTATCTTCCATCGCAGAGCACGTCAGCCCAATGAATTTATCGCTGAACGAAATCCCTGTGAGCGCTCTTCTGCTGGATATCGAGGGAACGACTTCGGCTATCGATTTCGTTTACCAGACACTCTTTCCTTTTGCGCGAAGACGCCTCAGGGATTATCTCGAACAGCACTGGTATTCCGGCGATGTCCGCGCGGACCTGACGCGACTGCGCGAAGAACATGCGGCAGACGTTAACCAGGGTCTTAATCCCCCCTCGTACAAGGACGATTCCCTCGATGAAGAAGTCGAATCAGCCGTGGCCTATCTTCACTGGATGATGGATCGAGACCGGAAATCAACACCGTTGAAATCTCTGCAGGGTAAGATCTGGGAAGAGGGCTATCGTGCCGGCGAATTGATGAGCCAGGTCTTTGCCGATGTTCCGCGGGCGTTCGAGAGGTGGCGCAAACAGGAGAAGCAAATCTTCATCTTCTCCTCAGGCAGCGTACTCGCGCAGAAACTGTTATTCGAACATACCGAGTTTGGCGATCTCACTGTATTTATCAGCGGATACTTCGACACCAACATCGGGGCAAAATCTGATATCGAAAGCTATCGCCGCATAGCCGGTACTATGCAACTGCCGCCTTCGGGAATAGTCTTTGTTTCGGACGTCACAAGAGAGCTCGAGGCTGCTCGCACGGCGGGAATGCATCCGGTCCTGTCAGTTCGCCCCGGTAATCATCCTCAGTCAAATTCGGATTCATACCCGGCGATCACGACATTCGATGAGCTTTAAGAGAGAATACGAAACAGGCGAAATAAGCGAAACAAGCGAAAAATATTTCGCTTGTTTCGCTTATTTCGCCTGTTTCGTATTCTCTCTTCCTCCCTTCCCCTGCTCAATCGTTAAAATCTGATCTACCTTCTCGATCACGAACTCTTCCCTTTTCCCATTTGCCCATAGCACTTCCAACTTCTCCACCTTTGTCGCAGCCCCCAGACCGTAATGGACTCTCAGGTCTGATTGAGAATTGTAGCTGCGCCCGCTTGCAACCTCGTCGCGCATTCGACGGCTGTTCGCCGCGCAGAAGACGACTGTGCCGATTGCATCGCGCGGACACTTCTTCGCGGGATCACCCGCGAGCCTGAGCGTGAGCCAGTGTCCGGTCTTGTTTGCGCCATCATTGCGCAACAATGCCGGCCCGTCGTCCATATTGTTGAGCAGTATGTCTAAATCGCCATCATTGTCGAAATCGCCCGTGCTTGAGCCGCGCGCCGAACGCAGGGTGTAAAGCGCCGCCCCCGCGCTCGAGCCGACTTCGAAAAAACGGTTCTTGAAATTGCGAAAAAGCAGGAGTCGCTGCTTGAATGTTGTCCCCCAATCAGCCGTATCAACGAAGGGATAGATATGACCATTCGCGACCAGTAAATCCAAAGGGCCATCGTTATCATAATCGAAGAAGTGTGTCCCCCAGCCCAGAAAAGGGATAGTGACCTCACCCAATCCCATCTGAAAAGTCAGATCGGAGAAGTTCCCCTCACCGTCATTGTGATAGAGCACGTTTGAATCGTCGGAAAAATTGGTCCGGTGAATGTCTATCCGGCCGTCACCGTCATAATCGCCAATGGCAATTCCCATCCCTGCCTGCTCACGCCCGTTTTCGTTGAGCGCCGTGCCCGAGACATAGCTGACATCTTCAAATGTGCCATCCCCCTTGTTGCGATAGAGGTAGCTCGGCGTTGAATCGTTGGCGACAGCCAAATCCAATTTGCCGTCATCATCATAATCGACCCAGGCGACGCCGAAACCGTAATAACCGACTTTATCTGCGACCCCGGCTTTCTCGCTCACATCGGTGAAAGTGCCGTCGCCATTGTTCCGGAAAAGGTAATCGGGTGCGCCTTTCAGACCTCGCGGGCCGCACATCACTCGCCGGCCGCGATATTGACAATACTTAGCTCCGGCCGTGTAGGAGGCTCCCATCCCGCCTGGATCCTTGCCCTGTTCTTGACCTTCGCCGGCGGCTACCGGCGCCTCACCGCTTCCCGCCGGCGGCATATTATTGATATCGAAGTCGATATAACCGGCGACGAAGAGATCGAGTTTTCCATCAGCGTCATAATCGCCAAAGGCGCAGCCCGTAGACCATCCGCCCAGCGCGACACCCGCTTTATCCGTAATATCCGTAAACGTCCCGTTATGATTGTTGCGGTAGAAACGATTCTTCCCAAAATTGGTGATGTACAGATCCGCCCAACCATCATTATCAAAATCGCCCGCGCAAACACCCTGCCCCCATCGTTCATTTGCCACCCCCGCCTTCTCTGTCACATCAGTAAAAGTGCCGTCGCGGTTATTGCGGAAGAGTGCAGCCCGCGGCGCCTTTGCCTTGCCACGTAAAACATCGAGCGTGGAACCATTGACCAGATAAATATCGAGCCAGCCGTCATTGTCGTAATCGACAAACGCGCAACCGGCGCCCGCGCCTTCGATAATGTATTCTTTGGTGGGACTGCCGGAGATGAATTGGAAATTGCCCAGCCCGGCGGTTTTGGTGATTTCGGTGAATGTTACGCCTGGCGCAGCGTTTACACCGGGTTTTGGGATTTGAGCAGTAGGAGGGAGATTTCTTTGTTGAGCAAGAGAGAATACGAAACAAATGAAGAAGATGCTAGATGCTAGATGCTGGATGCTAGGATGAACACCTAGCATCCAGCATCTAGCATCTAGCATCTTCTTCGTTTGTTCCGTTATCCCTCTTCGATCCGTCATAGGGCTCTCCACGGCAAAATTGTGACAATATCTCAAATTTCAGATCTCAAATTTGAGATCTCAGGATGCCTCTCACGGTTCCTCCCATAGACCTCGCTCATCTCGGCAAGACGCGCGCGGATCTCCGGTGTTAATTGCTCCGATGCATAGCGCCAGCTCCAGTTGCCGCTTTCGCGGGCAGGCACATTCATTCGCGCTTCGCTGCCGCACCCCAATACGTCCTGCATGGGAATGATCGCAGTGATTGCCACAGAGCTCAAAGCGAGACGGATGAAATCCCAATTGATCTCTCTCCCATCCGTCCCCAGATACTTCAAAACAAAATCGCGTTCACTTTTCACTTGATCATTGCTGCGTGTGCTGTCGCCTGCCCCCTCACCTGTGAACCAGCCAATTGTCGTATCATTGTCATGGGTTCCGGTATAGACCACTGTGTTCGGCGTGAAGCTGTAAGGCTTGAATTCATCGGCCTGCGGATCGGTGCCGAAAGCGAATTGCAGAACGCGCATTCCCGGAAAGCCGAATTTCTCGCGCAGCTTTTTAACCTCGAGAGTGATAAAGCCGAGGTCTTCAGCAATGATCGGCAAATCGCCCAGTGCATTCTTGATCGCGTTGAACAGCTCGGCACCTGGCCCTTTCTGCCATTTGCCATTGACCGCAGTTGTTTCACCGCCGGGTACGGCCCAGTACTTCTCAAACCCCCGGAAATGATCGAGCCGGACAATGTCCACCATTGAAAGCGCCTTGCGAATGCGACTGATCCACCATTGATAACCATCTTTCTTCATGACATCCCAACGATAGAGTGGGTTACCCCACAGTTGCCCTGTCACGCTGAAGTAATCGGGCGGTACACCAGCCACCTTTGTCGCATTGCCCTCCTCGTCCAAATAGAATAATTCGGGATGGGCCCAGACATCCGCTGAATCGTGCGCGACGAAGATTGGCAAATCGCCGATGATCTTTACACCTTTGCTATTGGCGTAATGTGCGAGCCTCAGCCATTGTTTGAAGAAAAGGTATTGAGAGAACCGGTGGATGCTGATTTCGATTGAGTGGCGTTCGCGCCAATAATGCAACGCATCGTTTTCGTAGGTACGCAGGTAAATATCCCACTTCGTCCATTCCTTACCTCCATAGGCATCTTTGATCGATCGAAACGCCGCGTAATCTTCGAGCCACCAGGCGGTTTGATCCATGAAATTGAGATACTCTGTCTTAGCCTCATCTGAACCCCTGTCGATGAAATTGGCGTGGGCTTTCGCCAGCATTTCGGTCTTTAATTCGATGACAGGTCCATAGTCAATCCGTTCTTCGGGAAATTGCGGCGCATTTGTCAGATCACTTTCGTCTAACAAATCATCTTCAACCAGCAATTCCAAACTGACCAGTAGGGGGTTTCCGGCGAAAGCCGAGAAACATTGATAAGGCGAATCGCCATAGCCAGTTGGTCCAAGCGGCAGGACTTGCCAGAGTGATTGTCCTGCCTCCTCGAGAAAATCGACAAACTCATAAGCTGCTTTGCCCAGATCCCCGATGCCGAAACGCCCGGGTAAAGATGTCGGATGCAGCAAAATTCCACTAGCCCTGGGAAAGCTCATCTTCTCCTCCTTTTCTCCTTCCATGTTTTCCATGTTTTCGTCTCACACAGTGTCTGTACGAATCTGTTTCAGGTGTACTATTTCTTATCTCACGCCAGCCTCTATGAAATGCGGCGCGCGCACGTCTACAACTTAGAGTTAAGTAAGAATCCTGTCATTTGATTACAGAAGCAAGCCGTGGGTTACCAAGCGCACGAGAATATAGCATCAGGGCGATGGCATTGGAATTGCCCACAAAGGGTTTTAGCCAGATGGATTAGCTGTCAGCTGACAGCTGATAGCTCTTTCCTGAGGAGTCACTCATGCCGCGCGGCGGCGCCCAGTAACAATGAAGCGAACGAGTGCAAGGATGCAGGCAAGTGCGATAAGGTAAAAAAGGACGAGCGGCG
>JAKEHZ010000051.1 GCA_022614735.1 Acidobacteriota bacterium | reverse complement strand
TCAGAGCCGCTCTCAAGCCATAAAGAACCTGCGGCCAGGACCAACGAGATTGCCGTCATCGGCATAGTTGGCGGAGATCCGGGCATGACTCTGTAGAGAAGCCTTACATCAAAAACCAACCCCGCGATGGCAAGGCAAGCTATTAACAATACAATAATGCTTGCGATTCCGGGCGCGTGGTCGATAAGTTTGTAATAGTCAAATGCGCGTGTCCGATTCATTACTTTTCTATTTATCGCCAGCTTAGCGGATCATCCGGCCGCTCGCTATCGTAGGCGGTACTTGACTGCTGCCGCAGCAATCAAGTACCGCCTACGATAGCGAGCGGCCGGATGGACTTCTAAGGAAACAGTCGTCAATATAAAGAGCAAATAATGACGGCCAGGATAGAATTCTGCTTGAGGAAACGCAGAACCACGTATTAAGAAATAAATATTGCAAGGAGTAGCAGTTAATTCTAGTTTGCAAGCAGAGGGCCAAAACTAGACGTGTCTCTCAACCCTATATTAACATATCCGATATTGACCTCAAATTGCTGGCAGGAGATCGATGTACAAAATAATACACAACTGTAATCTGGCAATACAGGTCTATATGTATGAAATGTATTCGCCTCGTCAAGTCAATCCATCTCAAAAGAGCGATCGAGTGTAATTTCACTGGATTTTCCCGAGAAACGATGTGAGTGGAGATGGTCATGAGCAATGGCCCGCAAGTTGCATTGTATAAAGGCGAGCGTTATAGGTTCTTGCAACGCACAACGGCATGAATACTGAACATGCAGGGAGCAGTAGTAAGTGGCCTGGAGGGGAGCAGGCTCACTTCGTGCCGCTTTAGGGCTGTCCTGAGCAGAATTCTTGAAAGGCTTTTCTGCTCAGGGCAGCTTTTTTATATCCGCAGCCTACCAACATTCTCATATCTCCTTAGTGGGTGAGTTTCATGCATGCGCCGCTTTGATAAAGTCCAGGAGAGAATGCGAAACAAGCGAAAATGAGCCTCTTTCGCTTGTTTCGCATTCTCTCCTGGACTTTATCAAAGCGGCGCATGCATGAAACTCACCCACTAAGGAGATATGAGATAGCATGTTCCGATTAGCTTCGAGACAGTTCTCTGCACGATGTCAATGCATACCTGTCTTAGTACTGACTCTGGTACATTTCATAGCATAGGTTAGCTGCAAAATTGTATCTCTCGATTTGTATCTGGGCAATACAGGCTGGACTTCCATCAAACAGATTCATCATTAACTTTGCATTAGATATTAACAGACTAAAACATAACACGATATATTGTACCTTGAAGTACTTAGAACGATGGTTACCTTGATGATAGAAGGACTGGCATTTCGATTGCTCTGTTATCAGCTGGAAGCTTAGAGGAATGGAGATGAAACAGTTATGAAGGGGCTATCGGAGAGTACGAAAACAATGAAGGCAGTTGCTGCTGTGGGAGCATCACCCGATTGGATCCCGCTCAATGCAAAGCAACGCTGTGATGAGGCAGGACTTTTCGAGCAGGAGTTGTTCGCTCGAATCGTAGAGCAGGATGAAGCGGTGCTGGCGATGTCGCAACTTTATCAACTTTACTTAGCTCAGTTGAACCTGCCGAACAAACCGATTGGCACGATGCTTTTTCTTGGTCCAACCGGTTCGGGTAAAACGCGTGTTATCGAAGCAGCAGCTGAGGTACTTTTCGATGATCCATACGCGATGATTAAGGTAGATTGTGGCGAGTTTCAGCATTCGCATGAGATATCAAAGCTTATCGGATCGCCACCGGGATATTTGGGGCATCGTGAAACACATCCTCTGCTCTCGCAGGAAAACATCGATCGCTTTCAGACGCAGACGAATAAGCTGACCTTCGTCTTGTTTGATGAGATCGAGAAAGCTTCTGATGCGCTCTGGCAGCTATTGCTGGGCATCCTTGATAAAGCGACGCTGACGACTGGTGACAACCGTCGCGTGGACTTCTCGCAGTGCATAATCATTATGACCTCCAACCTGGGCGCCCGTGAGATGAGTCTGGTAACAGAGGGTAGGCTGGGCTTTGCGCCTTCCGAGATCTGCTCGACAGAACTCAATGCACGGTTAGAGAAGATTGGAATTGAAGCGGCGCGTCGCAAGTTTTCGCCGGAATTCATCAACCGTCTGGATAAGATTGTGGTTTTTCAATCATTAGCCGACACCGCGATGCGGCGGATTCTGGATTTGGAATTGGAGATATTGCAGCGCCGGATTCTCTATAGCGGGCGTAGTGCGTTCATACTTAAATGCAGCGAAGAGGCAAAAGGATTTCTGCTCAAGGAAGGTTACGATCGCCGCTATGGTGCGCGTCCTCTCAAAAGAGCGATTGAACGACATCTTGTCATTCCGCTGTCAAATATCATCGCCACCGGACAACTTTCGACTGGTGACATCTTGTTTATAGAACTGGAGAAGGATGAGCGCGAGCTGTGCTTCGGGAAAGCCTGCACTTCAGTGAGGAAAGATTCCCCCCGGCAAAACAATGGCTTTTTCATTGCCCCACAATTTCAAAGTTCAGTTTCGTAGTCGCGAATATTAAATATTGGTGCTTGAGCTACTCAGGCAATTATTCACTTAGATAACAACCTTTAAAGGGGGAGACATGAAGAAAAGCTTTTTAGCATTAGTACTTCTTTCAGCTATTAGCGTGGTTCTGGCTGGTTGTGAGATGGACCCTACCAAAAGCCCATCGGACACGAGCAAAACCGAAACCAAATCTAAAATAACCGATACGGATTTGGAAAACGCAATTAAGAACAAATTCAACGATGATGCGCAGCTCAAAGCCGCAAATCTGGGCGTTGACGCCAATATTGATCGTAATGAGGTGACAATCTCAGGTACTGTCGGATCACAGGCCCTCCGCACCAGAGCGGTGGAACTCGCACGCAGCGCGCATTCAGGTGTGGTGGTTAACGATAAAATTGATGTCACACCAAGGGAGATTTCCCGCGCGGATTACACAGAAGAGAAGGCCCGCGAGGCGCGAGCCAAGGCCAAGGAGCGTGGTGAAACTGTCGGAGCTTCGCTCGATGATGCCTGGATTCATACTAAGATTGTGGCCAAGCTCATCGGCAATCCTGACACTCCGCAGCGCAAAATCAATGTGGATGTGAATAACAATATCGTTACTCTAAGGGGTACGGTAGCTACGGCAGCGGAAAAGGCCGAAGCAGAACAGGTGGCAAAATCTACCGAGGGAGTTAAACGGGTTGTCAATCAACTCCGCGTTACTGGATAGGATGAGGTGAATTTGGTTATAGGTATCGCCCCAAAGTGAGCGACGACCCAGGCGTCGCTCACTTTTTTTAAGCAGATAGCTAACTGGCCTGCTCCAATTCAACATTTTCACGCTCTTGCACTGTCTCCTGTTGCTTGCGCTTGAGATGGTCAATAAGACTCGATGCGGCGTGTTTGGATAAACCTTCGGTACCGCATCGCAGCAACGTTTGACATTCAGCTTCCACGTCACAGCCCATTTCGCGCCCCAGAGCATGAATCATCCTGAGCTGCTTCGGGGTAACCAATTCAGACAGTGTTTTAGCCAGTGGATCCATAGCCGCTCTCGGGGAATGTACTGAACCTTCTCCTCCTTCCATGACGTCCGATTCACGTTGATAGAGATCGCGAGCAATACCGAACTTGACGGCAGCGCGTTTGAGCGCATCATGTTCCGCCTTTTTTATCCCAGTTTCACTCTCGGCGGAGCCGGTGCCTACTCCTTCTCGCGTTACATTCTCAATCGTGATTGAGGCAACGACAGCCACCAGATCACCGATCTGCGTGATGCTCCGCACGGAATGTGACCAATTGGGTGTTACCCGGTCGAGGATGTCGGCGACAGTATGCCATTCTACATATTCGACCATGTGTATCTGGCCGTTACGATCGGGCCAGCCTTCGCGCGATTTAATTAGTCGCGGTTCAATCGGCTGGCGCAGCGTGCGCAGCAGATTTGCAATTACAAGCGGAACGATCTCCGGAGTGCCGGAGCCCAGGGGACTCTCAGCCTCGCTGGTAGCCACAGAGGTTTTTTCACCACTCGATGTCTCCGCCGTTAGTGAATGTTTGACCGCCAATATATGCTCACAGCGGAATGCGGGATTGATCGCAGACATCTCTCCAAACTCCGGGCAGGAACAACGCACCAGACCGGCCTCGTCTCGCCAGACTTCGAAACTATGCTCCCGACCTTTGAAGGCTGCCGTCGTGACACGGAACCGATCGCCCTCACGTGAAACAAGGCCCATCGCGGCCAGACTCTTTCCCCTCTGATCTCTCAACATCGCCTCCCTCTTTTCGCCATCACCTCCAGAAGTGAAATTGCCCTGGGTTACTTCAGTCTTATGTTCGATCATCACAGCTCTTCTCCTTTTATGAAGGCTCTCGCACCAGCTCAGCAGCCGGTGTGTCTTTTCAGACTAAAGATAGCATGACGATTCCATTGTTGCAAGTGTGATACATGTTTTGTCTGTGCAACCTCTGATCATTCATGCTCCGCAATGACTAAAGTCCAAGAGAGAACGCGAAACACGCGAAATGATGCGAAACACGCGAAATTTTGGGCTTTTTCGCGTGTTTCGCGTTCTCTCTTGGACTTTAGTCATTGCGGAGCATGAATGAAACTCACCCACCAAGGAAATTTTGCATGGCTGTCGAGAAAAGACTGGCACATATTTTGCCGTCATATTAAGTGATCTAGCTTCTCACATAATCGGGGGAGCGATTCACAGTAGAAAACTTCTTTCTGTCCAGACAGTGCCCCCGATCTTTTAAGACAAAAAAATATATCGGATTCGAAGGGCTTCAACCGAGCAGTAAAGTGATTCAAGGTATGGAGGAGGGACCAAATGAACGCCGTTCTTCAAATAAACGATTATCTACTGGAAGGATTATCTGTTCCAGAGAATGAATTTGGGCAGGCAGAATGTCCAATCACATCGGAACTCTCGATTGAGCAGAAGCTGGCCTGCGCCGCTGAGTATATTTTAGAACTCAAGAACCATAGAGAGACATTGCGGCTGAGATTGTTGGGGGTTGAGCGGGAGCTGGCTCTAAAAGCAATCTTATTGTGTAACGTGAAGGTGAGAGAGCAGGAGCTATACGCGCAAGTTGCATCTCGAATGATATAAAGAGTTACCTGTGAGATATAGCAAAAACCGCGAAAACCGTGGGAGTTGGTGTGTGATTTCGCGGTTTTCGCGGTTTTCGCCGTTTTGCTCTCGCCCTGATATCTTGGAGGAACAGAGGATGACCCGTCATCCCCTCTGACAAGGTTTAAACAGAAAGGGTCAAAGGGTCAAAGAGGAAATAGATCGAGCCTTTATCCTCCTTCGACCTTTTGACCCTTTGTGTTTAAACCTTTAACCCGAAAATGAAACTAGCCCAAATTCTCAATGCAAACTATTATTCAGACTAAAGTCCGACGTCCCGTCACAACTTGAAGAACCAAAACCACCAGCGCAATCAGTAGCAAAAGGTGGATAAGATTTCCTCCGACGCCTCCCACAAAACCCAGCAACCAGAGAATCAGAAGAACTGCCAAAATTGTCCACAACATATACTTCTCTCCTTGATTAAAGTTGTCGTTCAGACGTTTGCTCTCTTTGTTAACTAGAAGTGCAAGTATCGTGCCTCAGATTCTTGGGTTTATCTATTGATTACTAAGCCTTTAGCTTACATGGTGCCCTTCGGATAGAAGAAAATGGGGATCAAAATGAATACACCTGTATGGCTACTATTCAGGCTGTATGATCTCTTTACAATCAGCTGGCGTCTCAACATCCAAATGCTTTTTCTACTAAACGGCCCTTCTAACGAAGATAAAAGGAAAAAATAAAGTAGAGCTATAGTTTGGTCTATACCTTGCAGTAGAACAGTAGAGACAATCTATCGACTTCAGGTATGAGATGTATTGCCGATCTAGTGATCGAATGGAGAAATTCTATTCCGACTGGAGAGTTGAGAAAGTCTTTATATATTTTTCATTAAAGTGAATCAACAATAGGAGGAGCAATGGAACGAACAGAGCGTAAGCAAGATCTCATCACAACCGGCGGTAAATCAACTTTTGATCGAGTTAAAGCGACAGTAGCTGAACGGTTATCTGAGGCGGCACAGGCAATTCATGAGAAAGCTACAAAGACTACTGATCGATCCGAGTTATCGAGCATCGGACATCGTGCCGCTGATTGGCTGGAGCATTCAGCTGGCTATGTGAAAGACATGGAGCCGAAGCAATTGAGGTCTGACATTGAAGCTAAGGTCCGTCAAAATCCGGGACGCAGTCTACTAATTGCCGGGGTCGTCGGGTTAATTTTAGGCAGTGTGTTCCGGAGGAGGTGAACATTATGCTTCAGCATCAGGAGCGGGGTAGGTTTTCACCCTCACCACTGCAACGTGAATCTATAGGTGATCTGCTCAGCAACCTGGCGATTCATTCTGCCAATCTGGTACAGGACGGGATCGCGCTGATGGGGCGCGAAATATATGAGAAGGGGAAAAATCTACAGTCTGTGCTGATCATCATTGCGGTTGGAGCGGCTCTCGCCCTGATTGCGGTAATAACACTTTGTGCAGCAATTGTCCTCGCACTGAGCGAATATTTTGAGCCATGGCTTTCGGCTTTACTGGTGGGGGGTGTTTTGGGAGCAATTGCTACAGCTGTGATTACCACTGGTCTGAGCCGGCTGAGAGGAACCAGTCTCAAGCCGGAGAAGTCCATAGAGACACTGGAGGAGAATAAAGAATGGCTGAAAGAAATTACATAATGACGGGTACAAGTTCATCTGCTTCGGCTCAGGCCCCGGATCGTAGCACAGATGAAATACGACAAAATATCGCTGCTACACGTGAGTCAATTACAGAGACGGTGGATGAGCTGAGCGATCGTCTTCATCAGACCTTTGATTGGCGCACGTATATAGAAAATTATCCGTGGGCGGTTTTAGGTGCAGCGGTAGGAATAGGGTTACTTGCATCGGGGTTATTCAGGTCTCGCAATTCGCCAAAGAAGCGAATAACGGACGCATTGGCAGAGACCATCGAAGATTTAACTGACCGATTTCGCTATCAGCTGGATGAGGTAGGATTGCGAAAATCGGGGTTAAAGACGACGGTTAAATCGGCAGCAGCTGGGGTCATTACCACTGCAGCAGGTAATTATCTGCGCAATAGATTGGCTGAGAGAGGCCAAAGTGATTGGAGACATTCCGATGCAGATGACTCTGTTGCTTAGGTTCCCAGAAGAACAATAAACCAATATAAACCACAAATTTGAACAAGGAAGTAAAGAAGAATCATTCTTCGGAATTCCATCAAATTTCATCTTTTTGAGGAGGATTTATGGCAGATACAACAACTAAGAGTACAACTGAACAGGGGCAATTGGGCAGCGCAGCGCGGCAGGTTCGTGAAAACAGGTCGGAGACGAATCGCGAATCTGAGTGGAAAGCGGCCAAGGAACGAGGGGCTGAGATGGTGGGGCAGGCTAAGGAGACTGTCAATCAAGCCTATCAGCGTGCGAGTGAGAGCATGAGCAAGTCCTTGGACCAGGCGATTGGCTATGGTAAAGATAATCCGGGCAAGGCCACTCTGATTGCCTTCGGCGCCGGCATTGGGGTCGGATTTATCATTGCGAGCAACTTCTCCGCCCGCAGCCGGACGCGCCGGATGGTGCCTCCGGTGATGAATGCTATCTCGCAGATCGCAAAAGAATTCTTCCGCTAAGAGGGGAATTGTGTTATGGAGTGCGGCGACGAAGTGGTGCCCAAAGCCTTTGCTGGCGCGCAGGCTAGCTGCCACGCATCAGAATTCGCATCTCAAGTCTCCGCACTTCAAAACCCTGTTATTACTAAACTGAATATTCATTCGAAAAGGTCTGTGTGCTAGCTTTCGTGGCGGACTCCTCATTGAATAATTCATCCCCCCGGGCATATTGATAATCATTGCGTTGCCATCCCCTTACCTATTAATAAGAACAAGATGATCCTGTTGGCAGGAATACCATCGTCTAGTTAAAGATCCGTCACGTGGTTTTTACGTGCTCTGACAGGAAGTATCGGAGCAACTCAGCTAGTGTAATAGACGAAGGAGAACAGATGCCGAAAGAAAACCGAAGTATTCTCCTGGTTAACGATAACCCTGCAGAAAGTCTGCTCTGGCGTCAGTATTTGCAACAGGATGACAACTTCGATTGGTCATTCGTTGCTGAGACTTCGGCGGCAAAGGCTGCTAAAAGCTTGGCGCGGCGCAGACCCGACTGCATACTGGTTGCCGGTAGTCCGTCAGCTCTGAAAGAAACGTTCGCGGTATTTGGAGAGGAGATAAAAAGCCCACAAATGGCTGTTATAGCGATCACCGATTCAAGGGATGAGGTCATGATGTGGCTAAATGGAAGCGGCGCCCATGAATGGCTGAATCGTCGGGCAGTCTCGCCTGACGGGTTATGCCAGACAGTCAGACACGTGGTTGAGATGACCAGGATGCAGAAATTGGCCGATGAGCAATGCCGGCAAATTGAGGAGCTAAATAATCGTCTTGTTGCTGAGCGGGAACAGATGTTACTGCGCGAGCAGCGGGCGCGCGAAATGGCGGAAGCTCTCAGCCGGGATAAAGATGAATTTATCGCTATCGTATCGCACGAGTTGCGCGCCCCGCTAAACGCGATTCTCGGATGGGTGCGTGTGCTGAAGAATGGGAAATTTGAGACAAAAACATTCGATCACGCTGTCGATGTCATTGAGCGTAGCGCTCGCATGCAACAGCAACTGATTGAGGATTTGCTCGACACGGCGCGAGTCATTAAAGGTAAATTGCGGTTGGTGACCAAGCCTGTTGATCTCGTTCAGGTGATTGAAGCGGCTACTGATGGCATGCGCCCCGCAGCAGATGCCAAAGGTATCGGCTTTAGCTTGACATTGAAAGGAAGAAATAATGTCATCACGGGTGATCCTGATCGGCTGCAACAGGTAGTCTGGAATCTGCTCTCCAAT
Organism: Acidobacteriota bacterium; assembly: GCA_022614735.1. Classification (GTDB taxonomy): domain Bacteria; phylum Acidobacteriota; class Blastocatellia; order RBC074; family RBC074; genus JAKEHZ01. The sequence continues at coordinate 11,216 of JAKEHZ010000051.1, read as the reverse complement.
GCGGTTAAGTTTACCTCGGAGGGAGGGCGGGTTGAAGTGCGGCTCGAACGCGCCGATCCTTATCTGCAGATCACAGTGAGCGACACGGGCAGAGGCATCAGTCAAGATCTTCTGCCTTTCATCTTCAATCGCTTTCAGCAGGATGATTCAGCGGGCAGGCAGCGGCAGAGCGGGCTCGGGCTTGGTCTGGCGCTCGTGCGGCATCTTGTCGAGCTGCATGGGGGGACGACTGAAGCTGAAAGCCCCGGCGAAGAGCAAGGGGCTACCTTCAGGGTCAAACTCCCGATGCGTGCTCTGCGCCAGCAGGTGGATGAGCAGAAACAGACTATTTCCTGGGAGAAGGCCGGAACCATCCATTCACGTGCACTGGAAGGTGTGCGGGCGCTGGTAGTGGATGACGAAGCTGATGCACGCGATCTGGTAGCTACGTTGCTGCGTCAATATGGTGCGCACGTAGCAACAGCTTCCTCCGCTGCGGAAGCGCTTGCCTTCATAAAGAAGAGCGAAGCGTCTACACGTCCTGACATCCTGGTTTCTGACATTGGTATGCCGGAAGAAGATGGGTACTCGCTTATTGAATCGGTGCGCAGGCTCACGCCAGAGATGGGCGGCTCAATCCCGGCTATCGCGCTCACTGCATATGGACGCGCGAGTGACCGCATCAGAGCGCTCTCAGCGGGTTTCCAGCGACATATGCCAAAACCGGTTGAACCTGCAGAGCTCGTTATGGTGATCTATGGTTTAACAGGTTCTATATCCGCAATCCGCAATCCGCAATCCGAAATCAGATAGGGGGAAGTCATGAATAAAGCAAAAGTGCTAGTTATCGATGACGATCCGGAAATGCTCGATCTGGCCCAGTACCAGCTCCAGAGTCGCGGTTATGAGGTCACGACCGCGAAGACTGGCGAGGAGGGATTGAAACTCGTCGCAGAGCAGCGCATTGACATTTCTCTCACCGATTTGCAGCTTCCGGATATTTATGGAATTGAGCTGGTGGGGAAGTTGAAGGAGGCTTCACCGCGAACCGAGATTATTATGGTGACCGGTTACAGCTCGCTCAATGATGCCATCGATGCGATCAAGGCCGGGGCTTTTTATTTCATCGAGAAACCGGTCGAATTTGAAGAATTATTCATGCTGATAGAGAAGGCGCTCGAGCGGAGCAGTCAGGCCGAAGAGATCAAACAGTTGCTCGAACGGCTGAGTGAGCGCACCTCTTATTACAATCTCATCGGCAGCAGCAAGGCAATGCAGGAGATCTATGAAATCATTGACGGCGTGGCCGAATCCGACGCCAACATAATGATCATCGGTGAATCAGGTACGGGTAAGGAGTTGATTGCCAACGCCATTCATTTTAAGAGCCTTCGCGCCAAAAAGCCCTTCGTAAAGATCAACTGTTCGGCGCTCCCAAAAGAGCTAATAGAATCGGAACTCTTCGGTCATACTAAAGGCGCGTTCACAGGCGCGGCGAGTGAGAAGATCGGTTTGATTGGGCAGGCAAGAGGGGGGAGCTTGTTGCTGGATGAGATCGGCGAGATGCCTGTGGAATTGCAGCCAAAGCTGCTGCGCGTCTTGCAAGAGCGCGTCTATTACCGCTTAGGAAGTGAAAAAGCGCTTGAAGCCGATTTCCGGTTGATTTCGTCGACAAACCGCGATCCGCTCCTGGCGATCCGTGACGGGCATTTGCGCGAAGACCTCTACTATCGCATCAACACGATCGAGGTTAATGTACCGCCACTGCGCGAGCGCGCAGAAGATATCCAGCATCTGGCCGAATATTTTCTGAAAATATATGCTGAAAAATATCACCGCCAGGTGATATCCATCTCGCAGCATGTTTATCAACGAATGTTCGACTATCCGTGGCCCGGCAACGTGCGCGAATTGCAGAATGTCATTGAGCGCGCCGTACTACTCAGCAAAGGTGAGTCTATTGAAGAGAACATCTTACCGTCAGCTATCTCCGTCCCGATGGAGGTCACGAATATCTCAAGCCTGGTCAAGTCAAAAGATGAGGTGAATTTACAAGCAGATATGAATTCATCGGTCAATTTACAGGAGATGACCATGGAGCGGATGGCCTGGAACATCGTCAGCAAGATACCTGATGCAAGAGGCAGCAGGCAGCGTGCAGATATCCTCAAGCAGTTTGAAGGTGCGATAGTTAATGCCGCCCTTGAACGTACGAGAGGCAACAAACAAGCTGCTGCCAATCTGCTCGGATTATATCGCCCTCGACTTTACACCCTCCTCAGAAAACACAACCTGGGCAAGACAATTCGCGAAATCGAGCGAAATATTTCTGAACCCACTCCGGAGATAGAGGAGATGGAAACAACTGCAATAGATGATTCGACTGAACCGAGTCCAGTGGAAGTGTCTTCCTATGTGGATAACGCCCTGTCCAGCAATGTCCGGTCAGCGAGAAACTGAACCGCAGTTGAAGATGTGACAATCAGTCAGCCAAACAATCTTCGGCCTCTTCGGTCTTTCATCAATAGGCCTGTTTTGATTGATGATACACCTGTAAGATGGCAATACATGCAGGTGTGTCCGTTAAACCAACTTATACTTTAGCTCTAAAAGGATGAGATTGGAGCTGGTACTATTGTACCGTTCACGCTGGAAGGTTAGCGACAGGATAACATACGAATTTCTGTCAGGTTCGTATTCTGAGTATAGCTTGCTGCCATAGCAAAAGCTTACCGGTATAAAAACATCCAGCCATATCAGCCAATACCTTCTAGTATTGGCTGATATGGCTGGATGTTTTTATTCATATTGTCCACCTTTAATCTTCGTACAGACTTCATTAAATTCATAGCATTATATTCTATGGCACTGGGGTTGCTTTCAATCCAGGTGACCGATCATATTTGTGATTCTGGTCAAACTCAGGTACGGAGCGGATGCAGTAAATGCATTCGGGGAATTCCTGGGGGAGTAAGTTCCCATCCGTCATGAGTGGAAGGGCTGCCTGATAAATAGACCTCGTGGGGAGAGGGGCTATTATACAGGCAGCCATTTTTTATGGCTTCGTGTATCAAGGCAAGAGAGAATACGAAACAAACGAAAATAACGAAACAAACGAAAAGCTTCATATCTTTTCGTTTGTTTCGTTATTTTCGTTTGTTTCGTATTCTCTCTTTTTTTTTCGAACCGAAGTGAGGACATATTGAGTATGGAAGCCATAAACCTGTCCTCTTAACAGTCGGATCGAGAAGGTAACTCCTGCCATAACCGCCGCCTGCCGAGCTTATGGTCTAAGCTGCGAGCTCATCGCGGAGGCCCTCAGGAGTTTCCGCCATATGAATCAACAGATAAAAGCTTCACGTCATTCCGCGACCGGTAAGATGGAAGGAGAACGACGCTTCGCTCAGCACTAAACCGAAACAGGCGAGATTGGGACACCAAATCAACCACGGATTGACACGGAGGCGACGGATAAAGACGGATTAAATCCGCGAAAATCCGTCGCCTCCGTGTCAATCCGTGGTTGATTTGAAGTGCTGACAACGATCAATACACCCATTCTGCACGTAACCAGAGCAGTCGTGTCTCAACTCTTAGGATTTTCCTTCAGCGAAATGATCAAATCGAGCTTAAAGATCCCTTGTGAGAAGGCATAGAGATTGCCTCTCTAGGTTAGTGCATTGGCTTCTACTGGAGAGTAATCATCTCAGAAAGGAGGACAGTATGAAAGCTATTGAAATGTTGAAAGAAGACCATCGGGAAGTTCTGAATCTGATTGGAGAATTGGAAGCGGCTGAATTTGAGTCAGACGAATTTGATATACCCGATACAAATGTCTTCAATCAACTGCACCACGCATTGAAACTACATACACAAATGGAAGAGGAAATCTTCTATCCTGAAATGGAAAAGTTCGAGGAGACAAGTGAGCAGGTTCGCCGGGCTTACCGGGAACATGATCAGATCGATAATTTGCTGGCGCAACTATCGCTGCTCTTACCCTATGAGGAACCATTCCATGAGTTGCTCGCTGAGCTGCGCTCGAGTATTGAGCACCATATAGAGGATGAAGAAGGTGAGCTTTTCACGAGAGCAGAGGAATTATGCGATCTGCAAAAGCTCGAAGAGATGGGACAAGAGATGGAAACGATAAAAAACAATGCACGGGCAACCGTAGTTACACAATGAAGTAAGTAGCCTTTTATCTCTTTTGCTAGCGCGGTCATCAGACGATCGCGCTATTTTTTTTCAAGCCGCAACCAACGAAAAGAAGAGGAGAAAACGGAACAAACGGAAATAACGGAACAAACGGAAATTCTTCAGGATTTTTCCGTTTGTTCCGTTATTTCCGTTTGTTCCGTTTTCCTCTTCTTTTCGTTGGTTGCGGCTTTAGCTATCTACGCGCCTCCCTGTAAGTGGGCGCGCTGGAGCGAATGTCCAGTTCTGTGCCGCTCGGGATATCCAAATCGTCGCGGCCTTGAATGATGACCGATCCGGCGCCCGCGCCTGCTCCAATTGCGGCGCCGATAGCAGCGCCCGAGCCACCACCAGCGATCGCGCCAAGTATTGCGCCTACTGCTGCGCCGATACCCGATCGTGTTATCGTACGTTCAGTTTGGCTATCCTCCCGGACAGTGCCCTCGTTGTCAACGCGGATGTTGTCACCGCCCGGCGTGCGGACATTCTCAATATAACCCTTGAAATCATAGGTGTTGCCATCGCGAAGACGAATACGGTCAAAATCGAGCGAAATCTTGGCGCGTCCCGTGACACGTCCCGAGCGTTCGACTTCAGTTAAATATCCCTCGATCACAGCGCCGTTATACTGCGAAGGCGATCGCACAACCATGCTAAACCGGTTTCCGGAGTTGCCGCTGCTCGTGCTCAAATTTGTATTGAGCACTGCCGTGAGCCTGGTGTTATTCGGCACTATGAAGCGTCTTCGATCCGGACCATTGATGTTGGCATCATCCGGACCGCCTGAATAGAGGTTTAACTGTGCAATATCGGACGTCTTTTCATACACGCTCGTGACAACCAGGGGTTGATTGAAACGTTCAGCATAGATACGCCGTATGACTCGCATACGTTGACCGTTATTAAGAGGGTCAAAGGTAACGTTGTAATCATTGCCCTGCGAGCCGGTCCTATTCACCACCAATTGATCTCCCTGGAGTGAGACAGTGATACGTACGGGTCGACCCCGATCCGTATATTCTGTGCGTGTCCGTCCGTCGGCATCAAATGAGGTTTGAGGCGCGCGTGTCGAAGCTATCGTGAAGCGACGTCCACGTTGCTCGATTGCGATTGTCTCCGGAGCATCCAGTCTGCGGCTGAGCCGATCGCGTGCGCGTTGCTGTTCGTTAGCCGGCAAACTACTGATGACGCGGTCCACTGCATTATCGAGATTATCGCTCCGCGAAATATCCAGCCGCCATGTCCCCGTGAGGAGAGCGGTTGAACTCTGCGGCGGATTTGCTGTGTTTTCCCAGCGCCAACCAATGTTGGAGTAGCGCGCCAGTTGATCGAGATCACTCCGCAGATAGCGCCAATCATTCTGTGCTCGAGCAGTCAACGGGGCGCTGCGCATAAAGCTATCAATGCGACTCGCGCGGTTGAGGACTTCTTGCACCTCACTCGTCACCGACCCTTGGGTCCGGAATTGATTGCGCAAACGATAATTCGCATCGTTAAAATCTCGGACCGCGGCCCTCACCTCGCTTGCTTCTGATGTGCCGTTCAATCGAGCCTGGTTGAGCGCGCTTTCAAGACTCTGTCGGAACGCATTGGCCCGAGTCTCGATGCGAGTTAATAGTTGATCAACTTGCCGGTTGCTACCTCGATAGGGTTGCTGTGCGAATACATTCGAACCAGTTTCCGCCAGCCCTATCAAAGTAAAGGCAAGTATTGTGAGAAAAATCTTCATCTTTGTTATATCTAACATATGTGTACCCTCACTACGATGTGTATATAGTTTTGTCTGCGTTGTTCGCAGACTATACATTGCTCAATTCTCGAACGCACTCTCGATATTAGGTAGCAAAGTTAATGCCAGTTATTATCCTGGTTTTTTCGCACTGATATGCTACAACTGTACGAAATCATGCTCCGGCATTGTTACATGCGCTTAAATGGAGATGGCCGAGCATCTTAGCCGCCGGAAATGTCGAGAGGGAAGCATTTAATCCGCGAATATTCGTGGTATCCGTGGAAATCCGCTTTGGCAAGTTACACAGAAAGGCGAAACTAGTTAACAATTTCAACACAAAGGGTCAAAGGGGGATAAATGCTTGATTTATTTCTTCTTTGACCCTTTGACCCTTTGACCCTTTGTGTTGAAATTGTTAACTAGTTTCGCCTTTCTGTATCTGATTTCCCTGCACGTGAGGACGTGGCACTTGTTTTGCTGTATTTAGCTGATCACTCAGAATGAAGCCGCAGCTCCGTTTAGCTGCGCAACGATAACCGTTATTCACGGTTTGAGATCAAAAACCTAAACTTGGAAGAAATAAGGCTGAAGTACGGAGGAAAGATATGAAAGTTCAAAATATGATGACCAATAACGTCAAATCCTGCAGTCCTGATACCAATCTGTCTGCAGCAGCATCGATGATGTGGGACGCCGACTGCGGCGTGCTTCCGGTGATAAATGAGACAGGTAGAGTGGTCGGTTTGATCACTGACCGCGACATCGCTATTGCGGTGGCAACGATGGGACGGCTGGCTTCAGACATCGCAGTTCGCGAGGTCACTTCCGGACAGGTGTACGCCATTTCCCCGGATGATGACATTAAGGCCGCACTCAAGCAGATGCAGCAGGGGAAGGTGCGCCGCCTTCCTGTAGTCAATAACGAAGGAATACTGCTAGGTATCCTCTCGCTCAACGACATCGTGCTCCGCGTCGAGGAACTCAGGACGAAACAGATTCCTGGTCTCACTCACGAAGAAATTGTGGGCACGTGCAAGGCTATCTTCGAACACCGCAAACAGCAGGCTGCTAGAGCTTGACAGCACTAAGAAAACTTACCGCCAGGACGCCAAGCTCGCCCGGATAGAAGGAAGTTGAAGATATTTCCAATTTCTGGCAAGTTTCATCCTCCGGCTAACAGTTTCAACACAAAGGGTCAAAGGGTCAAAGGGTCAAAGGGAGATAAATGCTTGATTTATTTCTTCTTTGACCCTTTGACCCTTTGTGTTGAAGCTGTATTAGCCCCCTGACAAGCATATCCCGTAATAAAAAATGGAAGATAGAGCCCACGTTCTCCGTCTAATAGGCGAACTCCTGTTTGGGGCAGGAGCGTTCTGGCTTGTAAACTTCACTTCAAGGAGGACGTCTTATGTTGCGGAGTATACTTTCGAAACCTTTGTCATTTCTTGCAACGGGATGCTTGCTGCTCGTTGCACTCCTCAATTTTCCCGGGGCTGCGGTGAGGGCGAATGACCCGGGCCAACTTAGCTTGGCTGTACTGCCTCTGCTCGAGAATGAAGCGCTGGCGGTCACCCCTGCTTTCTCTGACTTTGTCGGGATCTATGCGCTCGTCGATAAAGTGGTGTTGGAACCAAATGACACAGCGCCGGAGAGGGTTCAACTCTGGGGCGCCTTTGCCGTGGCGAGCGCAGCGGACAGAAATTCTTACGAGTCACCTCAGCGTGGCTATTTCTATTACTCGCTCTCACCGGGCAAGGTGGAAGCTTGCCGCAGAGAATGGGCGGATTTCAAATCCATAGCCGCCACTGGTCAGGTCATCGGGTTCGGCAGCCGCGGCATGAATAAGGGGCGGTTGCGTAAGGCCAATGCAAAGGTGGAAAGCCCTGACCCCTATCCTGTGGACTATGGCTTAACGAAGATGAGTCAGAGGCCAAGCCTCTACACTCCGATTCGGGAATTGAGATCGTTGCCTGCTCCCTCCACACCGGCCGAGGGCGCTGAAGTCAGATCCGGCCAGGTCACTCTCATTGCCGTAAACGTCGCTGACGCAGCGCTGAAAAATGCCAAATACATATTTGAGATCAGAGCAGGCGGCTCCGGTGAGCAGGAGACCAGCCCGCCAATTGCAGCCGGCGGGAAAGAGACGCAATGGTCCCCCAATCTGAAGGTGAAAGCGGGTGAGAAGTATACGTGGCACGTCAAAGCCACGGATGGCCAGTGGACCGGGCCGGTAGCTTCGAGCGGATTCACGGGAGCAAGATGATGCAGGTCGCGTTCGCAATTCCATCATCAGGCATCCTGCGGCATTCAAAGTGGGATGCATTGTTTATCGCCCTGGCAGTTGCGCACGGGACCCTGCTTTTGGCGATTCCTTCGGTGGCGCTTATCTCCATCGGACTGTGGTGGAACGCGAACACCATCTCTCACAATTTTGTTCACCGGCCGTTCTTCCGGGCGCGAGCATTAAATACAGTCTTCTCCTGGTATCTTAGCCTGTTGCTCGGATTCCCCCAGACGCTCTGGCGCGAGCGGCATCTGGCGCATCATGCCGGGGCGTCTGGCGGGATGTCGTGCGGGGTGCCATGGTGGAGGCGATTTCAGCCTCTTCTGGCGATTGAGCTGGGATCGGTGCTTGCGCTCTGGAGCGCACTTTTGATCATCGTCCCTGCGTTCGCCATCTCTAAATATCTTCCGGGCTATCTCCTCGGGCTCGCCCTCTGCTATCTTCACGGGCACTACGAGCATGCGAGGGGGACAGTCAGTTACTATGGCCGTCTTTACAATGTGCTCTTCTTCAATGACGGCTACCACGTTGAGCATCACGATCGTCCGGGAGAAGACTGGAGGCGGTTGCCGAAGCGAGTTGTCTCCGGCGCGAGCAGCAGCCGATGGCCGGCCCTGTTTCGCTGGGTCGAATCTTTGAATCTATGCTTGCTGGAGCGTCTGGTTCTGCGGTCCTCATTTTTGCAACGATTCGTGCTCAAGAAACACGAACGCGCCGTGCGCAAACTCCTGCCGGCATTGCCGGCGGTTCGTAAAGTCGGGATCGTCGGCGGTGGCCTGTTTCCTCGAACGGCCCTCATTCTCAAACGGCTGTTGCCGGATGCGCGTCTGATACTGATTGATATGAGCGTCGAAAACCTCCAGACCGCGCGGGCATTTCTCGAGGTTGAAGTGGAGTTCGTCAACGACTGCTTCAATTCTGCATCGAGGTACGATCTGGATCTGCTTGTCATCCCCCTGGCGTTTGTCGGTGACCGCGAAGCGATCTACCGTCATCCGCCTGCGCCCGTTGTGCTGGTGCACGATTGGCTCTGGCATCGGCGTGGCGCGAGTGTGATCGTATCCCGAGTTCTGTTCAAGCGATTGAACCTGGTGAAGCGATGAGAGCGCTGAGTCTGTTTGGAGTCTTCGTTCTGGCGAAGATCATAATTGTGGCGGGCCACAGCGTCCCGCGCACAGGCTGGACGCCAATTGCTTATTTCTGGGAAGACCTGTTGGCCGCGCTCATCTTTGCTACTCTGGATTTCGCGGTGCGGCGGCCGTGGTTCGGGTGGGCTCTCTATGGAGCGGCCGTCGCATATGTTGCCGTGAATGTCCCACTCGGACGCGTGCTGTCTACTCCTCTCACCTGGCCCATGCTGCGTGCCACGCGAGGAGCGCTCTCAGATTCCATTCGACATCACGTCACGACGGAGAACATCGCATTGATGTTCCTGATCGTCATCGCCGGTATCACACTCCCAGTGCTCCTTCAACGCGTGTTTTCAAGGGTCGGGGCAGACCTGTCTGTCTTCCCCGGACTCGGTGCGACTGCCATTTCCGAGCAGAAATATAGGTCTGCCTCTGCGCTAAAAAACTGGAAAATATGTGCCGCAGTCCTTATCCCGGCCCTCACCCTGATTCTGCTGGGTCCCCTTGCGACCTCTCGGATTGATACTATCGGGCTCCACCGAAACGCCGTTGTGGCTTTGGCCACGACTGCTTTGCCGCGCATCGCTTCTCGACACGCCAGTGATGATTGGCAAGCCAGCCCGTTCGAGAACTCGACCAGTGATGACCTTTCGCGCTTTCGCGGCGCAGCAGCCGGCCGCAATGTCGTCATGATTCTGCTCGAATCGACAGCAGCGCAATACCTGCGCCCATACGGTGCGGCAGCAGACCCGATGCCCAATCTGACCGAACTAGCGAGTCGAGCCATCCTCTTTGAGAACACCTATGCGGTTTATCCGGAAAGCATCAAGGCGCTCTTCTCCGTACTCTGCGCGCGCTATCCGGCCATCGATACGGAAACAGAGAGCTACGCGAAGATCACTACCCCGTCGATCGCTTCTGCGCTCGCGGCGGCCGGTTACCGAACTGCGCTCTTCCACTCCGGCCGATTCATGTATCTGGGAATGGAATCTATTGTTGCCAATCGCGGGTTCAGAGTCCTCGAGGATGCCGGCGCGATCAGCGGTCATCACGAATCGAGCTTCGGCGTGGATGAGCCATCGACCGTCCGCCGAATCTTATCGTGGATCGATTCCTTGCCTCGCGGCGAACATTTTTTTCTGACCTACATGCCCATCGCCGGACATCATCCCTACGACACGCCGGAAGCCGGGCCGTTTCCCGAGAGGGAAGATTTCGATCGCTACCAGAATGCGCTCCACTACGCGGATCGCTCGCTCGGCGAGCTCACTCGTGGGTTGAAGGAGAGAGGATTGGCCGAGAATACACTGTTCGTCATCTTCGGTGATCACGGCGAAGCCTTCGGGCAGCACGAAGGTAATTACGGTCATTCACTCTTCCTTTACGAAGAGAATATCCATGTTCCATATCTCGTGATTGCCCCCGGACTGGTACGGGAGCAAGTGAGAGTTTCTCGCCCCACGAGCCTCATCGACACCACACCCACGATCCTGGATTTAGTCGGACTGCCGCGATATCAGGGACGGTCGATGCTCGAAGGGAGCAACCGGATGGCGCTATTTTATACCGACTACTCCTTGAGTTTGCTTGGGCTCCGCGATGGTTGCTGGAAGTACATCTATGAACTGGAGTCGAGACGGTCGAAATTGTTCGATCTGTGCAAGGACAGCAGAGAGCAAAACGACATAGCGGATCGCTTTCCCGAGCGAGTCGCGGTCTACCGCGCTCATGTCCTGCGCTGGAGTGCAGCGCAGAAGGCAATTATCAAGGCGAAGAGGGAAAACGGGTCAACAAGAATGGGCGGAAATAACGGAACAAACGGAAATAACCTTAGTGGGTGAGTTTCATTCATGCGCCGCAATGACTAAAGTCCAAGAGAGAACGCGAAACACGC
>JAKEHZ010000341.1 GCA_022614735.1 Acidobacteriota bacterium | reverse complement strand
TTAATTTCAATAGGCCCACCGTGCCAGGACCACTCCGGAAGTAAATCCCGCGCCGACAGCTGCAAACAATACCAGATCTCCCTTTTTCAGTTTGCCATCGTCAATCGCATCGCCGATTGCCAGCGGAATTGTCGCCGCAGTTGTGTTGCCATATTTATGAATATTTTTGATGACCTTCTCGGGAATCAATCCGACCTTCTCAGCTGTTGCATCGATGATGCGCATATTAGCCTGATGGGCGATAAATGCGCCGATGTCGGCGCCGGTCAAGTCGTGTTTTTCAAGCATATTGCGGCTCAACTCTTCCATCTTCCGCACTGCGAATTTGAAGACAGCGGGGCCATGCTGGTGGACGTAGTGCATTTTCTTCTCAACAGTCTCGTGCGTAGAGGGATGTAAGCTGCCCCCGCCAGGCATGTTCAGATGTTCGCCGCCCGAACCGTCGATTTCGTGGTAGTAATCGAGGATGCCATATTCATCGTCTTCACTCGGTTCAAGCAAAACGGCTCCCGCGCCGTCGCCGAACAGGATCAGCGTCGCGCGGTCGTCCGGGTTCAGAATGCTCGTCATGACATCTGTTCCGACAATCAGGACTTTATCGTGATGGCCGCTTTCGATGAATTGAGCGCCAGTTGTCAGGGCGTAAATAAACGACGAACATGCAGCGGAGATGTCGAACCCCCAGGCGCGGGTGGCGCGAATTTTGTCCTGAATCACACAGGCTGTTGAAGGGAAGAACATATCGGGTGTGACCGTTGCGACGATAATCAATTCGATCTCGTCGGCCTCGATCCCGCGTTGTTTAAGTAATTGATCGATAGCCTTGAGAGCGAGTTCGGATGCGGGTGTTCCTTTTTCGACCCACCGGCGTTCATGTATTCCAGTGCGTTCAACGATCCATTGGTGACTGGTATCGACCATTTCGGCCAGCTCGTGATTGCTGACGACACGCGGTGGCACATAACGACCCAACGCAGTGATCTTTGCTCTTCGTCTGATGGACATAAGATTGCCTCTCCTCGAAACTGTGCCTCTAGCACCAGCAAATTTAATAGCTCAGTAAATTATGGCAAATAAGGATGAGCATCATTGCTTTCGACAAATTTCCGCAAGCCGGCTTCGACCGCTGGTTGAGTGAATAATTCACAGAAAATTTCTATTTCCTGGCGAAGCTCGGCGTACGGCAGCGGTTTCATAAATTGCTTTGCTCTGATACTCGTAGTTCGATCGAATTTTCGCACCTGAGCGGCAGCGGAGCGCGCGACTTTCAGAGCATCGCCCTCCGCGACCAGCTGGCTGACCAGACCGATGGTCTGCGCCTTGCTCGCGTTAATGCTTCGTCCGGTCAGCAATAAGTCGCGGACGATGGCATTACCCAGATCGCGCTTCAGACGCGGAATGCCGCCGAAGCCCGGAATCAGACCCAACCGCAACTCGGGAAAACAGAAACGCGCCATTTTTTCCGCAATGATCAGGTCACAGACGAGCGCCAGCTCGAATCCGCCGCCGAACGTCACGCCGTGAACAGCTGCAATCGTCGTCAACGGCGATGCATCGAGGGTATTCATCACTCGATGGATACCGTTGAGAAACTGACGCACATGCGGCGCGGCATTTTCAAACCCCAACTCTTTGGCGCGGAAATAGAGCTCGCGCAAATCCGCACCCGCGCAAAAGCCGGGTTTCATCCGGCTGTAAATGATCAAAGCATGCGCTTCACCCTTCAGGGTTTCGTGGGCCTCGACAAATTGTTCGAGCTCTTCGAGCGTCCTGGAGCCGATTTCATTGCAGGGCTCACGATGCAGCGCGAGTTCAATACAGCCGTCCCTCAGTTCCCAGGAAAGAGTCTCACCATTGAATCTTTGCATATCACCTTAATGATAAAGCTCTTCGATCTGAGTTTGAAAGTGCGCGGCAATGACGTCGCGCCGCAACTTGCCGTTTGCCGTGAGCAACCCGCTCTCGATTGTCAATGGTTCTTTGTTGAGATGAAATGCGTGGATGCGTTTGTAATGGGGCAGTTGCAGATTGACGTTTTCGAGGGCTTTTTCAACTTGCTGTTGCGGCACATCACCAGTGATCAAAGCTGTCAGGAAACTGCGCCCATTACCGATTACAACGCACTGCTGGGCGCCTGGCAGATTAAATAGGACTTTCTCCTCAATCGGCTCCGGCGCAATGTTATGACCGGAGTTGAGGATGATCAGGTTCTTGATTCTTCCAATGATCGCCCATTTGCCTTTTTCATCGACTTCGCCTTGATCGCCTGTATGCAGCCAACCGTCAGGCATCGTCCTGGCTGTTGCCTCAGGCTTGCCCCAGTAACCGGCGAAGATGTTTGGCCCCCGGACCAGAATCTCATTGCCTTCGCCGAGTTTCATCTCGAGGCCGGGGATTGCCTGCCCGACGCGTCCTGGCGTGAAATCACCGGGGTCGTCCAGAGTGCATAGCGCCGTAGTTTCGGTCAAGCCATAGCCCTGCAACACGCGAATTCCGAGCATCAGGAAGAAGAGTTGTGTTTCCTTGGCCAGAGGCGCAGAGCCGCAGATCAATGCTCTGATATTAGGACCGATCTTCTTTTTAATTGGATTGTAGATCAGTGCATTTGCGAGTGAAAACCAAAAAGCATCGAAGCCTGAGGCTTTGCCTTCAGTCTGTCGAAGCCACGCCGCCTTGCCATTATGATAAATCTTCTGAATGATCCCGGGTTTCTGCGCTATCTGACTTTCGACACCGGCACGGATGCGTTCGAGCAGCGCTGGAACGTTTAAGAAATACTGGGGCGCTGCGAGTTTCAGTTCATCTGCCAGCTTGTTGAGATCGGTTGAGAGCGCCAACAAGCTGTTGCGCGACAAACAGCTCAAGAGCAGAATCCACGAGCCGGCGAAGCATAAGGGCAGATAATGAAAGACCTGGTCCGGGGATATCTCGCTTTCACCCTTCATCAACTGATCGAGTCGCATGTGGACACAGCCCAGCATATAAGTGACATTGCCGACACTGATCATCACGCCTTTGGGTTCACCCGATGTCCCGGAGGTGTAGATGATGGCAATAATTTCCGAATCATTCAGTGCAATTGGTTCGTCTTCGAGCTCTCTTGCCGGGGCAGTAGCAAAAATTTCATCGAAAAGCTTCAATGATGTAGTGTTATGCTGCCAGCTATTGACGATTCCCTCTCGCAGTCCCTCATCACTGCAGCAGACCAGTGAAGCGCCACAGTCTTTGAGCATATTGACGAGTTCGTTCGGGGCCTGTCGCGAATAGAGCGGGACGACGATGATGCCCTCGGCCATGAGCGCCAGATCCAAGGCGACCCATCGAATGCTGTTGGGCGCGAGCAGCCCGCAACGATCGCCTTTCCTTAATCCTGATTGGCGGATGAAGCTCCGCGCTGCGCTGACGAGCGCCAATAGATCAGCCGCACTTACCGTGACGAATTGCCCATCCCGCACTTCGAGTAGCACGGGGCGATCAGGATTTTGTTTTAGTCGATGGAAGATATTTTCGATGAAGTTCATTATTCATTTAACTATATGACTCAAGCAGTTTTCGCAAATTCGGGCTCAGTGGTGGCAGGTAATCCTCCCAGTTCTGCAATCCCTGATGAGTGGGAAATTCCGGATATCGCCGCTGCAAATGTTCTTCAAAATAGACGCCCATCCTCGCCATCAATTTCAAATTCTTAGCGACAGTCTTCCCGATGCCATCGCGAATGGACTCATGCTCTTTGAGCAGTTTGCCCATAATCGCAAACAATTTGTCTTCAAGGTCCTGATCATCAACCGTCAAGAGCAAATCCTGATGGCCGCGTTCGTGCATCAGGTTTCTGATACGTTCATCCATCGTCACGCCTGCGGAAGCGACCATGACGGGCATTGAAGTCACAATGCTATGATAGCGTGACGAGACCAGGAGGTGGCAGCAGCGCAAGATGCTCACGAGTTGATACATGTCATAAGTCGCCGATGATAATACCGGCACGCCGCCGAGATTGGCTGCGATCTTTTCACAGGCATCCGTGTCAAGCATCTCCATCGCCACCAGAATCACGAAGACGCGATGTTCTTTGCGGAAGCGATCGACCGCATTGGTCATCGCACTCAGGTAATATTTGTAAGCCTGATTGACCTCCGCACCTGAGTTATGAAAGTAGACAGAGCGGTAATGGCTGTCCTCAAAGGCCCCGGTTACCGTCTTCGCGAGGAATTTCGTGACTGAGGCTTTGACCGGCCACCAGAAAGGATTGATGGGACAGACGGCGAGTACCGGCGTCTGCTCATCCCAGCCCACCTTACGCAATGCTTCTCGCCCGTATTCGGCGCCGTGCGGTTCGAAGGTCCACGCCGTGTCCGTTCCGAGCTCTGTCGATACGCCCAATTTACCCAGCACGGTCTGCGATTCGGGGTTGCGTGTGATCACCAGGGAGTCTTTGCAATATCGCGCGACCATCTTGGCCACCAGCGGATCCATGTAGCCTGCTTCCGCGCCGTAACCTACACTCAGTTTGTTTTGCGCCGAAGCGATGCCGAGCGAGCCAACCATCATCGTCGTCAGAGCGTTGGCAAATTTGCTTTTGAACATGGAGCCTTCGCACGCGACGACACCGTCATATTTCGGCACTTCGCGGAAGAGCATCGGTGGAAAGATATCAGGAAGTTTGACCTGCTTGACGTCTTCGAAATAACCCTGCGTGAGAGTGAAGTTCTGACTGAGAACACTCAGCTCACATTTGTCTGCGCCGAGAATGTGTCTGATCTGGCGCAACATCTCTTCCACACGCACATCAGAGCCCGTGTTGCGCGTGCCGTTATAACCGGTGAAGAGCAGTTTCAGCTTTTCGCCCGGCTGCCAGCGATGCCCCGCGCCGAGCATCCATTTGAGCTTTGATGTTTCTATCAGACTGCTAACCCAGGCTTCGAGAGCCAAGTCCATGCTCATTGTGTGTTCCTCAGAGTATACAGCAGGCTTTCCGGCTTGCCGTTGAATCCTTGATCAGGCTTTTGCGCGAGCCTCAGCCAGCGGAAAAGCCTGCTGTACATCACCCGGCCACTCTTTGTATGGGTAATTGAAATCGACCGCTTTGCTGAATTTGAGCAGCGGATAACAGTAGGCGGAAAAGGGCGCGGGTTTCTTGCCGGTCTCGCCGGTGATGCGCGTGTTATCGAAGACTGTGTTCCAGACCAGGTAAGGAATGAAGACTTTCAGCAACGTCGCGCCATAGCTGACGGGATTACCGCGAAAATTGTCGGCGAACCAGTTGTTCACTTTTGTAAATGGTTTTTCGAGCGATGGCAGATAAAACGGAGCGCTCTTGTTTTGTGCTTCAGCCAGCGCACGGGTTAATTCATTGAAGGCCTGCGAATCCACACCAGACGATAAGTGATAAATGTCGTGAGCGGGTCTCTCTTTCTGATGGATCGTGACAATCGATTCGGCAACGAAGTCGACATTGACGATATCAATCTTGTCGTCCGGGCGGAAAGGAAGCACGGGCAAGCCGGCGAGAAACACAAATGACCGAACCATCTCGAACTGCGTCGTCTCGGCGTAGCGGCTGTCACCGAGGATGATGCTCGGGCGAAATATTGTGTGCGGCACGTCCGGCAACAATTCGTTGACCATATGCTCACAAAATTTTTTCGTGCGCGCGTATGGGTCGTAATCCGCGCGAGCCCAATCGAGAGCATCGTCTTCTTTGACGATTTCATTGAAGCGGTGGCCTGCGATGGCGACTGTGCTGACATCGCTGAAACGACGCAAACCGTGCAGATCGCGAGCAACTTGAGCGGCCTTAATCACTTCAAGTGTGCCGCGCAAATTGACGTTCAAGCATGCTTTTTCGCTCTTGCGGTTGAGCGATGCCGCACAGTGTATGACCGAATCGGAAGTTTGGGTCAGATCACGATAGTCTTCCTCAGAGAGGCCGAAATTCTTATCAGTAAGATCACCCCGAAAGATGTTAATTCGTGTTTTGAGGTGATCGTAAAAGTGTGGGAAGTCTAAATGCAGCTGCAGCGCGCGCCAGAGTCGAACCTCTGCTTCATGTTCGTCCCTTGCCCGCACAAGCAAGTTGAGCTTGTCTTTGTGATTTTCCAGCAGGATTGCGGCTACGTGCGCTCCCAGGTAACCGGTCGAGCCGGTTAGAAAGACAGCCATAGGTTATTGAACCTCTTTACTCCGCGAAATCGCGGCGAGTATGAGTGAGGTAATGGCGCCAATGATCAAACCGAAAATTGCTCCACCGAACGCATACATTTTGAAATTGAAGGTTGCCTGCGCCTGTTGCAGCGATTGGCCCCCTGCGATTGCTACCTCGATCATTTTCTCGAAGAATCCCGGATTGATGAATTTGTGAAAGATGAATTGAACCAGGGGCGTAAGCAGCGCGACCACAATGCTAATACCCAGGCCGGTAAGGAATGCTTGTCTGAATGAGATTTTTCCACCTAGCGCGCGGCGTTTCTCTGCGATTCCAAGGTACATCATCACGATGGCTGGAAGAGCGAACAACATCGAGAAGACAACGTGCATCGTGGGATACTTTGTTTGGAAGCCGAAAAGGTATCCAAAAGTGAGCCATAACAAGGTAACGAAGGAGAAGATCAAACCCCACTTGATTTCAATTTTCATAGTCTTCGAATCCTCCGCGAAGAATGTAAATTCTGCGTTTGGGAAAAATGAACCACGGATTTACACGGATGCGACGGCCCAATCTGATGGACGCGGATTTGATCCGTGAAAATCCGTCGCATCCGTGTAAATCCGTGGTTCATTTTTCCCAATGTTGCAGGCTTCGATTTAATGCCCATCTCTCAGCCCGTGGCGATGCTCCGTTCCCGAGTCGGCATCTGAACGGGACGCCGCGTCTTGTTCTCTATTGGGCGCCCTTCGATGATCGGATATGACCATTTGCGGAGCGCCGGAATGTGGACGTTGATCCAGTAGTTCCACCAGTCAATGTAGCTCACGTCGTAACCAAAGGCTGCGCTTTCCTCCGGGGGCAGCGCAGCGGAAAGCAACTCGACGTTCTTCGCTTCAAAAATGTACTCGTTGTGCAGAATGAACGGCTCATAAAGCTCGATCAACTTCTCTACCTTATCCAGATCGCGTTCGCGACGGACGAGTGGTGAGCGCATCATCGGTAGCGGGGCCATAATTCTCAGCAACGCCTGCAGGACCTGTCTCTGCCGTGGCGCAGAAAGATGCTGATAGCGCCCTTTCGAGACCGGGATCGTATCGAACATCGCCCGGAGCCGCTGATTGAAATCATCTTGCGCACGATAATATTTGCGATGTGCAAGTCCGGTCAGTTCAATTGTGCGTCGCATGTCGCACGGATTGGTCGCCGAGGTCGCAAGTTGATAGAGATCTTCGTGCCGGCGCTCGGTCAATGCAGCAGCGATCAGGATCATTCCGCGGCAGACCAGATCGACAGGAATAATATCGAGACATTTCTTGCCGTTCGAAGGCAATTGGCGGAAGAAAGTGCCAAGCAGGTATGAAATCGGCGCGGATGTGTTGACGCCTTCATTCCACCCTTCAAAGGGGTCGTGCGTAGACGTTTCAACGATAGACGGGCGCACAATAGCGACCGGCAATCCTTCGCCCCGAGTGGCGAGGAGCGATTCGGCCAGACTCTTGGTAAAGGTATATGTGTTGGGCCAGCCATACTCGCGCGCGCGTGCCATTCCGGCTTCGGTCAACTCGTTGCGCACCCAGCGCTGTCGTTTCTTGCGGACCTGGGCTTCGTGTTCTGCATCGCCAGTTTTCTTCTGCTGATAGCCGCTCTTGCTCAGAACCTGCTGTCGAAGCTTTGCTGTAATCTCTTCGCTTTCGGCCTTTTCTTCAATCCGCCTCGCCAGTTTGTGCAGCTTCTCGTATTCGCGCTCGGCATCGAAACCGGCGATTCCACTCGGAGTGTAATTGGGCGTTAGCTTTTCAGGTATTCGTCCATCGCGATAGCCTATGACGTAACAAGTTGAAAGATGGAGCAATGCGGCGTGGTCACATTGGCGCAGAAAATCGAGCAGGTGAAGAGTGCCGTCGATATTGATTGCTAAAGCCTGACGCAAGTCAGGATTGAAATCTGTCAGGCCGGCACTGTTGATGACCAGATCAAGGTCCGATTGGAGGCGCAGTCGTGTTTCAGGGGCTATCGCCAGGTCTCTCTGGCTGATGTCGCCTTCGACGACTTCGATCTTTTCTGCGATGAATTGGCCAAGCCCGTCGCCATGCCGTTCGTGAAGAGAATCGAAGATCGGAGATTCTTCGATAATCCTTTCGAAGCGCCGCTGCGCACTGGTCGAGCGTTGGCGGCGAATGAGCAGATAGATTTTACCAACGTCAGGCAAATCATCGAGCACTTTACCCAGCCAGACTTTGCCAATAAAGCCGGTAAATCCAATCAGCAGGATGTGTTTACCTGCGAGTGATCTGCGCACTGAGAGATCCGAAATCTCTTGATGCGGCTCAAAGACGACGGTCGGCGCAGATAACCGCGGCAGGATGCGGTTTGCGGGGATAATTGCGTTATTCAGGATCTCAAGACCGCCGAACCCGAGCTTGCCCGCCAGTTTTTCAGCAGAGATGCGTCCATCGGGATTGGTTCCGATGATGCGTGCCAGAACCTGTCTCGGCCTCACCACTGGAGAGAGCAGTCTCCCAGTCGCCAACCCATCGCGAAATTCCAGACGGTTGGCCACAAGCCGTTGAACTCCGAGGTGCTGAGCGAGTGGGCGCATCACATGATCGAGCCCCTGACTGACCAGGACAACGTTTTCGCCCCGGGCAATGGCTTCTTTCAAATTTGCAACGCCCTGTGGCTTGAGTTTAGGTTTGAGTACGTAATTGAAGTACTCTTCGCCTAATAGATCGAGGCGATCCCGGCTGACTCCGCGCAAGAGTGTGTGCAGCACACGCGTCGCGAAGATCCGATCGATTGCATAAAGAAATGGACGGATGAGGGCCGACAAGGCGAGCAGACCACGCCTCTGCCAGCGTTCGGAAAAACTCTGGGCGTTCCAGGTGAAATAGGCGACCGGGCGCACAGCGCTCAAATTGAGCAAACTGCCTTCTACGCGCCAGAAGGTCTTTTCAGGCACACAAGTATTATTTAAGGTCTGCGACCCAGTCTCTCTATTGCTCTCGACTGTGCTCACAATTAATACAAAATGCTAACTTGTTATTTGGCGGAGATTAGTTCTATCGCTCAATCCTGTGTCAGAGCCCTCACACCTTGACTGTAATTGCGCATGAAACCTTAAAACGCCCTTCTAGTCAAATGTAACCAGAGCGGGGACGGGATTGCGGATTGCGGATTGCGGATTGCGGATTGCGGATTTGGAAGAAAGCGCGGGAGAGATTTCTTC